>NZ_JALAHB010000123.1 GCF_022712115.1 Brevibacterium sp. | reverse complement strand
CGCGGCGGCTGGTGCCGGGCGCGGGGGGGGCGCCCCTGTGTGGGGGGGTGCCCGCCGCGCGGGTGGGGGGTGGGGCGGGCCCGCGGCGCGCGGGGCTCTCCGCGTTTCCTGGGAGTTCCCGGAACCGGGGCGAAGGATTGGCACTCGAGTTGCGCGAGTGCCAGGCCGTCACTAGAGTCGAGTTGGCACACGCACCATGTGAGTGCTAACTGTGCGACACCGGCCTGCTGCCTGGCACCCGCGACGACGGGCAGCGCATCGCGGACCACCGCGACCTGAGGCTCACTGTCGCACGACGACAAGACAAACCTTCGTCATAAGGAGAGTGTCCGCACATGTCGGTCTCCATCAAGCCGCTCGAGGATCGCATCGTCATCCGCCAGGTCGAGGCAGAGCAGACCACGGCCTCGGGCCTGGTCATCCCCGACACCGCCAAGGAGAAGCCGCAGGAGGGTGAGGTCGTGGCAGTGGGCCCCGGCCGCGTCGCTGACAACGGCTCTCGCATCCCGCTGGACGTCAAGGAGGGCGACAAGGTCGTCTACTCCAAGTACGGCGGCACCGAGCTCAAGTACGGCGGCGAGGAGTTCCTCGTGCTCTCCGCGCGCGACGTCCTCGCAGTCATCTCCTGACCACTTCCTCGCTGACGCACCGCCCCGCCCATGAGCGGCGCGGCACCGTCGCAGGACCAACGCATACGAAGGGGAAGTGAAGAATGGCAAAGACCCTGCAGTTCGACGATGAGGCGCGCAAGGCCCTCGAGCGCGGCGTCAACGTCCTCGCGGACACCGTCAAGGTGACCCTGGGGCCCCGCGGCCGCAACGTCGTCCTCGACAAGGCATGGGGCGCACCCACCATCACGAACGACGGCGTGACCATCGCCCGTGAGGTGGAGCTGAACGACCCGTACGAGAACCTCGGCGCGCAGCTGGCCAAGGAAGTCGCCACCAAGACCAACGACGTGGCCGGCGACGGCACCACCACCGCCACGGTCCTGGCCCAGGCGCTGGTCCAGGAGGGTCTGCGCAACGTGGCCGCGGGCGCCGCTCCCGGTCAGCTCAAGGCCGGCATCGAGAAGGCCGTCGACGCCGTCGAGGGCCGGCTCCGTGAGATCGCCCGCGAGGTGGACGGCTCCAAGGAGATCGCGTTCGTCGCAGCCCTGTCCGCACAGTCGCAGGAGATCGGCGAGCTCATCGCCGAGGCCTTCGAGAAGGTGGGCAAGGACGGCGTCATCACGATCGACGAGTCGCAGGCCTCCTCGGTGGAGCTCGAGTTCACCGAGGGCATGCAGTTCGACAAGGGCTTCCTGTCGCCCTACTTCGTGACGGACCAGGATCGCCAGGAGGCCGTCCTGGAGAACCCGTACATCCTCATCAACCAGGGCAAGATCTCCAACATCCAGGATCTGCTCCCGGTGCTGGAGAAGGTGCAGCAGGCCGGCAAGCCGCTGTTCATCGTCGCCGAGGACATCGAGGGTGAGGCGCTCTCCACGCTCGTGGTCAACAAGATCCGCGGCATCCTCAACGTCGCGGCCGTCAAGGCTCCCGGGTTCGGCGACCGCCGCAAGGCGATCCTGCAGGACCTGGCGACGCTCACCGGCGGCGAGGTCGTGACCCCGGACATGGGCATGAAGCTCGACCAGGTCACGCTCGAGCAGCTGGGCTCCGCGCGCACCGTCACGGTCACCAAGGACGCCACCACGGTGGTCGACGGTGCCGGCGACGAGGCCGCGGTCTCCGCCCGCGTGGCGCAGATCCGCGCCGAGGTGGAGAACACGGACTCCGACTGGGACCGCGAGAAGCTCCAGGAGCGCCTCGCGAAGCTCGCCGGCGGCGTGGCCGTCATCAAGGTGGGCGCCGCGACCGAGGTGGAGCTCAAGGAGCGCAAGCACCGTGTCGAGGACGCCGTGTCCGCGACCCGTGCGGCCATCGAGGAGGGCATCGTGGTGGGCGGCGGTTCCGCGCTCATCCACGCCGCCCAGGTCCTCGAGGGCAACGACCTCGAGCTCACCGGCGATGCGGCGACGGGCGTGAACATCGTCCGCCGCAGCGTGGCCCAGCCGCTGCGCTGGATCGCGGAGAACGCCGGTGAGGACGGCTACGTCGTCGTCTCCAAGGTCGCAGAGCTGGAGCCCGGCCAGGGCTTCAACGCCGCGACCGGCGAGTACGGCGACCTGATCGGCGCCGGCGTCATCGACCCGGTCAAGGTCACCCGCTCCGCTCTGCGCAACGCGGCCTCGATCGCGGCTCTCGTGCTCACCACGGAGACGCTGGTCGTGGAGAAGAAGGACGAGGAGGACGAGGACTGATCTCCTCTCCCTCCCTTCGCGCTGCGAAGCGCTGGTGTCCCAGACGCTGAGAGGCGCTGGTGTTCACGAAGGCTCGGGCCTGCTGTGCACGTGCACGGCGAGCCCGAGCCTTCGTGCATCCGGCTGAACGGCCGGCGCGGAAGCTCGTCAGCGCTGTGCAGGTGCGTGTGCGCTTTGAGCTTTCGCGCAGGTGGGCGGCGATGCGGCGGCCGCGCGTGCAGTGTGAGCCGTGCAGTGTGAGCTGTGCGACGATGCAGGTATGAGTTCTGCTGAGACCCCATCGCACGCTGCCGGCTTCTCCGCCGCCTCCGGCTCTGCACAGAGCGGCAGCCTCCTGCTCCGCAACGTCCGTCCCTGGGGCGGCGCGGCCCAGGACATCCTCATCGAGGACGGCAGGATCGCCTCGCTCACTCCCGCCGGCCCTGTGCCCGCCTCCGCCGAGGCCGTCCCGGAGATCGACGGACGCGGCCTCCTCGCGATCCCCGGCCTCGTGAACGCCCACGCCCACGTGGACAAGTCCTGGTGGGGGCTGCCGTGGCAGTCCTACGGCGGCGAACCGGGCACGGACGGCCGCATCCGGCACGAACGGGCGGAGCGCGACGGTCTGGGCATCCCCAGTGTGGGCATCACCCGCACCGTGCTGGAGCGCATGGTGGCGCAGGGGACCACGGCGATCCGGAGCCACGTGGACGTGGACCTCGGGCTCGGCCTGCGCGGCATCGAGGCCGTGCGGCAGGCGGCCGCGGAGTATGCCGGTGCGCTCGAGCTGCAGATCGTGGCCTTCCCGCAGGACGGCGTGCTGCGCAGGCCGGGTGTGATGTCCCTGCTGAAGGACGCGCTGCAGGCCGGCGCGGAGAGCATCGGCGGCCTCGACCCGGCCACCATCGACAGGGATCCCGTGGGCCAGATCGACGGCATCATGGAGATCGCGAGGGAGGCTGAGGCGGGCGTGGACATCCACCTCCACGATCCGGCTGAGCTGGGCGTCTTCCAGATCGAGCTCGTCTGCGAGCGGGTGGAGCGGTTCGGGCTCCAGGGGAAGGTGAACATCGCCCACGGCTTCGCGGTGGCACAGGTGGACGCCGGCCGCCGAGGCGAACTCCTCTCGCGCATGGGCGAACTGGGCATGTCGATGACGACGGTCGCCCCGCCGCGCATGGGCGCACAGCAGCTCCCCATGCGGGAGCTCGAGAAGGCGGGCGTGCGCCTGGGGCTGGGCACCGACGGCATCCGCGATCTGTGGAGCCCCTACGGCACCGGTGACATCATGGGCATCGCCTGGCAGTTCTCCCGTGCCGGGGGCTGGGTGCGGGACGAGGACCTCACCCAGGTGGTGCGTCTGGCCAGCAGCGACGGCGCGTGGGCGGTGGGCCGGGACGACCACGACCTGGTGGTGGGCGGCCGCGGCGACGTGGTGCTGGCGGACGCGGAGAACCCCATGGACCTGCTGGTCCGGGGCCCTGCGCGTGAACTCGTGGTGGGCGCCGGGCGCATCCTCCACCAGCGGGAAGGACAGTGAGCATGGCTGCAGACGATGCCGCGACGAGCACGCAGGACTGGGAGGCCGCTGGGGCCCGGGATGCTTCCGGAGCGGACGCGGTTGGCACCGCTGGGGCCTCGGGCACCTCCGCCGCAGTGCCGGTGATCCCCACGCTGCCCAACCTCCGCGATCTGGGCGGGCACCGCACCACGGACGGCAGGCGCGTGCGTGCAGGGATCCTCTACCGGTCCGTGGATCTCAGCCGCGTGGATGCGGATGGTCTGGACGTGCTGCAGGGCCTGGGCATCCGCACGGTGTTCGATCTGCGGACGGCGCCGGAGTGCGAGCAGAGGCCGGACCGGCTGCCCGCAGGCGCACACCGAGTCGCCCTCGACGTCCTGCGGGACTCCCAGCAGACCGCGCCCGCGCAGATGGCGACGTTCTTCGAGGACGCGGTGAAGGCGGAGGAGTTCCTGGGCGGCGGGCGCGCGGTCGAGCACCTCGCGCAGGCGTACCGGGACATCGTCTCCCTGCCCAGCGCGCTCGAGGCCTACAGCGGGTATTTCCGCGGCCTGCTGGCGGCGGACGGATCCGCCTCGCTCGTGCACTGCACCACGGGCAAGGACCGCACCGGATGGGCGGCGGCCTCGCTGCTGCTCACGCTGGGAGTGGAGCCTGATGCGGTGATGGCCGACTACCTGCGCACCAACACGGACCTCCTGCCCGCGCTGCAGCCGGTCTTCGACCAGTTCGCGGAGGCCGGTGGCAGTCCGGAGATGCTGCGGCCGGTGCTGGGGGTCCGGGAGGAGTACCTCGTGACGGCGCTCGCCGAGGCCGACGCCCGGTTCGGCGGCATCGAGGGCTATGTGCGGGAGGGGCTGGGTCTGAGCGAGGACGAGCTCACCCGCCTGCGGAGCCTGTTCCTGGAAGGCTGAGCTGGTGAGCCGGCTGAGCGTGCACTCTCGGTCATGCGAACCCTGGCGAGCTGCTGGCGGATGGTGAATGATGCTGGTTCGCCGGCCCTCGCCGGCATTCGTCGGCTCCACGCATCATTGCCTTACCTGCAGGCCGATCGTAAGATATGAGTGTCTTCTGAAAGGAGATCCGATGTCTGAGGCGACGGTGACCAGCAAGGGCCAGATCACTCTGCCGAAGGAGCTCAGGGACGAGCTCAATCTCACCACGGGTTCGAAAGTGGCGTTCATCCGAGCGGGAGAAGGGCTCTATCGGCTGTTTCCCCGGACGGGGAGCGTCCGGGACCTCATCGGTATCCTGCACGACCCGGATCGCCCGACGATGACGATCGAGGAGATGAATGAAGCGATTGCCGACGGCTGGGCTGCCAGTGGTGTGCAGGGCATGGAGCAGCGGGAGAGGGAGTGAGCGCGCTCGGCCGTCCGTTGACGGGAGTGGACACCAACGTGCTTCTCCGGGCTCTTCTGCAGGACGATGCGGCGCAGTCGCCTGTCGCGGCGGAAGTGCTGCTGTCCTTCTCTCGTGAGGCTCCCGGATTCGTCACGCAGATCACGCTCGTGGAGACGTATTGGGTGCTCCGGCGTTCGTTCGGGCTGTCACCGCAGGAAGGGCTGGGAATCATGCGTCGCCTCCTGGAAACGGAGTCCCTGGAATTCGACAATGGTGAGGGTGCGATGCGTGCCCTCGTCCTCGCGGAGCAGGGAGCCGACTTCGGAGATGCTCTTATCGCCAGCTCGATGGAGCTGTTCGGAGTGGAGCGAGTGGTGACCTTCGACAGACGGGCCGCACAGCGACTCGGTTGGGATCTGCTCGCCGGTGCGGACCAGCCGCGTTCGCACTGACCCGCCGGAACCGTGGGCTGTTCCTGGAAGGCTGATCCGTGTCTCACATCAGGAAATCCTGCGGGGTCTCCGTGCGTTGTGCCAGGTGACCGAGGCGCTGCCCGCACTCCCGCGGACAGGCTGATTCGGCCGGAAGCACGGAGGAGCGCACATGACGGACATCGCGAACGTCACCGTATTCGGCACTGGGGTCCTGGGTTCCCAGATCATCATGCAGGCGGCCTACAACGGCAAGAAGGTCACGGGCTACGACATCTCGGACGAACTCCTCGCCAAGCTCCCGGACCGCTGGGAGTGGATGCGCGGCTTCTACCGCCGCGACCTGCCGGACTTCGACGAGAAGCGCTTCGACGAGGCCATCGCCTCCATCCGCACCACCACTGACATCGCCGAGGCCGTCGCGGACGCGGACCTCGTCATCGAGGCCGTCCCGGAAAACCTCGAACTGAAGAAGAAGGTCTGGTCGCAGATCGGCGAAGCGGCCCCGGAGCGGACGATCTTCGCCACGAACTCCTCCTCGCTGCGCCCCAGCGACTTCGCGGATTCGACGGGTCGCCCCGCCAAGTTCCTCGCCCTCCATTTCGCCAACATGGTCTGGCTGCACAACACCGGAGAGGTGATGCGGACGGAGCAGACGGACGACGCGGTCTTCGACACCGTGCTGGAGTTCGCCGCGGAGATCGCGCTCGAGCCCATCGCCATCCGGAAGGAGACGCCGGGCTACGTGCTCAACAGCCTCCTCATCCCGCTGCTCAACGCCGGCGCCTACCTGTACGCGGGCGGAGTCGCGAGCCCCGAGGACATCGACAAGACCTGGAAGGTCGCCACCGGCGCCCCCAACGGCCCCTTCGAGATCTACGACACGGTGGGCTTCAACGTGGCGGTGAACATCATCCGGAACAATCCGCAGGACGCCACCCTGCAGAAGTTCGCGGATCTGCTCGAGGAGCGCGGCATCAAGCAGGGGCGCGCCGGCAGGGCGGACGGCGCGGGCTTCTACACCTACAACGAAGACGGTGAGGCCGTGGCTCCCGTCGAGGCGTGGCGGCTGGACTCCTGAGCCGCCGGGCGCGCGGCCGCGGCTCCCGCGGGGGAGCGGCGGCTGAGCGCCGGAGCGGTGCTGAACGGCGGCCTCGGGCAGGAACGACGGATCTGCGGACGGGCGGGAATATCCAGCGCTCCCGAGTGTTGACTTGAGTGACATACGCTCAACTCAATGGGAGGCTGAATTGCCCACCTTCTTCGGTCCGTCCGGTGCGGGCGGCGACTCGTTCGAGAGCTTCCTGGCCCGGCTCATGCAGAGCCAGGGACAGGCGCGCCGTCCCATCGACATCACGCGCCTCCTCACCCGGCGCACGCATGCGCTGCTCGAGGTCGCCGGCAGATTCGCGGCAGAGCACGGCCACGCAGAACTCGATGTGCTCCACCTGGTCCGGGTGATGATGGACCACGACCAGATCGGCCGGCACGTCGCTGCGACCGGCGCAGACCCGCAGGCGATCGCACAGGCGGCGGAGTCCCGCATGCCGGAGCCCGCCGAGGGCGCCGCGGAGAGCTCCGAGGACCAGGCCGCGGCACAGGTCTCCCTCACGGCGGCCACGCAGCGCGCTCTGCTCGACGCCTACCAGGTGGCGCGCAGCTTCGGCTCCACCTACATCGAGCCCGAGCACGTGTTCTTCGCGCTGGTGCTCAACCAGGATCTGTCCGCAGGACAGCTGTTCGCCCAGGCGGGCGTCACCCCGCAGACCCTGCACCAGGCCGCCGCGGAGCAGGCGGCGCGGCAGGCCTCCGCTCCCGCCGGCGGCACGGCGGGCGGCGCCTCGGCGGCGGGATCCGCAGAGGGCGCGCCCGGTGCCTCGGAGACGCCCGTGCTGGACCAGTACGGTCTCGACCTCACCGCGCTGGCACGCGAGGGGAGGCTCGATCCGGTCATCGGCCGCGCGCAGGAGATCGAGCAGACCGTCGAGATCCTCGCGCGCCGCACCAAGAACAACCCGGTGCTGATCGGCGAGGCCGGTGTGGGCAAGACCGCGGTGGTGGAGGGGCTCGCGCAGGCGATCGTCGCGGACGAGGTGCCCGCGCAGCTGCTCGGCAAGCGCGTCATCTCCCTCGACCTCCCGGCCATGCTCGCCGGCACCCGCTACCGCGGGGACTTCGAGGAGCGTCTCACGAAGGCGATCGAGGAGATCGCGGCCAGTGAGGGCGAGGTCATCGCCTTCATCGACGAGCTGCACACGGTGCTGGGCGCCGGCGGCAGCGGGGAGGGCATGGACGCCGGCAACATCCTCAAGCCGCGGCTGGCCCGCGGCGACCTGCACCTGGTGGGCGCCACCACCCTCAGCGAGTTCCGCCGGGTGGAGAAGGACCAGGCCCTCGCCCGCCGCTTCCAGCAGGTGACGGTGGACGAGCCCTCGCAGGAGGACGCCGTCCGCATCCTCGCCGGAGTGAAGGACCGCTACGAGGAGCACCACGGCGTGCGCTTCACGGACGAGGCCGTGCGTGCGGCCGTGGAGATGTCCTCCCGCTACATCACGGACCGGTTCCTGCCGGACAAGGCCATCGACCTGCTCGACCAGGCAGGTGCACGGATGAGCCTGCGCCGTGGGCCCAGTCGCGAGCTGCTGGAGCTGCGCGAGAAGCGCGCACAGCTGGACGCCGCGAAGTCCGCGGCCGTGGCGGCCGAGAGCTTCGAGGAGGCCGCCCGCCTCCGTGACGAGATCGAGGAGGTGGACCGGCGGATCGCCGCGGCCGAGGGGAGCACCGCGCAGCGGGATGCGGCTGCGCAGCGGGATACGGCTGCCCAGGACGTCCCCGCGGCCTCGGGCGCCCCGGAGGGCGTCGCCACGCAGGGGAGCACGGCCTCGGGCGTGTCCGAAGCCGCCGCTGCGGGCGAGGCGAACCAGATCGTGGACGAGCACCAGATCGCGGAGATCGTCGCCCGCTCCACCGGCATCCCCGTCGCCCGGCTCACGGAGGGCGAGCGGGACCGGCTGGCGCGCCTCGAGGACGAGCTCCACGAGCAGGTGATCGGCCAGTCCGATGCGGTCTCCGCGGTGGCGCGCGCCGTCCGGCGCAGCCGCGCGGGCATGAGCGACGAGAGCAGGCCGGTGGGCTCGTTCCTCTTCCTCGGCCCCACGGGCGTGGGGAAGACGGAGCTGGCCCGTGCGCTCGCCGCCTCGCTGTTCGGCGACGAGAAGGCCATGATCCGCTTCGACATGAGCGAGTTCGGTGAGCGGCACACCGCCAGCCGGCTGGTGGGCGCCCCTCCCGGTTACGTGGGCTTCGACGAGGCCGGTCAGCTCACGGAGCGGGTGCGCCGCCGCCCGTACTCGGTGATCCTCCTCGACGAGATCGAGAAGGCGCACCCGGACGTGTTCAACCTGCTCCTGCAGGTGCTGGACGACGGCCGGCTCACGGACGGGCAGGGCCGCACCGTGGACTTCCGGAACACGGTGGTCATCATGACGTCCAACATCGGCGCGGAGTTCCTCACCAGCTCCATCGGCACGATCGGCTTCTCCGCGGAGTCGCAGTCCGCGCCTGCCGGCGGCGCAGACGGACACGCGGCGAACGCGGTGGACGCGGGGGTGCGCAGCCGGGTGATGTCCCGGCTGCGGGAGACGATGCGGCCGGAGTTCCTCAACCGGATCGACGACATCGTCCTGTTCGGCAAGCTCGACCGCGCGCAGCTGCGCAGGATCGTGCAGCTGCAGCTCGGGGACACCGAACGCCGGCTGCGTGCGCAGGGCTTCGAGCTGGAGGTGGCCGAGGACGCGCTCGACTGGTTCGCGGACCGCGGCTTCGAGCCGGAGTACGGAGCACGGCCCCTGCGCCGCGTCCTGCAGCACGAGCTCGACGACAGGATCGCGGATCTCGTCCTCAGCTCGGCGCTCACCGCCGGTGCACGGGTGACGGTGGCCGCGCCGGACGGCGAGCTCCGGGTCACGGTCGAGGAGCCGGTGCGTGAGCTGGAGGCTCCCGCCGCGCACTGATCGCAGCAGCCCCCGCGCATGACACCCGGTTCTCGTCCCGGACGCCCGCTTCTCTTCGGAGAATCAGGGGCGTCCGGGACGAGAACCGGGTGTCTTCGCTGCTGTGCTGACTTGGGTCGAGGCCGGAGAACCCGTACGGTCGCGTGCCATGAGTTCTCCGTACGACAGCACGCCGGGCAGCGGCGCTCCGCACACCGGCGCGTCGAGCGACACCTCTCCGCACGCTGCACCACCGCGGACACCTCGTCTCCGCGACCGGCCGCCTGTGATACCGCGAGGAGTGCTGGTGGCCGTGCTGGCCTCGGCGGCGGTCTGCGGTCTGGCCGCGGTCCTCTCGTACCCTGCGCACGAGCCGGCGGTCCGCGCCGTTGCGGGCAGCGCGACGGGGCGGGTGCTCGCGCCGCTCGCCGATCCTCTCCTCCTGCTTCTGGTGGGAGTCACCGGCGTGCTGGTGATCGTGACCTGGCTGCGCAACCGGCAGCGGTTCTGGATCCTGGCCGCTGCGGGGGCGGGGACCATCGTCGCCTATCTGCTCAATGACCTGGTGAAGTCGCTGGTGCGGGAGGAGCGCCCATGCCGGGAGGTGGTGCTGGACGCCGCTCTCGCCTGTCCGGAACCCGGCAGCTGGTCGTGGCCGTCCAACCATTCCGTGATCGCGGCGTCCTTCGCCGTCGCCTGCCTGCTCATCGTGCCGCGGCTGACCTGGCTGACCGTGCCGCTGGCGCTTCTCACGGCCGCCTCACGCGTGGGCGGCGGGGTCCACTACGTCCACGACGTCGCCACCGGACTGTGTCTGGGCGCGCTGGTGGTGCTCGTCTTCGTGGTGGCCCTCCGCCCGCTGGCCGCGAGGCTGTCCCGCCGCACATGACACCCGCTTTGCGTCCTGGACACCCGCTTTTCTCCGAAGCGAGGCGGGCGTCTGGGACGAGAACCGGGTGTCATAGCCGCGCCGCCGCCCCGCACTCCTGCGCCGCGCCCGCGCACTGTGCCCGCCCCGGCGCCGCGCACCTGCTACTGTCAGCAGCCATGCGCTCGCCTCTGCCCCCGCGCGACGGGATCACCGCCCAGCGGCTCCGGGCTCCCGGCGGCCGCCGGACCCATCCACGGGCGTCTGAGACCCCTCCGGCGACAGTGGGGGAATGGCTGCGCGCGGACTTCCCCGAGGCCTCGGACGCGGAGCTCGAGGCCCTGACCACCCGTGGTGAGCTCAGCGACGAGACGGGCCGCCGCGTCACGCTGACCAGCCTCCTCATACCCGGCGGCATCTACTTCTTCCACCGCGAGTTCCCACCGGAGGAGCGCGTACCCGTGGAGATCTCCGTGGTGCACGAGGACGCGGAGCTGCTGGTGATCGACAAGCCCCATTTCCTCGCCAGCACCCCTAACGGCAGGTTCGTGCGTGAGTGCGCCGTCACGCGCCTGCGGGTGGAGCGTGGCGAGCCGGATCTCGTCGCCATCCACCGCCTCGACCGCGTCACCGCCGGATTGCTCGTTCTCTCCCGCCGGCCGGAGACCCGTGGGGCCTACCAGCGCCTCTTCCAGGAGCGCCGGATCCGCAAGACCTACCGTGCGCTGGCGTGGCTGGACGGGCCGAGCGGTGCTGGGTATGCCGGGCCCGAGGCCGCTGCACGCGAGCAGATTGCCGGTGGTCCGCTTGCAAGGCGGGCCGCGGGAAGCCCGGCCGTGACAGGAGCGGCGGGCCCCGCCCTGGACAGCGCCGGCCCGGTGCAGCCCGTCGCCGAGGTGTCTGCGGGCTGGGCCGCCTGCCGCGTCTCCCGGCTGCACAAGCCGAACGGTGGCCGGCAGGTGGTGGAGGTGCCGGGCGCGCCCAATGCGCGCACAGAGGCACGGCTGCTGCGGGTGTGGGAGTCAGCTCCGGCGGAGGGGCTCGGAGGCACTGCGGCAGCGGTTGCTGAGCGCGGTGGCGCCGCGGCCGGCGGTACAGCGGCGGCGGTTGCTGGGGGCACTGCGGCGGCCACCGGGAGTGGGGAGCAGGCGGCCGGCGGCCCCGCAGCGGCCGGGAGCGGGAGACCGGCGCGCGGCCGCGTGGGGGAGTTCGAACTCCACCCGCACACGGGCAGGACGCATCAGCTGCGGGTCCACATGAATGCGTGGGGGATGCCGCTGGTGGGCGATCCCGTCTATCCCGTGGATCTGGAGCCGGACCCCTATGACTTCTCCTCGCCGCTGCAGCTGCTGGCCAGCCGCCTCGAGTTCCGGGATCCGCTCAGCGGCGAGGAGCGGATGTTCGAGAGCGGGCTCGGCCTGCGGCCGCCGATGGAATAGCGGACAGTCGCTGCTGGAGCACCTGCGGGAGCGGGCTGAGCACGGTGCGCCAGTAGCCAGTAGCCAGTAGCCAGCAGCCAGCAGCCAGCGGCCGGCAGCCAGCGGCCGGCAGGCAGCGGCCGCCGAGGACCTGGCAGCCTCCGGCAGTGAGATTCCGTCGAATGGGCGGGGCCAGGTGCGGCAGACTCAGCACATGATCACTCAGACACACGCAGACGGCATCGTCACCCTCACCATCGACAACGCCTCCAAGGCCAACGCCCTCACGGCCGCCATGCTCGAGGAGCTCGTCACGGCCTTCGAAGCGGCCTCGGCCGAGGAATCCGTGAGGGGAGTGCTCCTCACCTCGGCCGGCGGCGGGTTCTCCGCCGGGATGGACACCGCACAGTTCGAGCATTCGAGCGCGGTGCGCGCCGCGGCGACCATCGCCCAGCTGGGCAGGGTGTGCGAGGCCGTGAAGGACTGCGAGGCGCCGGTCGCGGTCGCACTCACGGGCTACTGCGTAGGCGGTGCACTGGAGATCGCCGCGGCGGCGGACTTCCGAGTGGGCGGGCGGAGCTCGTGGTACTCGATGCCCGAGGTGCGCATCGGCATCCCCTCCGTGCTCGATGCCGTGAACCTGCACCGGGTGATGGGCTGGACCAAGGCGAGCGAACTCATCCTCACCGGCAATCGCTTCAGCGCGGACGACATGGACCGGTGCGGGTTCCTCAATGCGCTCGTCGAGGACGCGGAGACGGAGGAGCGCGCACTCGGCTACCTGCGCGACACGATGGCCTCCGACCGCGCCGTCATCGCCCAGCAGAAGCGGCTGTTCCGCACCTGGAAGAACGCCTTCGAACGGGAGGCGTTGGCCGACAGCCAGAAGGAGTTCGCGCTCGCCTTCGCGCGCAGGAACGGTTGAGGGCACTGCGCCGCATCGCCGCGACCGTGCTGCTCTAGCCTGCTACTCCGGGTCGGCTCTGTGAGCCGGCGCTCTGAGCCGGTTCACAGCGGCATTCAGCGGGCACTCCACCGGGGTCGATATTCTTGAGTGCCGGTGTCGACGGTCGACGTCAGAAGACGGACCGCATACGGCGCTCGGCGTGAGACGGCCGCCATGCGGCAGCGGACCAGAGGAGACGGATGCGACGGGGACTGACTGCGCTCATCACGACGGTGGCAGTCGTCATCGTGCTCGCCCTGGCGGCGGCGGTGTGGGCACTGAGTGCCCTCCTGTCCGCACCCGGTCCGGCGCCTCTCGAGAAGCAGCCTGGCCCCGCCGGGGCGGACTACGGTCCCGCGGAGGGTGCGCCCGCCCTGCCCGCGGTCCCGGTGGTGGACGGTGCCACGGCGGATGACGGCACCTCGGGCGAGGACGCCTCTGTGGGCGGCGAGGGGCAGGCGGCCCGGGCGATCGCAGGCGAACCGCACACCCCGGGATCACCGGCCGCGGAGTTCGCGGTCTCCGCCGAGTGGGCGCAGGAGATGAGCACGCGCACCGGAATCGGCGCACGGGCCCTCGCCGCCTACGCGGGAGCGGCTGAGTGGGCCAAGTCCGCGTACCCCACCTGCGGGATCGGGTGGAACACGATCGCGGGGATCGGCTGGGTGGAGAGCCACCACGGGACCCTGGGAGAGGCGGCCGTGGACGCCGACGGCATCGCACGGCCCAAGATCATCGGCGTCCCCCTGGACGGCGAGGGGGCGACTGCGCGCATCCCGGACACGGACGGCGGCGCACTCGACGGGGATGCGGAGTACGACCGGGCGGTGGGGCCGCTGCAGTTCATCCCGCAGACCTGGGAGCGCTACAAGGTCGACGCCCGCGGCACCGGTTTCGCAGACCCGCACTCCATCGACGACGCCGCCTTCAGCACCGCCCGCTATCTGTGCAGCGGAGACCGCGACCTCACGCAGGACGACGATTGGATGGCCGCCGTCTTCGCCTACAACGCCTCACAGGAGTACGCGGACAGCGTCTTCACCGCCGCGCAGTACTACGCGGACGTGTGAGTCTGAGCCGGCGGGCGGACCGGGGCAGGTGTGACCAGGCCGGTCCGCGCCCGAGGCGGTTGGCCCGGATCGGTGCAGACGTGCGGGTCGGCACTGACGTGTGAGACCAGCGCAGACGTGCGGCCTGCCGCGATCAGCTCTCGCGGCTGAGCCCCTGCTCCAGACTGAGCCGATGCTCCAGCCCGAACCGGACGGTGGGCCATTCCGCGGCGATGATCGAGTAGACGGCGGTGTCGCGGAGGACCCCGCGGTGCATCTGGTGGCTGCGGAGGACCCCGTCCAGCTTGGCGCCCAGCTTCTCGATGGCGCGGCGTGAGCGGTGGTTGTGGAAGTGCGTCCGGAACTCGACGGCGATGCACCTCAGTTCCTCGAACGCACGCGTGAGCAGCATGAGCTTCATCTCCGGGTTGATGCTCCCGCCCTGCGCGCCGGGGGCGATCCACGTGGAGCCGATCTCCACCCGCCGGTTCTCCGCGTCGATGTGCATGAACGTCGTCATGCCCACCGCGCGGCCGGTCGCCGTGTCTACGACGGCGAAGGGCGCCATCGACCCTTCGTGCTGCAGCTCGAGGCGCCGTGCGATCTCCGCGGGCACCTCCTCCGGAGCGGGGACCGTGGTGACCCAGACGTCGCCGAGCTCACCGGCGGCCTCTGCGAGGTCGGCCGCGTGATCCGGGCTGAGCTGTTCGAGGCGCACCCGCTCCCCGATCATCGCCGGGGCCGCGGTGAAGTCCTCGGGGGCAGGCTCCGCGGGAGGGGCTTCGTGCCGGCGCCGTCTGCGGGAGAGTGCCGCCTGTGCAGCGGTGTGCTGCGAGGGCGTGTGCGGAGCGGGCACGGGTGATGTGGGCACTGAGGACTCCTGTGCATGAGCGGCGTCTGCCTGTGCTGCGGACGTGTGGGTCGCGGCGGTCGGCGAACCTGCGGGTGAGCCGGACGGCGAGGAGAGCCGGACCTGGCCGCTGCCGGAGGAGACCCGCAGCGTGCGGGCGGAAGGCGGTCCGGACTCCGTGTGCGCGGGAGTGCTCTCGGTGGTGCCGTCGCGTTCACTCATGCTCCAGAGACTAGGTGAGGGGTCTCAGAGATTCCTCAGTGGCACGGAAAGCGTATGACCGAGATGCGGGAGACCAGCGGCCGTTCGTCCGGAAGGCGAGGAGGGCACCGGTCGCACAGCGAGCCGGTCCGGGTGCATGAGGGTCCGGGTGCACGAGAACGTCTGGGCGCTCAGAATGCCCAGTCCTCGTCACTGGTGTCCACGGCCTTGCCGATGACGTACGAGGAACCTGACCCGGAGAAGAAGTCGTGATTCTCGTCCGCTCCCGGGGACAGCGCGGCGAGGATCTTCGGACTCACCTCTGTCTCCTCCGGGGTGAAGCGCGCAGGGCAGCCGAGGTTCATGAGGGCCTTGTTCGCGTTGTAGCGGACAAACGCGGCGACATCGTCCATGAGGCCCAGGGGCTCGTAGAGCTCCCCGGAGTACTCGAGCTCCAGACGGTAGAGGTCTTCGATGAGGGAGTAGGTGAACTCCCTCATCTCCTCCTGCTTGTCGCGCGGGTGTTCCTCGAGTCCTCTCTGGTACTTGTAGCCCGAGTAGTAGCCGTGCACGGCCTTGTCGTGGAGGATGAGGCGGATCATGTCCGCCGTGTTGGTGAGGGTCGCGTGGACGGAGAAGTGCAGCGGCAGGTAGAACCCTGCATAGAGCAGGAGAGACGACAGCAGTGTGGAGGAGACCTTCCGCTTGAGCGGATCAGCGCCGTAGTAGTGCTTCAGCACGGCTTTGCACCTCTGCTGGAGCAGGCCGTTGCCCACTGCCCATCTGTATGCGTCATCGATCTCCGGGGTGCTGGTGAGAGTGGAGAACACGCTGGAGTAGGAGCGCGCGTGCACCGATTGCATGAAGGCGATGTTGGTGTAGACGGCCTCCTCGTGCTCGGTGCGTGCGTCCTGGATCTGGCAGATCTCTCCGACGGTCGCCTGGAGGGTGTCGAGCATCGTGAGTCCCGTGAATACGCGCATGGTCAGCGTGCGCTCCTCGGGTGCCAGCCCCCGCCAGGCCTGCAGGTCGTTCGACAGCGGCACCTTCTCCGGAAGCCAGAAGTTGGCGGTGAGCCGGTTCCAGACTTCCAGGTCCTTCTCGTCCGGCACCCGGTTCCAATTGATCGGTCTCAGCGGGGCTGTGGGATCGTGCCGATACCCGGGCGGAGTGATCGATGCCTCCGTTGCAGTGTCTGTGCGGTGTGCGGGGGTTCCTGTGGTCGTCATGGCTCCTCTTCCGTAGGTGTCTCAGGTTGCCGTGCTGCTCCGACGAGCGGTGAGGGTCAGGCCCCCGTGGGCCGGCGGCGGACGCGCTCCCGCTCCCAGAACCCGGGGAGGCCCTCGCGCACGCGCTCCACGTCCGTCGGGGTGCCCAGCAGCTCGAACCGGTAGAGCTCCGGCACCCCGCACTTCGCGGAGATGACCGGGCCTGCGAGGCAGTAGTGCTCACCGAAGTTGGTGTTTCCCGCGGTGATCACACCGCGCAGCTGAGCGCGGTTGGCAGGGTCGTTGAGGAACGCGATCACCTGTCGGGGGACGGCCCCGCCGCGCTCACCTCCGCCGTAGGTCGGGACGACGAGCACGTACGGGGCCGCGACGCGGATCATCCCCTCCCGGCGAGGTCGCAGGGGGATGCGCGCGGCCCGGAGCCCCAGCTTCTCCACGAAGCGTTTCGTGTTCCCGGAGGCGCTGGAGAAGTACACCAGGCCGGGGGAGTCGGCGGCGGCGATTCTCCGGACTGGCGGGGCGGTCTGTCTGCGGTCGTCCAGTGCGGGCATGTTCGGTCTCCTCATCCTCGACATCAGTCCTGCGCCCCCACATTTTGTGTTCATCGGGTGATCGAAGCGCGATATCTAGTTCTACCATCCCGTGTAACTTCGTTACAACGGAGTGACAATAAAAAAAGTTTGGTGCTGCAAACACGCGGGCTGTGGACTCGTGCGCATGAGACTCCGCATAGCCGAGGCGGTGCGCCGCTCGGCGGATGCGGGGAGGGGGCGATGCCATCCGCACTCCTCAACCGGATCTGGGCGGCAGCGCTTGTTCCTCGCCGGAACGCTGGTGCGGGCATCGGATCTCTGCAGCAGGGGGTCGCCGTTCCTGCGCTTTGACCCGAAGGGGCAGGTGATCGTCTCAGTGCCCCACTCGGTGCGCGGGGGCAAGCGCCGGAGGTGCGCCATGACGGCACGGGCCTCGGCGCGGGGCATGTCGCCGATTCGCGTGCTGTGTTCCGGTGCATGCGCACCCTCCGCAGAGTGAGGGCTCTCATGCCGCAGCGGCCTGCCGCGCGGGCCCGTGTGCAGAGTACGATTGCGGTCAGGCCGGGAGGCGCGACGCCTGCCCCGGCGGGACACTGCGCGAGAGGGAGAAATGGCGGCAGAGCACACGGGCAACGCGGCGGCAGCACAGGGGGACCCCTTCGGTCTCACGGGCCTCACCTACGACGACATCCTGCTGCTTCCGGGAGAGACGGACGTCATCCCCTCGGAGGCATCGACCGCCACGAAGCTCACCCGTGAGCTGGACATCAGCATCCCGCTGGTCTCCGCCGCGATGGACACCGTCACCGAATCGCGGATGGCGATCGCGATGGCGCGGATCGGCGGCATGGGCATCGTCCACCGCAACCTCTCCAAGGAGGATCAGGCGGAGGAGGTCGACTACGTCAAGCGCTCCGAGTCTGGCATGATCGACAACCCGGTGACCATCACGCCGGACCGGACCATCGCGGAGCTCGACGAGATCTGCGGCCAGTACCGCATCTCCGGTCTGCCCGTCGTGGACGAGAGCGGCGTCCTCGTGGGCATCATCACCAACCGCGATCTGCGCTTCATCCCCAACGACGTCTTCTCCACCGCCACGGTGGGCGAGCACATGACGACCGCGCCGCTGCACACCGCGCCGGTGGGGGTGAGCCGCGAGGAGGCGTACCGGATCCTCGCCGAGCACAAGATCGAGAAGCTCCCCCTCGTGGACGAGCACAACGTGCTGCGCGGCCTCATCACGGTCAAGGACTTCGTGAAGAAGGAGGAGTACCCGCTGGCGTCCAAGGACGGCCAGGGGCGCCTCCTCGTCGGTGCGGCAGTGGGCTTCTACGGCGATGCCCAGGAGCGTGCGGGGCTGCTCGCCGAGGCCGGTGTGGACGTGCTCGTCGTCGACACCGCCAACGGCCACGCCCGGGGTGTGACGGACATGATCCGCGGTCTCAAGCAGGACCCGGCGTTCCGTGACGTGCAGGTGATAGGCGGCAACGTCGCCACGACGGAGGGTGCGCAGGCGCTCATCGACGCGGGCGCGGACGCCATCAAGGTGGGAGTGGGCCCGGGCTCCATCTGCACCACCCGCGTGGTGGCCGGTGTAGGTGTCCCCCAGGTCACCGCGATCCACCTCGCCGCGCAGGCTGCGCGGAAGGCCGGTGTGCCGGTGATCGGCGACGGCGGCCTCCAGTACTCCGGCGACATCGGCAAGGCGCTCGTGGCGGGCGCGGACTCCGTGATGCTGGGCTCCCTCTTCGCCGGCACCGCGGAGAGCCCGGGCGATCTCATCCTCGTCAACGGGAAGCAGTACAAGGCCTATCGCGGCATGGGCTCCCTGGGTGCGATGGCACCGCGCAAGGGCAAGTCCTACTCCAAGGACCGCTACTTCCAGGCCGATGTCGCGACGGACACCGACCTCATCCCCGAGGGCATCGAGGGTCGCGTGGCCTACCGCGGTCCGCTGCGGCAGGTCGCCAACCAGCTCACCGGCGGTCTGCGCCAGACCATGTTCTACGTGGGCGCGCGGACCATCCCGGAGCTCAAGGAGCGCGGCCGCTTCGTCCGCCTCACGACGGCCGGGCTCAAGGAGAGCCACCCGCACGACATCCAGATGACGGTCGAGGCTCCCAACTACCACTCCAAGTGAGCGTGTCCCCGGGCGTCCGGCCCGGTGGGCACGGCCGCGACTGGCGGCGAGGAGCCGTTCCCGGCGCTCCTCGCCCGTCGGCCTGACTGCAGACGGCGCACCCAGCACTGCTGGGTGCGCCGTTCGCGTGTGTGTGCGTCGGCCTCGGCTGCGCCCTTCTTCCGTCATGTAATCGCTTGCGCAACTCTAATGTTGTTGTTGCCAAACATCTGAATTACCGTCCAGGGCATGAACGGATCAATGGACATCAGCACTTGGCCGCGCCGGTACCTCCACGCAGTCGCCGGAGCTCTCACAGGCCTCCTGCTCGCGGGCTGTGCCGGGGCGGGAGCCGCAGACCGCCAGGAGGCGGACGCGAAGCCGCTCGCGCTCACCACCTTCACGGTGCTTGCGGACATCGCGCAGAACATCGCCGGGGATGAGGTCGAGGTAGCCTCGCTCACCAAGCCCGGAGCGGAGATCCACGGCTACGAACCCACACCCGGTGATCTGCGCACGGCCGCGGATGCGGACCTCCTCATCGACAACGGACTGGGCCTGGAGGCCTGGTTCGAGCAGTTCGTCGCCGAGCTGGACGTCCCGCGCGCGGTCGCCTCCGAGGGCATCGAGCCCATCGACATCGCGGAGGACGCCTACGCGGGCCGCCCCAATCCGCACGCATGGATGAGCCCCCTCGTGGTCCAGGACTACGCGGACAACCTGGTGGACGCGTTCTCGGAGCTGGTGCCGGGATCCCGTGCGGAGTTCGAGCAGAACGCCACCGCCTACAAGGAGGAGCTCCAGAGCGTCCACGACTCCCTCACGGAGGCGCTCGACGGTCTGCCGGCAGGCACGCGGACGCTCGTCACCTGCGAGGGCGCCTTCAGCTACCTCGCGCGGGACGCGGGTCTGGAAGAGGAGTTCCTCTGGGCCGTGAATGCGGAGAACGAGGCCACGCCGCAGCAGATCCGCGACGTCATCGAATACGTGGAGGCCGAGGACGTGCCCACGGTGTTCTGCGAGTCCACGGTCTCCGACCGGGGCATGCAGCGCGTGGTGGAGGCCACCGGTGCGGAGTTCGGCGGCACCCTCTACGTCGACTCCCTGTCCGCACCCGGGGGAGAGGGGCCCACCTACCTGGACCTCATCCGGCACGACGCGGAGGTCATCGCCGCCGGGCTCGGGGCGGGACACGGAACGGGGCTCGAGGGGAGTGGCGCATGAGCGCGACTGGCTATGCTCCCGCGGCCCGCAGCGACATCGGCATCGAGGACGCGG
>NZ_JALAHB010000122.1 GCF_022712115.1 Brevibacterium sp. | reverse complement strand
GGGCTTGGGTCCAGGACAGGCTTGCTCCACTACAGATGCATCGAGCCCTCTTCACTGTCCGCCTGGCCATTCACCACGTCACCCCAGCGGCTCAGATCGTCCCCGGCCTCCACGATGTAGGACTCAAACCTCGCATCAGAGCGGATCGAGTGGATGAGCTGAGAGCTTCCGCCCACAATCGTGAAGTCAAGATCGACGTCACCGCCGATCACCCACTCATGAGTGGCGGGCCAGAACAATTGCGGAAACACCCCCGGGAATCCGGGACCCCAGCCAATGCCGGCAGAGTACACCCACCGAGGGTCAGAAAGCTCCGCCAGTGACGAGCAGAACAAGAGATACTGCCGACCTGGAAGTTCGAAGAACGGACCAGACGTCACAGCCTCCGCGACCTGTCTGGAAACGAGATGCACCACACCGTCATCGGCACTCAGGCAACGGACGTCCACTCCCAGCTCATTCCAACCCGCACTATCCGCAGAAAGGGACTCACGGTGATTGAGTGCGCCAAAACCGTTCCAGACTGCAGCAACAACATCCTCCGCACTTCTGGATGACCGATGAATGTGCGCAACAAGACGGGAAAGGAGGGCCGCCCCAAGGAAATAGTCAGGCGGTCGCTCAACGCTCCACCCGTCAGGGAACGAGAGGGCGCCTTGGTCCTCTTCGTTGCTGAGCTGACGCCACTGAACCAGCGGGTGCATGCTTCTGCCGTTCCTCCGAGCAATTTCAGCCCAGGGCCAGCAGGACTCGTCGGGCGCACCTTCCGCATCCGTGTGACTCAAACGAGAGGGAGCATCGCGGCTCACAGACACCGGGTGAAGAATCCGCAGGTAGGCCTCAAATCCCGCCCCCACAATGCCGGCCGGGGTAGCCGCGCGGGCTGCGCTGACCCGCGGAATGAGCCACGATCCCAGCTCCACGTGCTCCGTAACCTCCATCTAGACCACCGCTCCACGCATCTCTGCCTGTGCTGCTCGGCGTGAAAGCGCAATGGTGACGACGAGCGAAGCAACACCACCCAGCAGCGGCACGAGGACGGTCAGTGCAACGAGGAGTGCTTTCTCCAAGGACGTCAGAGGCGAGCGGACGGTGAGGATGATGGCGGTGATGGTGATCACCAGCATCAGGATTGGTATGACCACGAACGCCACATCGTAGAGCGGCGGAAGGATCGGATTCGCCAACTCAGCCTCGTTGCCCTTCACAGCAATCAGCATCCTGCACCGGCCTACCTGGGCGCCTTCTCAGCTTCCCTGCGGTTTGACTATCTTGCCGTTGGCTCAGCCCCGGTTACCGGCTCCGCGACCGCTGCGGATGAGGAACCGCATCCAGAGTGCGATGGCCGCTCCACCGATGCCAAGGGCGAGCCCAATGCCCACGAGCGCCACGATGCCCGTGCCCAGGCACCGCTCCTCGTACGCGCGCGTGCTTCATGCTGAGCTCACCGGCATCCATGCGTCTCCAATCGTTGCGTTCTCAGCGCCTGTCCGGCACAGCTCGCATGACGCGAGCAACGAGGTGCCGCGCAAGTCATTCAACCTTCCTACAGGAACGCCGGGACGTCGTCACCCCTGCGGGTGATCTTGTCCCGCCTGATCGCCGGTCACGGCGGGCAGCAGCGCGTTCGGCTCCCGGTAGATTGGAGCGGTGACACGTCTTCGCCTGCCTCCGCGGCTCCAGTCCCTGTGGCGCTGGTTCCTCGGAACCCGCTTCATCGACCCCGCCGTCAGGGTCTGGTACCTGGCGATGGCGCTGCTCATGGTGCCTCCCACCACGGCGGAAGGTGATGGGGGTATGAGCGAGTACCTCGCAGTAGATCTGCTCCCCATGCTCCTGACACTCATTGCGCCGTGGCTGCCGGGAACCTCGACGTGGGTACTGACGGGCCTGGCCGTGGCCACCCTCCTGGGCATGCCGCTTCCCGGCGGGCCTTCTCAGGAACTCATGGGGCTGGTCCTCCTCGGCGCCCAGCTCGGCACAGCAACGCTGCTGATCGCATTCGGCCGCTGGCGCACAGCCGTGCTGGCCTTCGCAGCGAATGTCCTGCTCTCAACCGCACTCACCATGCAGATGATGGGTCTTTCGGT
Organism: Brevibacterium sp.; assembly: GCF_022712115.1. Lineage (GTDB taxonomy): Bacteria > Actinomycetota > Actinomycetes > Actinomycetales > Brevibacteriaceae > Brevibacterium > Brevibacterium salitolerans. Next base: position 2,914 of record NZ_JALAHB010000122.1, on the reverse strand, counting down.
TTCGTCACTGTCCTTCCCCACGCTCGCGCAGACTGCAGCAGAGCCGTTCCCTGACGTCGCCCTCGGAATAGCCTTCCTCTACTTCGAACGCACCTTTCAGCGACGCAGGGTCGAGATCGCAGCAGCGGCCGCAGCGCATCAGCGCGAACTCGACCGTCAGCATGACTCGATCATCAGGGACACACATGACGTGGTCTCGCATACCTTCTCCGCTGCACGCTCCCTCGCCGCCGTGCAGCAGCGATGCGAGGACCCTGAGCAGCGGCGGGAGATCGAAGCGGAGCTGTCCGTGGTCCTCTCCGCCGGTGAGGAGAACTTCCGCCAGTACATCCTGCGGATGCGCAGAGGGCCGGACAACAGGCAGGTCGACTTCCCCGCCGCCTTCTCCCAGTGGTGTGAGCGTCTCGCCGCGACGATGAGGATGGCGCAGCACCCGACGACGTTCCGCCTGGAGGAGCTTCCGCAGACACCGGACGACGTCCTCCTCGCCGAGGCCACCCTGCTCACCCAGGAGATATGCACCAACATCATCCGTCACTGCCCGGAAGGCGTGCCCAGCACCGTCCACGGGCACGGCACTGAGGACGCACTGGTGCTGCGCGTCGAGAGCGGCGTGCAGGCGAGAACACAGGTCACGCCCGATTTCGCCGCCTCACTGCGCCGGCGTGCCGAGGCGATGGGAGGGACTGCGACCTTCGAACTCGTGGAGAACGAAGACGGTTCCGTGCTTCGCACCGTGCTCACGCTGCCGGTAACCGGTCGCCCAGAGGAGAATCACCCTGACGGGTGACGAACCCCGCGCCGCACACAGCTACAGTTCGAATCATGCCGAAACCGACGCTCCGCCTCAGGACCGCGCCGCTCCTGCTCGCGGGACTCTCGCTGGCCTTCGCCCAGGTGAGAGCAGGTGTGCAGCCCCCACAAGCGCTCCCCACTCTGGAGCGGACTCATGCTTCCGAACAGGTGGTACCGGCGGCCGGGGCGCTGCCACACAGGCCTGCGCGATGCTCAGTGTGGAAGAAGACCAACCCCGCGCTCTACAAGAAGTACTGCAGGTGACGCTTCCGTGACCGCAGATCTGAAGCTCCTGCTGGTCGATGACGACCACTACACCCTGCGTGCGCTCCGGGCATTTCTGGGAGACCTGCCCGACACGACGATCGCAGGCACCGCCTCGGACGGCGCAACCGCCGTGGAGGAGTACGAGCGCCTGCGCCCGGACCTCACCCTCATGGACCTGAACATGCCCGTCATGACAGGGGTGGCGGCAACGCAGAGGATCCGGAAGCTCGATCCCGAGGCGAGGATCCTCGTCCTCACCACCGTGGCTCCCGGTCCCGGCCTCGCGCACGCACTGCATGCAGGTGCGCTCGCCGCCATCCGGAAGACCGCTCCGCCCGAGGTCCTCGGTCAGGCCATCCGCTCAGTCCTCGACGATGATCCCTCGGCGCTGTTCATGGATCTGCCCGGTGACCTCATCATCAGCGGCGGGCTCACGGCCCTCAACGGTCCCATCCCTCAGCTCGCGCCGGCCGAGCTGCGGGTTCTCACACTCATCTGCCGGGGAATGGGGCGGGCGGAGGCGGCAGAGGAGCTGTTCATCAGCCCCAACACGGTCAAGACCCACACCGCACGCCTGCTGCAGAAGTTCGAGGTCTCCACGCAGGCACAACTGGTGGTCCGAGCGCTCGAGTACGGCTTCGTCTCAGGGCTGTGAAGGCCGCGCTGCGACATAGAGCAGGTGACCGCTCGCGGCCCGAACAGTGCCGCTGTTCCCCTGACAGGTGACCGCGGCACGCGGTGCACCTCACCGCATGCTCCCCTCACTGCCCGCTGCGGTCACGGTCCGCTGCGGCGGAGGGCTCGGGAGACCCGTTTGGCGAAGCGACGGGCGTGGGAACGACGCAGCAGATGGCTGGCGATGCCGGCAGACGGTTCGACGCCGATCTTCCGCGCCGCCTCCGCCCTGTGCATCTCATAGTGCTCCAGGGCGGCGGCGAAATCGGCAGCCGCCCACTCCTCCGTCTGCTCGCAGAGGAAGTCGTCCGCCGTGACGACGCGGTACGGCCGCTCCGGGTGCTCGGCGAAAGCATGGACGTCATCGGTGATGATCGCATCGATGCCGGAGACGACTGCTGCAGCGTCGAGGTGCACATCTCCGGGGTCGAGCACCCACGGACTGCGCACCTCGACGATGCCTGTGGTGCTGAGCGGTGTCATCGAGAGAACCCGCTGTCTTGCGGCTTCGTACAGCTGTTCCCGCTCATAGTCCGGGCAGATCCGCCGCAGAGCAGGATAGAGCTCTCTCTTGATGCCGAACGTGCAGAGAAGGTCGAGGTTCGGCGACCGCCGTTTGCGCACAGCTCGCAACCACAGCCACAGCGGTTCCGGAGCGAGCACCGAGGTGTCCACCAGTGCCCGGCAGAGCTGCGGCACGTCCGAATCGGCACTTTCTCCCTCAGTCATTGAAGAACTCGGTGAGGATGCGCCGCACCTCCGCCCGGCCGCGCCACAGGATCGATCCCGGCGGCAGCACTTCGAGGCGCGCCCGCGGGAACGCCTGCGCGTACTCCTGTGCGACCTGAACGGGATGCGAGGGATCGTCCTCATGCGTAAGCACGAGCACCTCACCGGAGAACCGTGCGGCATCCGCCGAGGCCGTCGCCGGATCCGCCACCGCGATCTGTGCCGCCAGGCCCACACCGTCGGACATGTCCGTCTCCAGCAGCGCGTCCACCTTCTGCGCAGCCCAGGCCCGCGCGGGCTCCAGCGCCTGCACCTCCACCGGCTCCCGCGCCAGGAAGTGGGCGATGAGCCCCGCCCGGTCCCCCGCCTCCAGCAGCGCGCACACCTGCGGCCCACCGGCGTCGATCACCGCCGGCTGCTCCGCTGCGCACCCCGCCCGCGAGGCCGG
>NZ_JALAHB010000121.1 GCF_022712115.1 Brevibacterium sp. | reverse complement strand
CTCGCTGAGCATCGCGGAGACATCGAGCGGGCTCGCCTCCCGCAGTGCCGTCCAGTGCAGCTGCCTGCGGCCGTGATCGGTGTGCGCGGAGGGGTCCGTCGTCGAGGTCATCTGTCCGTCCTGGTGCGGGGTCCGGGATCGCGCCGGCGGAGCCGGGATCCGTGGGTGGGAAGTCGGCATCGCGCAGACGAGTCTCCAGCGTATCCGGCACCGCCCGCGGATCCCGGGCACCGCCGCGGGCGTGTCGTCGCCTCGCAGGTTAGGGTGAAGGGGTGAACAGAACAGATGAACTCGTCGACGCCTGGCTCCCGCTCCCGGACATCGCGGAGCGCTCGGGGCTGGGCATCTCCAAGGTCCGCCGCTTCGTCGAGGAGCGCGCCGTGATCGGCCTCCGCCGGGGGGAGCGCAGCGTCTTCCAGGTGCCGGAGCTGTTCCTCGACGACGACTGCCTCCCCGTGAAGCACCTCAAGGGCACCCTCATCACGCTGCAGGACGCAGGCTTCGACGACGAGGCGGCCATCGCCTGGCTCTTCACCCCGGACGACTCGCTGCCCGGGCGCCCCATCGACCTGCTCCGCGCCGGCAACAAGACGGAGATCCGCAGGCGCGCGCAGGCCCTCGCGTTCTGAGCCGGCCGCTCGTCCGCGCGGGGCTCACGCCCTCCGGTGCGTGAGCCGGTCCGCGAACTCCCCGAGCGCGCGCAGACTCTCCGGGGCGACTCCCAGCTCGCGCAGAGCGGCGAGACCCGTCTCGGCCGCGGCGCGCTCCTCCTCGATCCGGGCCTCCATCTCCGCCGCGGCGCCGCAGGCGGTGATGAGGGCAGTCATCTCCGCGAGCTCGGCCGGGGTGAGTCCGGGAGCGCCCAGCCGGGACTCGAACCAGTCGGCCTCGGCCGGCTCCGCGCGCTCCAGCACCGCGGCGACGAGGAGCGTCTTCTTCCCCTGCACGAGGTCGTCCCCGGCGGGCTTGCCGGTCGTCTCCGGCTCCCCGAACACCCCCAGCATGTCGTCGCGCATCTGGAAGGCCCGGCCCACCGGCAGTCCGTAGGCGCGCAGGGCCCGCAGGAGCGCGGGACCGGCTCCCGCCAGCGCCGCTCCGAGCGCCAGCGGCTGGACCACGGTGTAGAGGGCGGTCTTGTGCGTGAGCACCTCGGAGGCGCGGGCGGCGAGCTCCGCACGCGGCACCGGCTGCGCCTCGAGGTCGATGTCGAGGAACTGGCCCAGCATCACGTCGCGTCGCAGGGCGTCGTGTGCCGCGCGCACCTCCGCCGTCACGGGCAGACCCGTGGTGCCGAACAGCTCCTCGCTCAGGGCCAGGCAGAGGTCGCCGGCGATGATGGCCGCCGAGGTGCCGTACAGGGCGGGATCGCCGTCCCAGCCGCCGCTCGCGTGCTCCTGCCGGAAGCGGGCGTGGACGGCGGGGGCGCCGCGGCGGGTCTCCGAGGCGTCGATGACGTCGTCGTGGACGAGCGCGGCCGCGTGGAGGAGCTCCACCGCGCCGGCCGCGGAGGCGATCGCCTCGCCGGGCGCGCCGCCGGCGAGCTCGTGCCCCCACCAGGTGAGCATGGCGCGCACCCGCTTGCCTCCGCTCGCGAACGCGCGCAGCGGCTCCATGAGGCGGTCGGCGACGGGGGAGACCTCGCGGAGCCCGGCCGCCGCGGAGTCCAGGAACGCCAGCAGGCGGGCGTCGACGGCGGTGCGGACGGCCTCGGGCGCGGTGAGCGGGCGCGCCGGTGTCACGGAGGGCGCGGCGGCAGGGCTCACGGAAGGGCCGTCCCGCCGACGGAGACGAGGAGGGCGCCGTCGGTGTTGGGATCGGCGTTGATCGTCACCGCGAGCAGCTGGCTCGCCTCGTCCGCGTGATAGGTCTGCTTCGTGATGCCGTCCGCCGAGGAGGCGTCGGCTGTCGGCTCGAAGCCCGCCTCCTCGAGGGTCTTCGCGTAGAACTTCAGCACGTCCGACTCGGACATCTCCGTGCGCATCGTGAGGTTGAGCTTCACCGCCTCGCCCTCCTCCCCGGGCTCCACGGAGGAGTAGACGATCTCCGCGTCCTCGAGGGGCTTGACAGCGGCGGGGAAGTCATCGACGAGCGCGCCGGAGGTCGTCATCGCAGCGGGCTCCGCGGGCGCCTCCGTCGCCGCGGCCTCGGTGGACCCGGCGGTCTGCTCCGCGGCTGCGGACTCCGTGCTGTCGGCGCCGGCGTCCTGCCCGGAGCCGGCGGACTCGCAGCCGGTGAGGAGCAGGACGGAGGCGACCGCGGCGGAGGCGGCGGCGCGCGTGACGATCACGGTGCGGGAAGTGCGGGCTATCATGCCCACCAGGGTACAGCGCGGGGGTGGGAGTGAGCAGGAAGCAGCTGGCGCGCGGTGGCGGCGATCTGGGACTGCTGGGGGACGACGACTCCGGCTGCGTCATCCTCCACCTCGACATGGACGCGTTCTTCGTGGCGGTGGAGCGCCTCACGCGCGCGGAGCTGCGCGGCAGGCCGGTGGTGGTGGGCGTCAGGGGCGGCCGCGGAGGCGTCGTGTCCGCGAGCTACGTGGCGCGCGAGTACGGCGTGCACGCGGCGATGCCCATCGGG
>NZ_JALAHB010000120.1 GCF_022712115.1 Brevibacterium sp. | reverse complement strand
CGAGCAGATCGGCGATGCGCGCCGCGCGGTAGCCGTAGTCCCAGTCGCGCGAGAGGAAGTGGGCGTAGTCGTCGGTCACGATCGCGGTGTTCGCGGTGACGATGTAGCCGGAGCTCGGGTTGTACGCCACCGGGAGCTCCTCGAACGGGATGAAGCCGGTCCAGTCGTAGCTGCTGTCCCACCCTGGCTGGGGCATCCACCCGTCGCCGGCCCCGCGGCCTCCACCTGCCGGAGGCCCACCTCCGCTACGTGGACGCACAGGGCGCGGAGACCCAGGCCTCGGCGTCCATCGTGGACTTCGGCCTGTACTTCTTCCACAACGCGGAGGCCCTCGTGGAGAGCGGTCGCGGCGCGTACTTCTGCATCCCCAAGATGGAGAGCGCGGCCGAGGCCCGCTGGTGGAACCGCATGTTCCTCCTCAGCCAGAGCCTCAAGGGGCTGCCGGTCGGCTCCATCCGCACCACGGCGCTCATCGAGACCCTGGGCGCGGCGATCGAGATGGAGGAGATCATCTGGGAGCTGCGCGATCACTGCGTGGGCCTGCACGCCGGACGCTGGGACTACATCTTCTCCATGATCAAGGCGTTCCGCCACGACCCCACCTTCCTCCTGCCCGACCGCAAGGTCCTCACGATGGACCTGCCCTTCCTGCAGGCCTACACCTCCCGGATCGTCGACGTCTGCCACCGCCGGGGGATCCACGCGCTCGGCGGCATGGCGACGGCGTTCCCGGACCGCGAGGACCCGGAGAAGACGGCCGAGGCCCAGCGGCGGGTCCGCGAGGACAAGCAGCACGAGGCCGCGCAGGGATTCGACGGCACGTGGGTGGCGCACCCCTCCCTCATCCCGGTCGCGCGGGAGGCCTTCGAGGAGGTCCTCGGCGACGACGACAACCAGATCGACTGGGTGCCTCCCACCTCGGGCTCCGGCGAGAACGGCGCCATCACTGCGGAGGACCTCCTCTCCCGTGAGGGGCTGCCCACGACGGAGGACCTCAGCAAGCGGGTGAGCGAGGAGGGTGTGCGCACCAACATCCGGGCCGGCCTCGCGTACCTCAATGCCTGGCTGTCCGGGCAGGGAGCCCTCAAAGTGGACCACCTCGTCGAGGACGTCTCCAGTGTGGAGATCTCCCGTGCCCAGATCTGGCAGTGGATCCGGCGGGGCGTGCAGCTGGACAACGGCCGTGTGCTCACCGGTCTGCTGGTGGACCGGTGGATCGCGGAGGAACTCGCCATCACGGAGCGCAGTCCCGTGGACCACTTCACGGAGGCCGCGGACGTGTTCCGCTCCGGTTCGATGGGTGAGGAGCTGCCGGAGAGCTTCACCGTGGCGGCCTACGACAAGCACCTCGTGGACCGGCGGGCGCGGGCGTTCGGCTCCTTCACCGGAGTCTTCCACTGAGCGGAGTCTCCCAAGGCCCCTGCCGGGCTGCAGCTTCCTCAGGGCGGCCCCTGGCGGGCTGCGGCTTCCCCGGGGCGGCCGCGGGAGCCCGTTCTCCCCGCCTCTGAGAGTTCCGGGCGGTGCGCCGAGGCTGTCCGCACTGCGCACAGCCTGCGCTCACTGAGGCGAGGCGGAGCACCGTGGCGCGCGCGGCGCTGCGCCTCTAGGCTCGGGAGGGAGCCGGCGTGCACGGGGCATGCCGTGGAAGCTGAAGGACGGAGCGCAATGGCATTCGAGGACATCGGACCCGCACCGCAGGCATTCGACATCGAGCAGGCCACCCTGGAGAACGGGGCCTACCGGACCGTCGCCTGGACCGGCCGCTTCCTGCAGGTCACCCTCATGTCGATCCCGGTCGGGGAGACGGTGGGCTTCGAGGTGCACCCGGACACGGACCAGTTCCTCCGGGTGGAAGGCGGCACCGGCCGGTGCATCATGGGGCCGACGGCCGAGGAGATCACCTTCGAGCAGGAGGTGAGCGACGGCTGGTCCATCCAGGTCCCCGCCGGCACCTGGCACGACGTCATCAACACCGGCGACGAACCGCTGAAGCTCTACTCCATCTATGCCCCCGTGCACCACGCCGCGGGCATCGTACAGGACACGGCGGCGCAGGCGGAGGCGGACGAGGCGGCGGGCACGGACGTGCCGCCGGCATGGGCCGGGGTGAAGCCGGAGGGCTTCACCATCGGGTCTCTCCGCAGCTGAGGCGGCCGCCCCCTCAGGCCGGGTTCCCACCGGGGAAGGCGGGCAGGACGCGGCGACCTGCGAGGAGCCGGCCATCCCCTCCGGGCGTGCGGCGGCAGGTGCTCACAGCACCACCTCGACGAGCGCCGGGCCCTGTGCGGCGTGCGCCCGGGCGAAGGCTGCGCTGAGCTCCTCCACGGTCTCCGCCCGCTCCGCCGGCACTCCGAACCCGCGGGCCACGGACACCCAGTCCAGGGTGGGCCGGTCGAGGTCGAGGAGCTGGCCGGCGCGCTCGCCCACGTGCTCCACGCCCACGTTCGCCATCTCGTTCCGCAGTATCTGGTACCTCCGGTTGGCGAACACGAGGGTGACGACGTCCGTGCCCTCCCGCGCCTGGGTCCACAGCGTCTGCGGCATGTACATGCCGGAGCCGTCGGACTCCAGGGCGATGACCTTCCGCTCCGGGCAGGCGATCGCGGCGCCGGTGGCCACAGGCAGGGCCCATCCGATCGACCCTCCCGTGGGGTTGAGCCATTCGTGCGGCCGCGCCCCGCGGGTGGCGGAGTCGAACGCCCATCCGGTGGTGAGGGACTCATCGACCACCACCGCGTCCTCCGGGATCGCATGGGCGAGGAACGCGGCGATCTTCTGCGGGGTGAGGGTGCCCGCGGGCAGCTCCGCCGCCCCCGGCACGGCCAGCGGCGCGGCAGCGGGCGCGGCGGCGCGTGCGGACTCCGGCAGCGCCTCCCAGACCGCCTCGAGGGGGAGCTGCGCGCGGGTGGTGTCCCCGCACAGCTCGATGAACCGGGTGCCGGGCGCGGTGAGTGTGCTGCGCTTGGTCGGATAGGCGAAGAAGGCGACCGGCGGCTGCGCGCCCACGAGCACCAGGGTGTCGAAGCGCGAGAGGAACTCCTGGGCGGCATCGACGGCATAGGGCACCTTCTGCGCCGTGAAGCGCCCGGCGCCACGGGACACGCGCGCAGCGAAGGTGCCGGTGAGGAGTGAGGCGCCGGTGGCCGCGGCGATCCGGGCCGCAGCCTCGAGTGCCTCCGCCCGCGGGGTGCGTCCGCCCAGGAGGATCGCCCCGCGCTCACCGGCCTCGTGCAGGTGCCGCGCGGCGGCCTCGGCGGCGAGCGCGTCCACCCGCGGCCGGGGTGCCTCCAGCGCGGTGGGCGGCACGCCGTCCCGCGGCACTTCGTTCCACGCGGCATCCGCCGGCAGGATGAGTGAGGCCACCCGGCCCCGGCGGGCGACGGTGACCGCGTCCGCGACGTCCGAGGCCAGGGCCCGCTCTCCCGAGGAGGTGCGGACCCAGTGGGAGAACGGGCGGGCCGTGCCTTCGATGTCGCTGGTGAGCGGCGCGTCGAGAGCGCGGTGGTAGCTGGCGTGGTCACCGATCACGTTCACCACCGGCGAGTGCGCGCGCACCGCGTTGTGCAGGTTGGACAGACCGTTGGCGAGCCCGGGGCCCAGGTGCAGCAGCGTGGCCGCCGGCTGGTCCGTCATGCGCGCATAGCCGTCCGCGGCTCCTGTCACCGCCCCCTCGAACAGGCCCAGGACCCCGCGGATGCGCGTGGCGCCCTCCAGTGCGGCCACGAAGTGCATCTCCGAGGTGCCGGGGTTCGCGAAACAGGTGGTGACCCCGTTGTGCTCGAGTGCGGCCAGGAGGGAATCGGCGCCATTCACGTCTGTGCTCCTCGTCGTCGTGCCTCTGCGTCGTCGCCGCGTGCGCCCATCGTCGCACCCGCCTCGGACGCGGGCGG
>NZ_JALAHB010000119.1 GCF_022712115.1 Brevibacterium sp. | reverse complement strand
TCACCCTGGGGTTCCTCGCGATGTTCTGGATCGCCGGGCAGCACCTCAGCATTCTGCTGCCGATCTACAGCGGCGGCGAGGTCGCGGTCCTCACCCGCTGGCACCCGCGGGTGGCGCTGGAGACGGTGGAGCGGCGCGGGGTCACCCGGATCGTCTCCCCGGCGGACGGCTACGGCGAGCTCCTCGAGCTGCTGGACACCCCGGAGTGCGCGGGCCTGGACCTCAGCTCGCTCGAGCAGTGCCAGGCGGTGTCCTTCGTGCGCAAGCTCGATGTCCCGCTCCGGGAGCAGTGGCGGGAGCGGACGGGCATCACCCTGCGCGAGGCCTCGTTCGGGATGACGGAGACGCACACCTCGGACACCTTCACCCTGGGTCTGCAGGAGGGTGACCGGGACCTGCGGGCTGAGCCCGTGTACTGCGGCTTCCCCGTGCCGGGCACGGAGATCGTGGTGGTGGACCCGGACCTCCGCCCCGTTCCCGTGGGGCAGGAGGGGGAGATCCTCGTGCATTCGCCGTCCGTCATGAGCGGCTACTGGCAGAACCCGCGGGCCACGGCGGAGACCCTGGTCGAGGGCTGGCTGCGCACCGGTGACACGGGGAGGTTCGACGACCAGGGCGCGCTCACCTACCTGGCGCGGACCAAGGAGATGATCAAGGTCAAGGGGATGAGCGTGTTCCCCTCCGAGGTGGAGGCGCTGCTGCGCATGCATCCGGAGATCGCCACAGTGGCGGTGGCCCCGCGTGAGGACGAGGCCAGGGGACAGGTGCCGGTCGCCTTCATCGTCGCCGCCCCTGGGGCGGCGCGGGATCCGGAGGCGCTGCGTGCGTGGGCGAAGGAGAACATGGCCGTGTACAAGATCCCGGAGTTCGTGTGGGTCGGGGAGATGCCCATGACGGCGACGGGCAAGATCCGCAAGACGGTGCTGCTGGAGGAGCTGGCAGCCAACGCCGGTGCCGCCGGTCCGGACACGCACGAGGGGAACTGAGGGATCGATGGAAGAGACACCCACGCTGCTCGTCGCGAATCGCGGTGAGATCGCGGTGCGGATCATCCGCACGGCCCGGACCGCGGGGATGCGCACCGTCGCGGTGCGCTCCGCGGACGAGGAGGCGCTCGGAGCTGCCGCAGGCCTCCACGTCCAGCTCGCGGATGAGGTCGTGACGCTGCCGGGCAGGGGCGCGAGCGCCTACCTTGAGGTCGAGGCGATCCTCGCGGCGGCGCGGGGATCCGGCGCGGAGTGGGTCCACCCGGGCTACGGCTTCCTCGCGGAGTCGCCGGTGCTGGCGGCTGCGTGCGCGGAGGCCGGTCTCACCTGGGTGGGGCCGGACGCCGCCGCCCTCGAGCTGTTCGGCGACAAGAGTGCCACGCGCACCCGGGCCGAGCGGCTGGGCGTCCCGGTGCCGCCCGCCACGGGCCTGCTCCGGCCGGAGGCTGAAGGCGCGGACGGCGGCGCGGACGCGGGTGCGGCCGTGGCGGAGGCCGCGGCGCTGCTCGCCGCGCACCCGGACGGGATCGCGGTGAAGGCGCTGGCCGGCGGTGGGGGCCGGGGGATTCGGATCGTGCGGGATCCGGCTGCGCTCGCAGACGCCCTGACCGCCTGTGCGGCCGAGGCCGCCGCCGGGTTCGGTGACGACCGCATCTTCGCGGAGGCGCTGGTGACCGGGGCACGGCACATCGAGGTGCAGGTGCTCGGCACGCCGGAGGGAGCGGTGGTGCTGGGGGACCGGGACTGCTCGCTCCAGCGGCGCCGGCAGAAGCTCGTGGAGATCGCTCCGGCTCCCGGCCTCGATGCGGAGCTGCGCGCCCGCCTCCATGCGGATGCCGCCAGGCTCGTGGAGTCCGCGGACCACCGGTCCCTGGCGACGGTGGAGTTCCTCGTGCAGGACCTCGGCGGCGCGGCGGAGGGGCCCGGCGGCACGGAGGACGCGGCCGCCCACATGCTCCTCGAGGTGAACCCGCGGATCCAGGTCGAGCACACCGTCACGGAGGAGGTGACCGGGCTGGATCTCGTGGCCTGCCAGCTCGCGGTGGCGGCCGGGCGAATGCCGGAGGGGCTGCAGGAGTTCCTCGGGCGGACGCAGTTCGCCGGGCAGACGGGACCAGCTGCCCGCGGCACTGCGATCCAGTTCCGCGTGAGCGCGGAGACGGTGCTGGACACCGGTGATCCCGCCCCCAGCGCGGGCACGATCGACGCGCTCACGTGGCCCACCGGGCCGGGGGTGCGTGTGGACACCTGGGCGCAGACGGGCAGCACGGTCAGCGGCAGCTTCGACTCCCTGCTGGGCAAGGTGATCGTCCACGCTCCGTCTCTCGCCGCCGCCCGCCGCGCAGGGGTGCAGGCGCTGCGGGAGACCCGCGTGCACGGAGTGGAGACCAACCTCGGTCTGCTGCTCGCCGTGGACGCGCTGCTGGAACCCGGGCACGAGGCGACCTCGGCCTACGATGCCCGCGCCGCGGAGATCGCGGACCGGGCCCGGGAGATCGAGGACCGTGCCGACCAAGACAGTGCCGACCAGGACCGTGCCGACCAGGACAGCGCCGGTCAGGGCAGGGCCGGTCAGGGCGGGGCAGGCGCGGCGCACCGCCCCGCGGCCGCCGGGCAGGTCGCAGCCCCGCAGCTCGAGCCCGGCGAGGAGCTCCTCGCCGCGCCCCTGTCCGGGACCGTCGTGGGAGTGGGGGAGAAGGCCTCCGAGTACGTGCTGCTCGAGGCGATGAAGATGCACCATCCCGTGACGGGGCCGGCGGCTGCGGCTGTGCGGCACCTCGTGGCCGTGGGCGACTACGTGACGGCCGGTGCGCCGGTGGCCGTGCTCACCGGCACCGCCGTCGGGGACGCGGAGGCCGCGCGTGCGGCGGAGCCGCATCCGGGTGTGGCCGAGGTGCAGGCCCGTCATGCAGCAGTGCTGGATGAGGCGCGTGAGGACGCCGTGGCGAAGGTCCACGCGCGGGGCCGGAGGACCGCACGGGAGAACATCGCGGACCTCGTGGATCCGGGTAGCTTCGTGGAGTACGGGCCTCTGGCCATCGCCGCGCAGACCCGCAGGCGGAGCCTGCAGGACCTCATCGACCGGACCTCGGGCGACGGCCTCCTGGGCGGCACCGCCCGGGTGGAGGGGCGCGAGGTGGTGGTCATCAGCTACGACTACACCGTGCTGGCCGGCACCCAGGGCACGCGCAACCACGCCAAGACGGACCGGCTCATCCAGGTGGCCGAGCAGCGGCAGGTGCCCCTCGTGCTTTTCGCGGAGGGCGGGGGCGGGCGCCCCGGAGACACGGACAAGGGACCGTCCGCCGGGCTGCAGGTGCCCACGTTCGCCTCGCTGGCGCGGCTGCGCGGGAAGGTTCCGCTCATCAGCGTCGTCTCCGGCCGCACCTTCGCGGGCAACGCGGCACTGGCGGGCGTGTGCGACCTCATCATCGCCACGCCGGAGGTCAACCTGGGCATGGGCGGGCCGGCGATGATCGAGGGCGGAGGCCTGGGACGCCACCGCCCCGAGGACATCGGCCCGGCGCAGGTGCACCTGGACAACGGCGTCATCGACATCCTCGCTGAGGATGAGGCGGCGGCTGTGGAGCACGTGAGGGAGGCACTGTCGGTACTCACCGGGAACCGACGGAGCGGTGCTGGTGCCGAGGAGCAGGCAGGCCAGACTGAGCAGCCAGGACAGGAGGCGCTGGAGGCGCAGGCGGAACGTGTGCGGACGGTGGTCCCGGCGGACAGGCTGCGTGCGTTCTCCATGCGCGAGGCCGTCTCCGCGGTCTTCGACCCCGGTTCGTTCACCGAGGTGCGTGCGCAGTACGGACGCGGTGCCGTCACCGGTTTCGCCCGGCTCGACGGGGTGCCGCTCGCGATCATCGCCAATGACAACCACCACCTCGGCGGCGCCATCGACGTGGACGCGGCGCGGACCATGACGCAGCATCTGCGCCTGGCGCAGAGCCATGGGCTTCCGGTGGCGTCGTTCATCGACACGCCGGGCTTCATGGTGGGGCCCGAGGCCGAGCATGAGCCCGGTGTGCGTGCGTTCGGCGACCTGTTCGTGGCCGGGGCGGGGCTGAGCGTGCCGGTGGGCGCCGTGGTCGTGCGCAAGGGCTACGGCCTGGGTGCGATGGCGATGGCGGCCGGCGGGTTCGCCTCCACGCAGTTCACGGTGGCCTGGCCCAGCGGGGAGATCGGACCCATGGGCCTGGAGGGTGCTGTGCGCCTGGGCTACGCGAAGGAGCTCGCCGCGATCGAGGACCCGGCGGAACGTCAGCGGCGGGAGGAGGAGCTCATCGCCGCGTCCTACGAGCAGGGCAAGGCGCTCATGGCGGCGATGCAGTTCGACCTCGACGACGTCATCGATCCCGCGCTCACCCGGGACTGGATACGCACGCTGCTGTGAGGTGAGCCGAGTGGCCGCATGAGAGACGAAGGGTGACGACGATGTCGCTGAAGAGACATTGGTGGGGTGCGGCGGCGATGGGCGCCGCGTGCAGTCTGCTGGCCGGTTGCGCCGGTTCCGCGGGCAGCGGGGGAGCCGGCGGCGGTGACGCGGGCGAGGGCGTGGCTCCCGGCGCGACGGCCGAGGAGTACGCCGCGGCACTGGAGGACATGGACCCCGTGACGCTCACGCTGCAGAGCACGGCGTCCTCGGCCGAGGACGTGGCGGCCTACCGGTCGGCAGGGCTCAAGGAGAGTGTGGAGGAGCTCAGCGGCGGGAAGATCACGATCGACATCGCGTACGGACCCACCATCGCGCCGTACACGGAGGTCGATGCCGCGCTGGGCGACGGCCGCATCGACCTCGCCTACATGATCCCCATCTACCAGCCGGACGACTACCCTGCGTTCTCCGCGCTGGCCGCCGGCACTGGGCTCGCGGGCACCTCCCCGCTCGTGGAGGAGCTCACGGTGAACGCCGCGATGCTGGAGGTCGCCTACGGGACGGACGGGCTCTTCGACCAGTACGAGGAACGCGGCGTGACTCCGCTCATCCCGTTCAACGCGACGAGTTCAGTCGTGTCGATGTGCACCGAGCCCAAGGAGACGCTGGACGACTGGAACGGCAGCGTCGTCTCGATCGGCTCCCGCTCGTCGTTGGAGCAGACGGAGGCGCTGGGAGCCACGGGCACCTCGCTCGAGTACACGGAGACCTTCGAGGCGCTGCAGCGCAACACGGTGAACTGCGCGCTCACCACCACGCTCGCGGCGACGATGACCGGTCTGGCCGAGGTCGCACCGCACCTCGCGTACTCGACGGAGGCCGGTTTCGGCCGTGGCGCGGGCGCGTTCGTGGGCGGGGCCGGCTACCGGCAGCTCCCGCTCGCCGCACAGCAGCTGATCTACGACCAGATGGGCGACGCCTTCAAGAACTCGCGGCGCGCGGACCTCGAGGGGACCAGCCGGCTCATGGCGGCGCTGGAGGAGGCCGGGGGCTCCATCCGTGAGATGGACGCGGAGGCCGGCGCGGTCCTCCTCGAGGCCACGGAGGGGATCGTGGCCGACGAGGTGGAGGCCGGTGCGGTCGACGCCGAGGCCACCGCGCGGATCGAGGCCGCCCTGGAGAAGTGGCGCGGCAAGGTGGAGCAGCTCGGCTATGCGGATGAGGGGGACTTCGTCTCCTTCCCGGAATGGCACGACGGTGATCCGGAGGCGCTCCAGCCGTATGCGGATGCGGTCTTCGACGAGCTGATGCTGGAGCACCGGCCGTCCTGAGCGCCGGCCGTCCTGAGCGCAGGCCTGCGTGAGCCTCCCCGGCGTGCAGGCGGGAGGGGGAGGCTGGCTAGACTCGCGCAGGTGAAACCCCTCGATCGCGACATCCTCCGTCTCGCCGTGCCCGCGCTGGGTGCGCTCATCGCGGAGCCGGCCTTCCTCCTCGCGGACACCGCGATGGTGGGACACCTCGGGGCCGACAGCCTCGGCGGTCTCGCGATCGCCACGACGGTGCTCCAGACCGTCGTGGGCCTCATGATCTTCCTCGCCTATGCGACGACGCCCCGGGTGGCGCGGAGAGTGGGGGCCGGAGACGTGCGTGGGGCGGTGTCCGCGGGCTTCGACGGCATGTGGCTGTCCGTCGTCACCTCGGCGCTCCTGCTCGCCGCAGGGCTTCCCCTCCTGGGGCCCGTGGTCCGCGCGTTCGGGCCGTCGCCCGAGGTCGAGGGGGAGGCGCTGAGCTACCTCACGATCTCCTGGTGGGGGCTGCCGTTCATGCTGCTGGTCATCGCCGCCACCGGCCTGCTGCGGGGACTGCAGGACACGAAGACGCCGCTGGTCGTGGCAGGGCTGGGGTTCGGTGCGAACATCGTGCTCAACGCGCTTCTCATCTACGGGTTCGGCATGGGAGTCGCCGGCTCCGCGCTGGGTTCCGTGATCGCCCAGGCCGGGATGGCAGCCGTGTATCTCGTGATCGCCTTCCGAGCCGCTGCCCGGCACGGTGCCTCCCTGCTGCCGCACTGGCAGGGAGTGTGGTCCTCGGCGAAGACCTCGGTGTGGCTGCTGCTCCGGAGCGCGGCGCTGCGGGCCGCGCTCATCCTCCTCGTCTTCACGGCGACGGGGCTGGGCACCGCACAGCTGGCGGCCGTGCAGGTCGTGCAGTCGCTGTTCTTCGCGCTCGCGCTGGCGCTCGACGCGCTCGCCATCGCCGGACAGGCGCTCATCGCGCTGCGGCTCGGCGCCCGCGATGTGGAGGGCGTCGTGGCCGTCAACCGCAGGCTCACCGGCTGGGGGATCTGCTTCGGTGCGGTCTGCGGTCTCCTGCTCACTCTGGGTGCGGGACTGATCCCCTACGCGTTCACGCAGGACGACCAGGTGCGCGATCTCACGGCGGCACTGCTCGTGGTCCTCGCGATCAGCCTGCCGCTGGCCGGATACGTCTTCGTCCTCGACGGTGTGCTCATGGGTGCGGAGGACGCACGCTACCTCGCGCTCGCACAGACGGCATCGTTCGCCTTCTTCGCCCTGGTGCTGTGGGCGGTGGCGGACGCGGGGCTTCTCGACGGCGTCCTGGCGGGGGTGTCGGAGCGGTTCCTGCACGGTGAGGACCCGCGTGCGCTGGGCATCTGGGCGACGTTCGTCATCGCCTTCATGGGCGCGCGCGGGCTGACGCTGGGGATCCGCGCCCGAGGCCGCCGCTGGGTGGACCGGGCGCTCGCCCGCGGGCTGAGCTAGCGCGGTCGGTGGTTCTCGGCGAGGGCTGCTGCGAGCTGGTGCATACGCGCACGGGCGGTCTCCGGGGCGAGGACTTCGATGTGGTCCCCGAACTGGAGGAGCTGACGCACCGACTCGACGTCGGGGTAGCGGATGACGAGTGCGCACCATTCGTCCTCGGTGCCGGACGCCTCGCGGATGCGACCGCCCAGGATGCGCCGGGCGAGGTCGAGACGGCTGCTTCTGAGCCGGACGGACACCTCCGTGCTCCCCGGTGATTCCGTGCGCTGCTTCAGCTCGGACCATGTCGTCTGAAGGGTCTGCTCCGGCCGCAGAGCGGCGGGCTCCTCCAGCGCTTCGTATGCGGTGAGGCGTTCGAGAGCGAACAGGCGGCCGGCGCCGTGATCATCGGCGACGAGGTACCAGCGGCCTGACTTCCCCACGAGTCCGTACGGATCCACCACCTGCGGGGAGGCGGTCTCCTCGGCGCTGCGCCTGTACAGGATGCGGAGCCGCCGCCGGCGGCGCAGCGTCGAGGCGAGATCGGCGACCTCCACCCCTGCTCTCGGCTCAGTGAGCCACGCAGTGCTGTCGATGATGACCAGGTCTGCCAGCCGGGCCAGATCCGAGACGCCGGGTGCCGCGGCCTGACGGGCGGCGATCTTGCGCACGGCGGTCCTGTGCGCGGTGCCGAGGCCCAGTCGTTCGAGCTGCTCGCTGTCCAGGCCGGTGACGGACAGAGCCTCCAGTTCCGGAGGCTCCAGGTGGGAGGCGTTGAGCCGGGCGCCGGGGAGCAGGACGATCCCACCGTTCCGGCCGCGTTCGGCGTAGACCGGCACGCCCGCTGCGGAGAGCGCCTCGACGTCGCGGAGAACGGTCCGCCGGGACACCTCCAGACGCGCCGCGAGCTCGGCGGTGGTGATGCGCGGTCGCGTCTGCAGGAGCAGCAGGAGGTGCAGCAGCCTCGAAGCCTTCATAGCGGCCAATCCTCGCAGAAAAGGTGACAGCACCTGTCGCGTTCGGGTGGTGGACTGAGGCGGTGCCGAGAACCTCTCGGCATTGAGTGATCTGCAGCCCGAGGAGGACTTCATGCCCGCGCCCAATCTGTTCCTGGTCTACGTCCAGGATGCCCACGCCGCTTCGGCCTTCTACAGCGACCTTTTCGAGATGGAGCCGAGCTTCGTCAGTCCCCGCTACATCGCGTTCGAGGTGGCCCCCGGTGTTCTCTTCGCAGTGTGGACCGGCCACAATGAGCGAGCGCCTCGCGACGATCGCAGCGCCGGTGCAATTGCGGGCGTCCCGCGGATGAGCGAGGTCGGTCTGATGGTGCCCGGGCCGCCCGCCGCGATCGACCAGATCTTCACGAAGTGGCAGTCGAAGGGCATCACCGTCGTGGAGGAGCCGCACGACGAGGTCTTCGGTCGTACCTTCGTCGTCGCGGATCCCGACGGGAATCTCATCCGGGTCGCCCCGGTGGACTGATCAGAACGGAGGCGGGTCCTCGCTGCAGAAGCCGATGCTGCCGCCATAGCCCCACCTGGCTGGGGCGGTGGTGCGGCTGCCTGCAGCGGACGAGCCTGCACCCCCGGGTGCTGTCTGCGGGCCCCGGGCGCAGCCGCTCATCACCTGGTCCACTGCGGCCCTGAGCCTGTCCCTCCGGGAGCGCGGGGCGGAACCCGCTGCTTCGCCCTCTGTCCCGCTCGCCGTCTTGCCTCCTGTCTCGTCTACCGCCGTGCCCTCGGTGGCCGACGCTGTGGCCGGCGAAGCGGCGGATACAGCGACCGTGCTGTCGCCCGTGCCGTTGCCCGTATCGGTCGTGGTGCCCGTCCGGCCTGTGGTCTTGTCCTTCTCGCCGGGCCTCACCTGGGACCGGGCGGCTGTGCAGCAGTCCGCGGTGCAGACGGCGGGGAGCGTCTCCGCGTGCTCGAGCCTGGCGCGTTCCCGGCCCAGGCGCTGGGATTCGCGGATGTAGGAACGCTCTTCTGCGGCCTCGGCCTGGGCCTTCACGTCCCTGACCCGGATCTCCCGGATCCTCTCGCGTTCACGCTCCTGCGCTCGTTCGCGCTCGCGTGCCCGTTCGGCGCGACTCCTGAGTTCCTCCTCCCAGACCAGGTCCTCGACTTCCTGGCTGTTGAGAGCGCGGATCTCGATGAGGAACGCGGCGTACTCGGCTTCGCAGTCCGGGCACTCCTCCACCGTTGCAGGGAGACTGTCCACCCCGCTGCGCATCTGTGCGAGCGCTGCCTCCAGATCTGTGTGTCTGCAGACGCCGGGCCGTTCGAGAAGCTGCGCGAACTCGATGTGAGCACGGCGCGCGGCTTCCTCGTTCGCAGCTTCACGCTGTCTCGCCAGGGTGAGCCTGCGCAGATGCTCTTCCCGTGTGCGGGCCCACCACTCCCGTTCCGTCCGGGCCACGCGCTTCTCCCGCGCACGCAGGGCTTCGTCCCTCTCCGCGATCTTCCAGGTCAGCTCCTCGTTGGCCAGCTCCCGTGCCTCGAGAACGGAGAGACGCTCGCCATGCGCGCGCTTCGCCGCTTCAAGGTGCGCCCGTTCGATCTGCAGCTCTCTGAGGTGGAGTCCCAGCCGGCTCTCCCTGGTCCGGAACTGCCTGCGGTCCTCAGCGAGGCGGAGGGAATCGCGCAGCGACAGCGCACTTCCTGCCTGCCGCAGACTCTGGATCTGTCGTTCCTCCGCCTCCAGGCGAGCGAACACATCCGCCGCGAGGCGGGCAGCGGCCTGCGGAGTGGTGATGCAGCGGGGGAGTGCGATGTCCGGCGGCACGGGTGTCGAATCTCCGGCCGAGTCCGTCTCTGCGATCTCTGCGATGCTGCGCGAGAGGACCGCACCCGCGTCGATGGGCGGTGCGACGGTGGTGACGGTGACGCCGAGCGGCAGCGACCAGAGGATCTCATTCGCGCCCGTTCTCTCCATTCTGATGATGCCGGCCGTCTTGAGCGCATGGCACCGCCGGCACATCGGGTGTCCGTTCGAGGGGTGCGTGGGTCCGCCCCTCTCCGGGCGCACGTGGTCGAACGGGATGCCGTGTTCGAACTCCGCATTCTGCGCCGGAGCGGTGCACCCGGGCGCAGTGCAGGTCTGCCATTTGGTGTTGACGACCGTCCGCGTCGCACGGGTGGGTGCGTAGGTGCGTGCGGGCTCGTCGAGGACGGTGCCGGTCGCCGGATCGGTGAGGATACGGTGCCAGTCACGGGAATGCGCCGCAACCTGGCGGGCGAACTCCGCCGGAAGCGGAGCGGCACCGGCGAGTTCGCCGGGGCGGTCGTCCGCCCGGAGCAGAGCCGTGGCGGGAACCGTGACACTCACGGTGGCCTGCCGGCGGAGCCACTCACCGTCGGTGGGACACAGGACGCGCACCTGATGCCGACGCATCTGGTCGGAACCACCCAGAGGATCTCGGTCGGACGGAGCGCCTGTACCTGACGGAGGCCCACTCCTCTCCGAGCTTCCTGCTCCTGTGCCCGGGCGGAGAGGGACTTCTGTGCGGGGAGCGCGTGATCCATCCCCGTCACCTGCTTCGATGACGCTGGTGACGGTCTCCGGACGGGAATCGGCGAGGAGGTCGAACATCATCTGGCCGAACTGCCGCTCGTCCACCACCTGCGCCGTCACCGGGGCGAACCCGAGCCTGCAGGCAGGAGCTCCCCCGAGCCCGCCGGCGGGGGCGGAGTCTGCGTATTCCAGCGCCCCTGCTTCGTTCGTCCCTGCTTCGTTGGCATCTGCAGAGCGGGCATCTGCAGAGCGCGCTGAGCCGCCGTCCTCGAGTTCCAGTGCGAGGGCGCCGATCTGGCTGCGCAGGATCGCGCGCGCCATGCCCCGGGTCCGCTGGTACAGCGCCTCGAGGATCACGAGCGGACCGTGCATCGTCAGTGAGCCGCTGCCGTCGTCGTGGCGTTCCAGGACCACCCGGCGTTCGCGGCGCACCTGTGCGGGCGTGAGCGAGGTGCCTTCCAGCGCGGTGATGAACTTCTGCGCCGCGCGGAGATAGCGCCCCAGATCCAGCTTCCGGTCGAGGTCCGTGAGGAACACGTCGAGAAGGTGCAGCTGTGCGAGAGACATCAGCCGCGTCTTGGGCAGCAGCCTCTCGATGCGGTTGAACGGGAGATCCCCGTTCTCCACCGTGTGCAGGAGTTCGGGCAGGCCGAGCAGGACGAGGACGGCTTCCGCCGCCGCGCCGCGTTCGCGCACCTGCGTGGAGTTGTGGACAGCGGAGAGAGTCATGGCGTCCTGGCGTGGCAGAAGCGCGGAGAAGAAGGCTCGGAGGGAGCCGTCGTGGGTGCCTGGAAGAACCGGCACGGTGGCCGGGACGCAGGGTGCGGACGCCGGGTCGGCACCAGGTTCGAGGGACGACACGTCAGCGGGCGCAGGCGCCCCCGGAGAAGATTCGAACAGCAGCCCGATCTCCTCCTCGCCGTCCTCGAGGATCTGTGCAAGTGCGAACCGTGCGCGCTCACGCAGCTGACGCGCCTGGAGCTGATCAGCCGCGCGTGCGCTGACGGCGAGCGCTTTCAGAAGTGTGCCCGGGTCCGGTGCAGCGGAATCGTGGGCAGCGCACAGGAGCGGCTCGGCGGCCGCGGCGGTCTCGGTGCTGAGCGCATCCGCCACGGCCCGGAGCGACGCTGTGACGGCCGAGGAGTCCGAAGACGCGTTCACCAGCTCCCGGACCTCGGCAAGGCTCGTGGGATGTGACCGCTCTGCGACGGAGGAGGGCTGGAACTGTGCCGGAGGCGATGCGACGGTGACGTTCATCAGGAGCTCCTCCTCTCTGAGGGGCTGGTGCGGGGACGCGGGGCCTGTGATGCGGTTCGAAGAGCGCGGGAGGAAATCTCTGAGATGCGTGAAGCGGCTTCGAATGATCTGAACGGACCTATTGGTTCGATTCTATGCTCGATCCAGAAGGAGTCAAGGGAAATCGAATCACGGTTCGATTACGAGTGAGGAGGGTGCCGTGATGCGCGGGCGGGGCGAGTCGGACAGAATGGTGGCATGAAGCTTCTTCCCATACCGTCTGAGAGCGCGGCGGAGGCCGACCTCCTGCCCTTCCTCGCGCAGGCAGTCAACTGGTCGATCGACCGCCGTCCGCTCACGGAGGAGGAGACCCTCGCGGACGAGGTTCTCGCCGGCTACGTCGAGGGCTGGGGGCGTGCGGGGGACATGGGCGTCTTCGCGGTGGATGACGAGGGCGAGCGCGTCGGCGCGGCATGGGTCCGGCTGCCCACCGAGGACTGGCGCGGCAGCGGGTGGGCCGGCGACACGATTCCGGAGCTCCTCATCGCCGTGGCCCCGCAGGCCCAGGGCGGCGGCGTGGGCACCCACCTGCTGCGGGCGACGTTCGATCTGCTGCGTCTGTCCGGGAAGGGGAGTGTGAGCCTGGCAGTGAGCGAGCAGAACACCGCCGGCTCCTTCTTCGCGGAGAACGGCTTCACCATCGCCGGCAGGCACGAGGACGCGGACGTGCTTCTGCGCAGCCTGTGATGCCGAGGCCAGCCGCGAGCCTGCCGGCCGGACTCCGGTCCGGTGCGGTCGGGAGCGCCCCGGCCGGGAGGCACGCAGCTCTGCCGCCCCACGACTGCTCACCTGCTCACCCTGTTGATTCGGAGGATCCATGGCTCACCCATTCGACGAGCTGATCGTGCTCACCGCCCCGCCGGCTGACGGAACTGCCGGTGTGGTCACCGCGCCCACCGGCGCCTCGGACGCAGCCACGGCTCCGCGCACCGTCCTCGCGCACACGCACCCCGCCTGGGCGAACATGGTGGGTCCGTTCGGCGGAGCGACTGCCGCGCAGGCGCTCGCCGCACTGACCTCGGACCCGCGCGCGCAGGGACGGCCTGCTGCGCTCACCCTCAACTTCACGACCGCCATCGCGGACGGGGAGATGCGCATCACCGTGGAGCCCGTCCGCACCAACCGCTCCAATCAGCACTGGGTGATCCGCGTCGAGCAGGAATCGGGCGTCGTCCTCACCGGCACTGCGCTGTTCGCCTCGGACCGTGAGACGTTCTCCGACACCGAGGCGGTGCTCCCGGCCGAGGCGGGTTCCCCGGAGGAGCACTCCGTCTCCGGTCGCCTCAGCCTCCCGTGGCTGGAGAACTACGAGTTCCGCTTCGTGAAGGGCGCGCCCGAGGCCGACCCGCATGCGCCGTCGCCGTCTCCGGACTCCGAGAGCCTCGTCTGGTTCCGTCCGGTGCAGGAGCGGGAGTGGGACTATCCTGCGCTCGCCGCCGCTGCCGACGTCTTCTTCCCGCGCATCTTCCTCCGCACCGGGCAGCCGTCTCCGGCCGGGACGATCAGCTTCACCGTGTACTTCAACACGGATCCGCAGGAGCTCGCCGGCCAGGGCCGGCAGCTGCTCGGCCGTGCCCGGGCCTCGCGGCTGCACAATGGCCTCTTCGCCCAGGGGGCGCCCGGCGGGGGGGAG
>NZ_JALAHB010000118.1 GCF_022712115.1 Brevibacterium sp. | reverse complement strand
GCCCAGGACTCGCCCGGCCGGCCCTCCCCCGATCCTGCCGCCATCGAGATCCTCGGACGGGAACCGGACGACCTCTCCGCGCTGCTGTACACCTCGGGGACCACCGGCCGCCCCAAGGGGGCCATGCTCACCCTCGGCAACCTCACCGCGGCGGCGGAGACGGTGAAGGGCCTCATCGACGCCACGGACGCGGACAACTGGGCCACCGGCCTGCCCCTGTTCCACGTGTTCGGACTGGCCGCGGTCGCACTGCCGGCGCTGTCCGCGGGCCGGCCCGTCACACTCTTCCCGCGCTGGGACCCGCAGCAGTTCGTCCACGCGCTGGCCGCGGACGCCATCACGGTGATCTCCGGCGTGCCCACGATGTGGATGTCCGTGCTGGCGAGCGCACCCGAGGGGACGGCGCCGGCCCTGCGCGCGGTGAGCTCCGGGGGTGCGGCCATCGCCGGGGAGGTCGTGCGGCGCTTCGAGGACCGCTTCGCCGCCCCCGTCGTCGAGGGCTACGGACTCACCGAGACCACGGCCCTGGGCACCTTCAACCCGCTCGACGGCGAGCGCAAGGTGGGCAGTGTGGGGCGCCCCGTGGGCGATCTGGAGGTCCGCGTGATCGACCACGACGGGCAGCCGGTGCCCGCCGGAGAGGTCGGGGAGGTCTGCATCCGCGGGCCCGTCGTCATGAAGGGCTACTGGAACCGCCCCGAGGCCACGGCGGAGGTGCTGAGCGAGGACGGCTGGTTCCGCACCGGAGACCTGGGGCGGATGGACGCCGACGGCTACCTGTTCATCGTCGACCGCCTCAAGGACCTCATCCTCCACGGCGGCTACAACGTGTACCCGCGGGAGGTGGAGGAGGTGCTCTACGAGATCCCCGGCGTGCGCGAGGCCGCCGTGGTGGGCACGCCGGACGAGAAGTACGGCCAGCAGGTGACCGCTGTGCTCACGCGCACCGCGGACGCCGCCGGTGCGGCACTGTCCGCGGAGACCGTGGAGCGCTTCACCCGGGAGAACCTCGCCGCCTACAAGATCCCCCGGATCATCGAGTTCGTCGACGAGCTGCCCAAGGGCCCCTCCGGCAAGATCCTCAAGCGCGAGCTGCTGGCGCACGTGCCCGCACAGGCGGCACCGTGAAGCAGCGCAAGGACCCGGACGAGCTCGGCGCGAAGGGGATGCGCACCCGCACCCGGCTCATCCGCGCCGCGCAGCGGGTGTTCGAGCGGCGGGGCTTCCTCGGCACCACCCTGGCGGAGGTGACGGAGGAGGCGGGTGTGGCCTCGGGCACGCTCTACACGTACTTCACGAACCGCGAGGAGCTGCTGGCGGCGCTCATCGAGGACGCCTACGCCCAGTCGGTGGTGCCGGCCCACTCCCGGCCGGTGGACGAGGGCGAGCCGGTGGAGAGGATCCGCGCGGGCAATCTCGAGTACGTGCGCGCGTTCCGCGCCAATCGCGGCCTCAACAAGATCCTCGAGGAGGCCCGGCACTACGACGAGCGCATCGAGGCGAACCGTCTGCGCCGCGGCGAGGCGTTCTTCCGCCGCAACGCGGAGACCATCCGCGCGATGCAGGCCGACGGCCGCGTGCCGGGATCCGTCGACCCGGACTTCACCGCGCGCTCGCTGGGCCTCATGGTGAGCCGGCACTGCTACCACGTCTACGTCAACCCCGGCGATCCGCAGTACGACAGCGAGGAGGGCGCCGAGCGGTTCGCGGAGCAGCTCACCCGGCTGTGGCTGCGGGCACTGGGCCTCAAGGAGGAGGACTCATGACCACTGTTTCCAGGATCACATCTCTCAGCGCGTCCGCGGTGAGCGCGCTGCTGCTGAGTGCCTGCGCGGGCTCGGCCGGCAGCGGCGGGGGCGGAGGCGGCGAGGCCGGCGACGGCTACGAGTACGGTGCCGAGGCCGCAGCCGTGGAGGCGGCGATCGCGGACCTCGAACCCGCGTCCGTCACCTACCAGATCCCCGCGACCTCGCTGGAATCGCCTCAGGCGCCCATGGGCGTGGCGTACAAGGAGGCCGTCGAGGAGGCCTCGGGCGGCAAGCTCACCGTCGAGCTCGCCTTCAACCAGTCGATCGCGCCCTATGCGGAGCTGCACGACGCGCTCGCGGACGGCCGCGTCGACATGGCGTTCACCCTGCCGACCTACGAACCGGACCGCTTCCCGGCGGTGAACGCGGTCAACGATCTGCTGGTGGGGCAGGCCGCCTCGCCGTTCGAGGGGGATCTGCTGGCGAATCTGCTCGCCTACGATCTCGCCTGGCAGTCGCCGGAGGTGCTGAGCGAGTACGAGGAGCTCGGGCTCACCCCGTTCACCCCCGTCTCCGCCACGAGCGCCTACTACTCCGTCTGCACCGAACCGTCCACGGAGGACGAGGACTGGAGCGGCCTGCAGGTGCGCGTGGGCTCACAGCCGCAGAACGAACTGGTGGGAGAGCTGGGGGCCTCGCCGGTCTCGATCGCCGGGGTCGAGGCCTACGAGGCGCTGCAGCGCGGCACGGTGGACTGCACCCTGGCCGTGCTCTCCGATGTCTCGCAGGGCGGCTTCTTCGAGGTCGCGGGCAACCTGGGCTACCCCACCACCACACAGTTCCCCCGGGTCTCCGGGGCGATCCTGCAGGGCTCCGGGGTGCAGAACCTGCCGCTCGCCTACCAGCAGATCCTCTTCGACGCCTCCACCGCGGCGTTCCAGGGTGGGATGGAGACGTCGATCGGCTCGCAGGCGATCGCCCTCGAGGAGGCCAGTGAGAAGGGTGTGACGGTGGAGCCCCTCGCGGACGACCTGCAGGACCGGATCGCGGAGGCCAACGAGGCCCGGATGCAGGAGGTGGCGGACTCCGGTGTGCTCGGGGACGAGGTGCTCACCCGCGTCGACGAGACCGCGGAGTTCTGGACCGGGAAGCTCGAGGAGCTGGGATACACGGACCAGGGCGACTTCGCGGAGTTCCACGACTGGTACGACCCGGAGACGGACTTCACGCCCCTGGCGGACGCGCTCATGGAGCGCACCCTGCGGGAGCACCGCCCGAGCTGAGCAGAGCACGTGGGCCGGCCTGAGCTGATCTGAGCTGCCCCGTGCACGAATCCGTCGACGGAGAGGAACCCATGTTCACCACACCCGCAGAGATCTACGAGCACTCCTTCCGGGTGCACAGCGCACTGCCGGCCGTGCAGGAGGATGCGCGCTCCTTCACCTACCGCGACCTCTGGGTGTGGTCCGATGCGGTCATGCGCCAGCTGCGCGGGCTCGGCCTGGTGTCCGGGGACGTGGTGGGAATCTTCGCGGCCAATCGCGCCGAGTGGATCGTGGGCGAGTCCGCGATCGCACGCCTGGGCATGGTCCGCACGCCGGCCAACTTCATGTCGGCGCTGGAGACCGTCGCCTATCAGCTGCAGTACGCGGAGGCGAAGGTCCTGCTCACGGACTACGACCTCGGGACGGCGCTTCTCCCCCATCTCCCGGCCGAGGGCGGTCCGGTGCTCGTACAGCTGTCTGACCCGCAGGGCAGGAGCATCCCGGGGGCGGTGCCGCTCGCGGAGATGCCTGGGGAGGAGGCGGAGCCGGACCGCACGGAGCACGTCGTGGATCCGGATGCGCGCTCCGGCATCTTCTTCACGGGCGGGACCACGGGGCGGCCCAAGGCCGTCGCCCACACCGCGCGCTCCGCGGCGGCGGCGCTCTACATCCAGATGGTGGAGGCGGAGATCAGCGCCGGGGAGCGCATGCTGGTGATGACGCCGCTGGCGCATTCGGGCGGGGCGCTCGCTGCGGCTGGGATAGGCCGGGGCGCGCACGTGCGGATCCTGGAGGAGTTCGACGCCCAGCGCTCCGTGGACCTGCTGCGCGAGGAGGCGATCACGTGGACGTTCATGGTCCCGACCATGATCTACCGCGTGCTGGACCTCCTGGACGAACAGTCCCCGGACGGCACCCCGGAGGCGGGACGCGCCGTGCTCTCCCTGCGCACGGTGGTCTACGGTGCCGCGCCCATGTCGCCTGCTCGCCTTGCCCACGGGCTGCGGCTGCTGGGGCAGGTGTTCGTCCAGCTGTACGGGCAGACGGAGGCGCCGCAGTTCTGCACCCGGCTGTCCAAGCTCGATCACGATCCCGCCCGCCCGGAGCTGCTGGCCTCCTGCGGCAACCCCTCGCTGTTCACGGAGGTGAGGGTCACCGACGACTCGGGTGCCGAGGTGCCCCGCGGCGAGCTGGGCGAGATCACGGTCCGGACGCCCTTCGCGCTCACGGAGTACATCGGGAACCCCGAGGCCACCGCGGAGAAGTTCTGGGACGGCTGGGTGCGGACCGGGGACATGGGCGTCATGGACGACGCCGGCTACGTCTACCTCAAGGACCGCCGGAACGACATGATCATCTCCGGCGGCTTCAACGTGTACTCGCGTGAGGTCGAGGACGTCCTCTCCGCCCATCCGCAGGTCGCTCAGGCGGCGGTCATCGGGGTGCCGCATCCGGACTGGGGCGAGGCCGTCCACGCCGTCGTCGTGCCGCGGGAGCTGCCGGAGGACACTGGATCGCCCACTGCCTCGGCACCGGTGACGGGCGCGTCACCGCTCACCGCAGAGGCTCTCCTCGCCCACTCCCGCGACGGCCTCGCCCGCTACGCCCGCCCCAAGACCGTCGAGTTCGCGGACGCGCTGCCGCAGACACCCTTCGGGAAGATCGACAAGAAGGCGCTGCGCGCTCCGCACTGGGAGGGCGCCTCACGCCAGATCGGCTGATCCGCGGCGCGTTCTCAGCGGCCGAGCCGCACCGGCGGCATCCCCCTCACTCGAACCGGGAGACGTCGCCGGCGCCCTCGCGCCGGACGACCGCGGAGCCCTCCGTGAAGTCGATGACGGAGGTGGGCTCCGTGCCCGGCTCGCCGGAATCCACGATGAGGTCCACCTCGTGTCCGATCTCGTCGGAGACCTCGAGCGAATCCGTCATCGCGTCCTCATGGCCGGGCAGGATGAGCGTGGACGAGAGGATCGGCTCCCCCACCTCCTCGACGAGGGCGAGCGCCGTGGGGTTCTGCGGGATGCGGGCGCCCACCGAGTGCTTCTTGGGGTGCATCATCTTCCGCGGCACCTCCTTCGTCGCCTTCATGATGAAGGTGTACGGGCCGGGGGTGAGCGCCTTCACGGCGCGGAAGGCGGCGTTGTCGATGATGACGAACTGCCCCAGCTGCGCGAAGTCGTGGCACATGAGGGTGAAGTGGTGCTTCTGGTCCAGCTGGCGGATCCGGAGGATGCGTTCGATGCCGTTCCGGTTCTCCAGCCCGCACCCGAGCGCATAGCCCGAGTCCGTGGGGTAGGCGATCAGACCGCCGGAGGCGATGACCTCCGCGGCCTGGCGGATGAGACGCGGCTGCGGATCCACGGGGTGGATCGTGAGGATCTTCGCATTCATGCATCCATCGTAGTGGAGGCACCGTACCGCACCACGACCTCCCGGCCGCGGCGCGCGGGTGCGGCCCGCACCGGCAGTCCCGCGCCGGTCCGCAGATCGGAGGCGATGAGGCTGTTGACCCACCGCGCACGCGGATCCGCGTCGACCAGCAGCGCCTTGAGCAGCAGCGTGGCCGGCAGCGCCAGGAGCGCGCCCAGCCAGCCCAGCACCCAGTACCAGAACAGGAGCGACAGGAAGCTCACGAGCGGGGTCACGCCCACGGACTCGCCCGTGAACTTGGGCTGGATGACGGACTGGATGACGAAGTTGAGCACGCTGTAGGCGATGACCACCCACACTGCGGCCGCCCAGCCCTGATCCATGAGTGCGAGCAGCGCCGGAGGGACGAGGCCGATCACGAATCCCACGTTGGGGATGTAGTTGGTGAGGAACGCGAGCACGCCCCACACCAGCGCCAGGGGCACGCCGATCACCTGCAGGGCGGCCACGTCCAGCGCCGCCACGATGAGCCCGAACACCGTCGCCACGACCCAGTACCGGCGCACGCCGGCGGAGAACGAGGTCAGGGCCACTGCGAAGCGCGGCCGCTGCCGGGTCAGGCTGCGCAGACGCTCCGGGAAGGAGATCGTGTCCAGCGCGACGAAGAACACCGCCATCACCACCGTGGTGAGCAGTGTGAGCACGAGCGTCGCATTGGAGAACAGCGGGGCGAGCGCGGCGATCACGCTGGAGGCGTCGAGCGCCTCGAGCTGGTGCTGGAGCACGCCGGGGGTGAGCCCCATCGTCGCCAGCCAGTCCCCCGTGTCCTGGACGATCTGCACGATCTCGTTCGCATAGCCCGGCATGATGAGCACGAGCTCCGCGATGGACCAGGCGGTCAGCGCGAAGAAGGCCGCCAGCACCACGAGCACCAGGAGGACCGTCGCCATCGCGGCGAGGAACCGCGGCACGCGCAGCCGCACGAGCCATGCCTGCAGCGGGTGGACGATGATCACGAGGTTGAGGGCGAGGAACACCGGGGCGGCGATGTCCTGCACCTGCCGCAGCACGAGCAGGACGATCGCCAGCCCGGCCAGGCCCAGCGTCACCGTGACGAAGCGCGGGAGCGGGGACCGCGACCGGTCCCCGTCACCGTGGGGCGGGGCCTCGCCCACCGTGCCCGCCTCCCCCGGTGCCTGTGCGCTCACGTGCGCTTCCGCTTCTCCCTGATCCGCATGCTGATCTCGATGGGCGTGCCCTCGAAGGCGAACGTCTCACGCAGCCGGCGGGTGATGAATCTGCGGTAGCCGGGGTCGAGGAACCCGGAGGTGAAGAGCACGAAGTGCGGCGGCCTGTTCGAGGCCTGCGTGCCGAACAGGATGCGCGGCTGCTTGCCGCCGCGCAGCGGGTGCGGGTTCGCCGCCACCAGTTCGCCCAGGAACGCATTGAAGCGGCTGGTGGGGATCCGCCTGTCCCAGTTCTCCAGCGCCCGCTCCATGGCCGGCACCAGCTTCTCCGCGTGGCGCCCGGTCTTCGCGGAGATGTTCACACGCGGGGCCCAGGCCACGTGCGCCAGGTCCTTGTCGATCTCCCGGGCGAGCCACTCCCGGCGCTCCTCGTCCGTGAGGTCCCACTTGTTGAATGCGAGCACGAGCGCACGGCCGGCCTCGGTGGCGCTGCGGATGATCCGCACGTCCTGCTCGCTGAGCGTCTCGTTGGCCTCCAGCAGGACCAGGGCGAGCTCCGCGCGCTCCAGAGCCGTCTGCGTGCGCAGCGCCGCGTAGTAGTCCGCGCCCGAGGCCTGCCGGGCCCGCTTCTTGATGCCCGCCGTGTCGACGAAGCGCCAGGGCCGTCCGCCCAGCTCCACGATCTCGTCGACCGGATCGCGCGTGGTGCCGGCGACGTTGTCCACGAGCACCCGCTCGCTGCCGAACAGGCGGTTGAGCAGGGAGGACTTGCCCACGTTGGGCCGGCCCACGAGGGCGATGCGGCGCGGACCGCCGGGAGCCTCGGCGTCGTCCACCTGTGAGTGCTCCGGCAGCATCTCGATGACCTCGTCGAGGAAGTCCGCGACGCCCCGGCCGTGCATGGCGCTGATGGGGTGCGGTTCGCCCAGGCCCAGGGACCACAGCTCCGCCGCGGCGATCTCGCCGCGCTCGTCGTCGACCTTGTTCGCCGCCAGCAGCACGGGCTTGCCCGCGCGCCGGAGCATGCGCACCACGTGCTCGTCGGTCGAGGTCACCCCCGTGGTCACGTCGACGACGAGGACGACGCCGTCGGCCTGCTCCACCGCGACCTCCGCCTGCTCCGCGATGCGGGAGGCCATGCCCTTCGCGTCGATGTCCCAGCCGCCGGTGTCCACGAGCGTGAGCGGACGCCCGCCCCACTCGCCCCGGTAGCGCACGCGGTCGCGGGTGACGCCGGGGACGTCCTCGACGACCGCCTCGCGCCGGCCCAGGATGCGGTTGACGAGCGTGGACTTGCCCACGTTGGGGCGCCCCACGATCGCCAGCACGGGCGCGGGGCGGACCAGACCGCCCTCCGCATCCGGATCCTCGAGGTCCGCGAGCAGTGCCGCGTCGTCGTCCTCGAGCGCGTAGTCGGCCAGCCCGGAGCGCAGCGACTCCGCGCGCAGCCGCGCATCCTCCTCGTCGATGTCCGCCACCCGCGCGGCGAGGTCCTCGTCCGGCGCGGGGACGAACCCCTCACCCTCGGCTGCCGCGTCCGTCATGTCGTTCGGGCCTCGGGTCATGCGGCCTCCTTCGCCAGTGCGAGGACGGCCTCGACGGCCTCCTCGAAGCTCACATGTGTGGTGTCGAGGGTGTGGACGCCGTCCGCCGCGGTGAGGAAGCTCGTCGTCTGCGAGTCCTTCGCATCGCGGTCCGTCACGAGCGCGCGCGTCGCGGCGATCGCCTCCGCGTCCGCCGTCCCGTGGTTCTCCCCGGCGCGGCGTGCGATCCGCACGTCCTCGTCCGCCGTCATGAGGATGCGCACCGGTGCGTCCGGGGCCACGACCGTGGTGATGTCGCGGCCCTCCACGACGATGCCCGCGGGCTTCTCCGCGATGGCCTCGCGCTGCTTCTCGATGAGCTCCTCCCGGGCCTCCGGGACGCCGGAGACCGTCTGCACGCCGGCGGAGACGGCGTCCGTGCGGATCTCCTCCGTCACGTCGATGCCGTCGACCTCGATCCGGAAGCCGTCCGGGTCCGTGGAGATCTCGAGGTCCGCGCCGCGCACCAGCTCGACGACGTCACCGGGATCGCTCACGCCGCGGCTGAGCGCCAGCCATGCCATCGCCCGGTACATGGCACCCGTGTCCAGGTAGGCCCAGCCCAGCCGGCGCGCCACCTCCTTGGAGGTGCTGGACTTGCCCACTCCGCTGGGTCCGTCGATCGCGATGACTCTCATCTCTGTCCTTCGTTCGGTGTGTCTGCTTCTGTGCGCTTCTCAGCATGGTCCGGCAGCCTCCAGCCGCGGGCCAGGAGCCCGTCGACCAGATCCTGGACGTGCGCGGGCAGGACGAAGAGGTCCAGGCTTCCGAGGCGGCGCCCGGTGGCGTGGTCGATCCGCACGTCCTCGATGTTGATGCCCAGCTCGCCCACCTCCGCGAACAACCGGCCGAGGTTGCCCGGCTCGTCGCCGATCACCACCGTCACCGTCGCGTACTGGGTGGGGGCCTGGCCGTGCTTGCCCGGGATCCGCTGCTGTCCCTCGTTGCCGGCGGCGATCGCGCCGGCGAGGACGGCGAGCGCACCCGGCTCCAGCGCGAGTGCGGCGATCACGCGGTCCAGGTCCTCGCGGATCTCCATGAGCACCGTGCGGACCTCCGCGGCGTTGCCGGCCAGGATCTGGGTCCAGAGCCCGGGGTCCGAGGCCGCGATCCGGGTGACGTCGCGCAGGCCCTGGCCGGCGAGTGCGACGCCCTCCACCGGCATCCGCGCCAGCCGCGCCGCCACCAGCGAGGACATCACCTGCGGGGCGTGGGAGACCCGGGCCACGGAGGAGTCGTGGAAGTCCGGCTCCAGGTGGAGCACCGTCGAACCCACCGCCGAGGCCGTGGCCACGACCTGGGCGAGCCGCTCCGGCGGGGTCGCCTCGTCCGAGCAGATCACCCACGGCCGGTCCTCGAAGAGGTCCACCCGCGCCGCGATCGCACCGGAGCGTTCGCGTCCGGCCATCGGGTGCGAGCCGATGTAGCGGTCGAGCTCCGCACCGGTGACGGACCGGCGGACGGCGTCGAGCAGCGCGCCCTTGACGCTCGCGACGTCCGTGACCGTGGCCTCGGGCAGCCTGCGGAGATGCTCGACGACGAGTGAGGCGGTGACGTCAGGAGGCGCGGCGACCACGACGAGCTGGGTGTCCGCGGCGGCCTCGGCGACCGTGCCGGCGCCCATGTCCGCGGCGAGCTGCGCTGCGGTGGGCGAGGCATCGGCCAGGGTGACCGCAGCGCCCGCGCGGGTGAGCGCGAGCCCCAGCGAGGCGCCCAGCAGGCCCGCGCCCACGATGTGGACGCGCTGCGGGAGGGCACCGGTCGCCGCCGCACCGCGCGATGAGGAGCTGCTCACAGATCGACGGCCTTCATGAGCTCGCCCACCTCGTGCGGCCGCAGGTCCCGCATCTTGCCCGGGCGCTGCTCCGCGAGCGCGATGGGACCGAACTGCGTGCGCACCAGCCGCTCCACGGGCGTGCCCACGGCCTCGAGCAGGCGACGCACGATCCGGTTGCGGCCGGAGTGGAGGACGACCTCGACGAGCGCCCTGCCCGGGGTGGAGTCGAGGAGCCGGAACGAGTCGACGTGCGCCATGCCGTCCTCGAGCTCGATGCCGTCGCGCAGGCGCGCTCCCGCGTCCTTGGGGACGGGACCGCGCACCTGGGCGAGGTAGGTTTTGGGGACCTCGTAGCGGGGGTGCGTGAGACGGTTGGAGAGCTCGCCGTCGTTCGTCAGCAGCAGCAGTCCCTCCGTCTCGTAGTCGAGCCTGCCCACGTAGAAGAGGCGCTCGGGACGGTTCTTCAGGTAATCCGCGACGGTCTTGCGCCCCTCCGGGTCGCTCATGGAGGTGAGGACCTTCTTGGGCTTGTTGAACGCGAGGTAGACCTTGTCCGTGTGGGCCGTGATGCGCAGCGTGTCGACGTGGACGGTCTGCTTCTCCGGATCGATCCGGGTGCCCAGCTCCGTGACGACGACGCCGTCGACCTCGACGCGGCCCTCGGAGATGAGCTGTTCGCAGGCCCGGCGCGAGCCCAGCCCGGCGTCGGCCAGCACCTTCTGCAGGCGCACCCCGTCCGCGGAGTGCACGTCGGAGACCGGGCCGTGACCGGTCTGGACCGGCTTGCGGCCGGCTCGCGCCCTGCGGGTGGGACGCTTGCTGCGATGGCCCGGTGAGCGGGGATCATGGGAGTTCATACGTCGATTATCCCCAATTCTCCCTCAGAACCCGCACCGGCCTCGCCTGTGCGATTCGCCTCATCCCCGTCCGGCAGGAACGGGGCGATGTCCGGGAGGTCCTCGATCCGGCCCAGACCGGCGGCCTCGAGGAAGGCCGGGGTGGTGACGAACCGGACCGCGCCGGTGAGCTCCTCCGTCCCCGCCTCCACGATGAGGCCCCGCATGAGCAGGGTCCGGACCACCCCGTCGACGTTGACGCCGCGGATCGCGGAGACCCGCGCACGCGTGACGGGCTGCCGGTAGGCGATGATCGCGAGCGTCTCCAGCGCGGCCTGCGAGAGCTTCGCCGACTGCCCGGCCGTGAGGAAGGTCGCAACCACGTCGTGCTGCTCGGGCCGGCTGAAGATGCGCCAGCCGCCCGCGGAGCGCGTCAGCCGAAAGCCCCGGGGCCGTCCGCCGTGCGCACCGTCGAAGTCCGCGGCCAGCTCCTCGAGGGCGCGCACGACCTCGTCCTCCTCGACGCCGAGGCCCTCGGCCAGCTCGCCGGCGCCCACGGAGCGGTCGGTGACCATGAGGATCGCCTCGAGCGCGGTAAGGAGCTCTGCGCTGGGCTGCTCAGTGTCCGTCATGTGGTCCCTCCTCCTGCGCCGGCTCCTGCGGCAGTGCCGAGCGCAGCGTGATCGTGAGCGTGCCGAGCGCCTGCGGCTGCTCCACCTCCACCAGGTCCGCGCGGATGAGTTCCAGCACCGCGAGGAAGCGGGCGACGACCACGAGCCGCGAGCCCGCGTCCTCGATGAGGGCGGAGAACTCGACCGCCTGCGCCTCCTGCAGGCGGTTCAGCAGCAGGGCCCGCTCCTCCGGGACGGACACGTGGGCCTCGTGGAGGTGGTCGAGCGCGACCTGCGGCGGCGTGCGGTCCCGGGAGACCACGGCGGCGTAGACCGCGGCGAGCACCGGCGGCGAGGTGGAGAACTCCAGCGGCGGGAGCAGCCCGGTGAAGGCCTCCTCCAGCCCCACCGCCCGGGGCACCGCCCGGGCGGCCGTGCCCATCCGCTCCCCCAGCACCTGGGAGACGGCCTTGAAGGCGCGGTACTGCAGGAGCCGGGCGAAGAGCAGGTCCCGGGCCTCCAGCAGCTCGAGGTCGAGCTCGTCGTCCACCTCGCCGCCCGGCAGCAGGCGCGCGGTCTTGAGGTCCAGCAGCGTCGCCGCGATCACGAGGAAGTGGGTGAGCTCGTCCAGCGAGCGGGTCCCGCGCAGGGCGGAGACGTGGTCGAGGAACTCGTCCGTCACCTCCGCCAGAGCGATCTCCGTGACGTCCAGCGACCGCTTGGCGATGAGGTCGAGGAGCACCTCGAAGGGGCCGGAGAAGTTCTCCAGCTCCACGGTGAAGACGCGGTGCGCGGACCCGCAACCGGCCTCGGCGGTGACGCTCAGGGCGAGCCGCCGCGGGAGATGAGCTCCCGCGCGAGCCGGCGATACGCGTCTGCGCCGGCGTGCGTGGGCGCGAAGGTGGTGATGGGCTCCGCCGCCACGGAGGCGTCCGGGAAGCGGACCGTCCGGTTGATGACGGTGTCGAAGACCGTCTCACCGAAGGCCTCCACGATGCTCGCGATGACCTCGCGGGAGTGCAGGGTCCGGCCGTCGTACATGGTGGCGAGGATGCCGTCGATCCGGAGGCTGGGGTTGAGGCGGTCCTGCACCTTCTCGATCGTCTCCACCAGCAGCGCCACGCCGCGCAGCGCGAAGAACTCCGTCTCGAGCGGGATCACGACCCCGTGGGCGGCGGTGAGCGCGTTCACGGTGAGCAGGCCCAGCGACGGCTGGCAGTCCACGAGCACCACGTCGTACTCGTCCTCGACCCGGGACAGGGCACGGGCGAGCACCTGTTCGCGGGCCACCTCGCCCACCAGCTGGATCTCTGCGGCGGAGAGGTCGATGTTCGCAGGCATCACGTCGATGCCCTCCACCCCCGTGGTGTGGATGACCTCGTGCGGATCCAGCCGCGAGTTCATGAGCACGTCGTACACGGTCCGGTCCAGCGCGTGCGGGTTGATGCCCAGCCCCACGGACAGCGCGCCCTGCGGGTCGAAGTCCACGAGGAGGACCCTGCGGCCGTAGCCGGCGAGCGCGGCGCCCAGGTTGATCGAGGAGGTGGTCTTGCCCACTCCGCCCTTCTGGTTCACCATCGCGATGATGCGTGCGGGTCCGTGCTCGTCGAGCGCGGGCGGTGCCGGGAACTCCCGGATCGGACGGCCGGTGGGGCCCATCTCCTCTACCGCGATGTCGAGCCTCTCGTCTGCCACGGGCTGCCTCGTCTCCTGTGTTGCCGATCTGAAAGCAGGCGGGGATGCGCCTGCAGGTGTGCCTGAGCCGCCGGCGCAGCGCCGCCGGCCCCCAGCCTAGCGCGCCCGCGGGTGCGAGGACGCGTAGACCTCTCGCAGGGTCTGTGCCGTCACCCTCGTGTAGATCTGCGTGGTCACGACGGAGGCGTGCCCCAGCAGCTCCTGGACCACGCGGATGTCCGCGCCGCCCTCCAGCAGGTGGGTGGCGAACGAATGGCGGAGGGTGTGGGGCGTGACCTCGTCCAGCCCCGCCGCCGCCGCCGCCCGCGTGACGATCGCCCAGGCGGACTGCCGGCTCAGCCGGGTGCCGCGCTGGTTGAGGAAGACCGCACCCCGGTCGCCGCCGGACCTCGCCGCCAGTGCCGGCCGGTCCCGCACCGTCCACGTCCCCAGTGCCTCCGCGGCGTGGGAGCCCAGCGGCACGATCCGGTCCTTCCCTCCCTTGCCGTAGAGCCGGACCAGACGGTGCTCGAGGTCCAGGTCGTCGAGGTCGAGGCCCACGGCCTCGCTGATGCGCGCGCCGGTGGCGTAGAGGAGCTCGAGGAGCGCGGCCGCACGGTGCTGGACGAGGGACTCCCCCGCCGTCTGCGCGAGCATCGCCTCGACCTCGTCGAGGCGCAGGGCCTTGGGGAGGCTGTCGCGCAGTGCCGGCGGCGAGAGCTGGGCCACCGGGTCCGCCGCGGCGGTGCCCTCGGCGACCAGGTGGTCGTGGAGGCGGCGGACTGCCACCGCGATCCGTGCGGTGGAGGCCGGTGCGAGACCGGAGTCCGCGAGTGCCGCACGGAAGGCGAGCGCGTCCTCGGCCGTCACCTCCTCGAACGCGCGCACTCCCCGCCGGTCGAGCCACGTGAGGTACCGTGCGAGATCCCGCGCATAGGCGTCGACCGTGTTGCGGGAGAGCCCGCGCTCCAGCTCGATGTGCGCCAGGTAGTCCGCCGCCGGGCGGACGAGGCCGGACGGCCCCTCCGGCAGCAGCTCAGCTCCGTGCCGCGCCACGATCCTCCCAGGGGGCGTCCGCCGGGCGCAGTCCGGTCCAGCCGCGGCTGCGCGCCGCGTGGGCGTGGAAGACGGCGAGTGCGGCGATCGCGTTCCGCACGCGTCCGCCGAGCACGGCGTCGCGCGCCTCGTCCAGCGGCACCCAGCGCAGCACGATCCCGCTCTCCTCGTCCTCGCGCTCGTGGTGCTCCTCCTCCGGCACGGCGGTGACTCCGCGCGCCAGGTAGATCCGGACCCGCTCGTCCGAACCGCCCGGAGAGGTGAAGAGATCTGCGAGCGTGTGCCAGTCCTCGGCCCGCAGGTCCGCCTCCTCCCCGAGCTCGCGGGCCGCGCCCGCGGCCGGATCCTCGCCACTGACGTCGAGGAGACCCGCAGGCACCTCCCAGTCGCGGGTGCGGATGGGATGCCGGTACTGCTGGAGGAGGAGGATCCGGTCCTCGTCGTCCACCGCCGCCACGGCGACCGCACCGGGGTGGGCCATCTTGTCGCGTGTGAGCGGACGCGCGGACTCCGGCAGTTCGAAGGTCTCCCGGACGATGTCCCAGACGAAGCCGGAGTAGACGGTCTCCCGCGCGGAGACCGGCACCTCGACCGGCAGGTCCGCGAGAGGCGGGTCCGCAGGGGGCGGGTCCGCACGGGGGCGATCCGCGCTCATGCGCCCTCCGCGCGCCGCGCCAGCGCCGCGACGAGGTGCGCATGCAGCGGGTCGGTGGCGGCGCTGGCGGGCTGCTCAGTCACGCGGCTTGCTGTCGGTGCGGGCCGGCCGGGGCGTGGGCGCGATCTCCACGCGGCGGTTGCGCGCGCGGCCCTCG
>NZ_JALAHB010000117.1 GCF_022712115.1 Brevibacterium sp. | reverse complement strand
CCCGCCGGCGGCGCCGCGGCCGGGCGCGGGGGCCGGCGGGGAGGGCCTCTGGGCGAGGCCCCCCCCGCCTGCGCGTCGCGGCCCGCTTCCCGTGCCCGCCTCAGCTGGGGAACTGCCGCCGCCTGACCGCCGGCTTGGGCACGCGCAGGCGGCGGATCTGGATCGCGCGCATGATGGCGTAGAAGTTGGTGCCCTTCTGGATGCTGTCGGCACCGAACTTCGCACGGATCCGGCCGCGCAGCAGGGTGCACAGCAGCACGCTGTCGAGGACGATGAGGGCGATGAGCCCGTAGACCACGAAGTTGGCGATCATCGCGAAGTCCGGCATGAACATGCCGGCCAGCAGCACGACGAGGGCGATGGGGATGAAGAGCTCACCGATCGAGAAGCGGGCGTCGACGTAGTCCCGCACGTACCGGCGCTGCTCGCCGGCGTCCCGGGGCCCCAGGTAGCGTTCGTCGCCGTTCATCACGCCGATCCGCGCCTCGTCGCGGCGACGGCGCATCTCCTCGCGGGCCTTCCGGTCCGCCGCCTTGCGGTCACCGCCCACGAGGGGACGCTGGTTGCGCGCCTGCTGCTCGCTGCGCTTGGGCGTGGGCCTGTTCTTCTTCGCCTCCGCGGGGTTCGCGGGCAGGGCAGTGTCCTCCGTCCCGGTCACGGCCTCGGAGTCGGTGCTCCTGGGGTCCTGGGAATCGGCTGCGCTGTCACTGGTCCTGTTCCGTCCAAACACGCATTGAATAGTATCGGACTATGACCCGAGCACCTATTGCCCGCTCCGAGCGGGCCGCGTCCCTCCACTCCGCCCTCGATTCGATCTTCGCCGAGGTGCAGGCCGACCTCGCTCGCCTCGTCGCCCGCCCATCCAGCGCCGGGCCGGCCAGCCACCAGGCGCACGTGGCGGCCTCGGCGGACGCCGTGGCCGCGCTCGCGCGGAAGGCGGGCTTCGCCGAGGTCGAGATCCTCACCGCTGCCAAGCCGGACGGCGCCGAGGGCTCGCCGGCGGTCGTGGCGCGCACGCCGGCGCCGGAGGGGGCTCCCACCGTCGTCCTCTACGCCCACCATGACGTGCAGCCCGTCGGTGACGAGGGGCTGTGGCGCACGCCGCCCTTCGAGGCGACCGAGGTGGACGACCGCATCTACGGACGCGGCGCCGCCGACGACAAGGCGGGGATCCTCGTCCACCTCACGGCGATGCGCCTGCTGGGCGACGACCTGGGCGTGGGCGTCGTCCTCTTCGTCGAGGGGGAGGAGGAGGCGGGCTCGCCCAGCTTCCACGACTTCCTGCTGCGGCACCGGGAGAAGCTCGCCGGTGACGTCTTCGTCGTCGCGGACAGCGGCAACTGGGCCGCGGGCACGCCGGCGCTCACCACGAGCCTGCGCGGCATGGCCGCGCTCGAATTCACCGTGAGCACGCTGGACCACGCCGTGCATTCGGGAATGTACGGGGGAGTGGTGCCGGACGCGGGCATGGCCATGACCCGGCTCCTGGCGTCCCTCCACGCGGACGACGGCTCCGTCGCCGTCGAGGGGCTGGTCGGGGCGGAGACCGCGGAGGTGGACTACGCGGAGTCGACGCTCCGCGCGGACTCCGGGGTCCTCGACGGCGTGGAGCTGATCGGCCGCGGCACCCTCGCCTCCCGGGTGTGGGCGCAGCCCTCGATCACCGTCATCGGCCTCGATCTGCCGCAGGTGGACGTCTCCTCCAACACCCTGCAGCACTCCGTGCGCGCCAAGCTCAGCATCCGGGTGGCGCCGGGCGACACCCCGGAGAACGCGCTGGCCGCCGTGAAGCGGCACCTGCGCGCGCACGCGCCCTTCGGCGCACGGGTGGAGATGGGTGCGGAGGAGTCCGGGAGCCCCTGGCGGGCGAACACCGCCGATCCCGTGGTGGCCGAGGCCATGGGCGCGCTCAGCGACGGCTTCGGGACGGAGGCCGTGCAGGTGGGCCTCGGCGGCTCCATCCCCTTCATCGCGGACCTGCTGGAGGTGTTCCCGCAGGCCTCGGTGCTCGTCACGGGCGTGGAGGACCCGGATGCGCGCGCCCACAGCGCCAACGAGTCCCTCTACGTGCCGGATTTCCGGGCCGCGATCGTCGCGGAGGCCCTGCTGCTGGAGCGGCTGGGGGAGCGCGCCGCGGTGTAGCCTGGAATGCATCGGCGGGGCCGTGCGTTACGGCCTGAGGATCGACCCATACGTCAGGAGAGTCAATGACTGCCACGCAAGAGACCACAGCCGCCCACGGAGTCGAGCTCTCCGAGGCCGCGGCGGAGAAGGTGCGCAGCCTGCTGCAGCAGGAGGGACGCGATGACCTGCGCCTGCGCGTCGCCGTGCAGCCGGGAGGCTGCTCCGGCCTCATCTACCAGCTGTACTTCGACGAGCGCACCCTCGACGGAGACGCGATCCGCGACTTCGGCGGGGTCGAGGTCGTCGTGGACAAGATGAGCGTCCCCTACCTGGGCGGCTCGACGATCGACTTCTCCGACACCATCGAGAAGCAGGGCTTCACGATCGACAACCCGAATGCCGCGGGCTCCTGCGCCTGCGGCGATTCGTTCCACTGATCCGGCGGAGCCGTCCCGAGGGGCTGCGGACGTGTGTCACGTCCGCAGCCCCTTCGTGCGTCCGGGAACGGTGAGGAAGGGGTGAATCCCGTGTTCGACGAGGACCTGCGGGCGGTCGGCGGGCGTCTGCCGGAGCCCGAGGCGGTGATGGCGGCCTATCGGGTCGGACTGTTCCCGATGGGGCTGGGTGAGGGCGGCGGGCCTCCCGTCGGCTGGTGGGCGCCTGTCGCACGCGGTGTGCTCCTGCCCGGCGATCTGCGGGTGAGCCGCAGCCTCCGCAGGTCCATGCGCGGGTTCGACTGCGCCGTGGACACCCGCTTCGCGGAGGTCGTCGACGGCTGTGCGGACCCGCACCGGGACGGGGCCTGGATCACGCCTGCGATGAGACGTCTGTACCTGGATCTCCACGCGGCCGGACACGCCCATTCCGTCGAGGTGATGCAGGACGGAGAGCTCGTCGGCGGGCTCTTCGGCATCTCCTTCGGCCGCGTGTTCGTGGGGGAGTCGATGTTCCACCGGCGCACCGATGCCTCCAAGGCCGCCCTGGTCGCTCTCGTGCGGCTCCTGGACGCCGGAGGACCCACCTGGCTCCTCGACGTCCAGTGGATCACGCCGCATCTGGCGAGTCTCGGCGTGTCGGAGCTGAGCGGTTTCGACTACGCCGTTCGGCTCCAGCATGCGGGGGGTCTGGATCCCGGTGAAGTTTTTTCCCGAGCGGCCCGCACCGACGTGAATTTCTACGCCATGTAGCGGTACGCTGTCAGGGACAACGTTAGAGTTCGGTGACCCGGGCCTGGGCGTTGCCTGACACTTGCGCCAGCCGTCCCGTGACGGCGGGCGAGGCGGGCGGCCCGAGGTCTCGGATCCTCCACCGACAGAGGTTCTGAAAGGCTGCACGTGGATTCTCCGAATCAGCCCGCGCCGAGGACGGGCGCGTCCCGGGCCAAGCGGCTCGGTGCTATCGGCGCAGCGGCGGCAACCACACTGCTCGCCGGGTGTACGAAAGAACAGTGGGAGGTGGGGTTCCTTCCCGTCGAGTCGAAGGGTGCGACCTCCCACACCGAGCACTACATCGCGCTGTGGAACGGCGGATGGATCGCCGCGCTCATCGTCGGTGTGATCACATGGGCGCTCATGCTCTGGTGCATCGTCGCCTACCGGCGCCGGAAGAACGACCGCGGCCTGCCGGTGCAGATGCGCTACAACATGCCGGTCGAGATCTTCTACACGATCGTCCCGATCGTTCTCGTCGTGGGCTTCTTCTTCCACAACGTCGATGCGATGGACAAGACCATCTACGACGAGACGGAGCCGGAGGAGGTCATCGAGGTCTACGGCAAGCAGTGGGCCTGGGACTTCAACTACGTGACCCAGGACGCGCACTACGCTGGCGTCCAGGCGAACCTGGACGGAACCGAGCAGCCCGGCGAGGACGCTCCGACGCTCTACCTGCCGGCTGACACGGACGTGCAGCTCAAGCTGGAGTCGCGTGACGTGATCCACTCGTTCTGGGTCCCCGCCTTCCTCGAGAAGCGCGACATGATCCCCGGACGCAGCTCCACCATCAACCTCCGTCCCCTGGCCGAGGGCGACTACGTGGGCAAGTGCGCCGAGCTCTGCGGTGAGTTCCACTCCGAGATGATCTTCAACGTCAGCGTCGTGCCCTACGACGAGTACGTCGCCTACACCGACGGCCTCAAGGAGCAGGGCAACGAGGGCGTGCTCGGCGACGAGTACAACCGCACCGACTGGTACAAGAATCCCTACGAGCAGGAAGGGGATGAGCACTGATGACCGCGACCGCACCGCGGACCGCTGCAGAGGCCGGACTCCCGGCCGATCCGGTTCCCACCAGCAAGGGACGCATCTTCGTCAGCTGGATCACCTCCACTGACCACAAGACGATCGGGTACATGTACCTCATCGCATCGTTCATCTTCTTCTGCCTCGGCGGCGTGATGGCACTGCTCATCCGCCTCGAGCTCTGGGAGCCGGGGATGCAGATCCTCGAGACGAAGGAGCAGTACAACCAGCTGTTCACGATGCACGGCACCGTGATGCTCCTGATGTTCGCCACCCCGCTCTTCGCGGGCTTCGCCAACGTCATCATGCCGCTGCAGATCGGCGCCCCCGATGTGGCGTTCCCCCGGCTGAACTCCTTCGCGTTCTGGCTCTTCCTCTTCGGCAGCCTCATCGCGCTGTCCGGCTTCCTCACTCCGCAAGGTGCGGCCTCGTTCGGCTGGACGGCATATGCCCCGCTGTCGAACACGACCTACACACCCGGCGTCGGCGGGAACCTCTGGGTGATGGGCCTGGCCCTGCAGGGCTTCGGCACCATCCTGGGCTCGGTGAACTTCATCACCACCATCATCACGATGCGCGCGCCCGGCATGACGATGTTCCGCATGCCGATCTTCTGCTGGAACACCCTCATCACCGGTGTGCTCGTGCTCATGGCCTTCCCGCCGCTGGCCGGCGCGCTGTTCGGTCTCGCGGCAGACCGAATCCTCGGTGCGCACCTCTTCAGCCCGGAGAACGGCGGCCCCGTGCTCTGGCAGCACCTGTTCTGGTTCTTCGGCCACCCCGAGGTGTATGTCATCGCGCTGCCGTTCTTCGGCATCGTCTCGGAGATCTTCCCGGTGTTCAGCCGCAAGCCGATCTTCGGCTACGTCGGCCTCGTCTACGCGACCATCGCCATCGCGGCGCTGTCCGTGACGGTCTGGGCCCACCACATGTACGTCACGGGTGCTGTGCTGCTACCGTTCTTCGCGTTCATGACGATGCTGATCGCCGTGCCCACGGGTGTGAAGATCTACAACTGGATCGGCACGATGTGGCGGGGCTCGCTCACCTTCGAGACGCCCATGCTGTGGTCGCTCGGATTCCTCGTGAGCTTCGTGTTCGGCGGGCTCACGGGCGTCATCCTCGCCTCCCCGGCACTCGACCAGTCGGTCTCCGACTCCTACTTCGTGGTGGCGCACTTCCACTACGTGGTGTTCGGCACCGTGGTGTTCGCGATGTTCGCCGGCTTCTACTTCTGGTGGCCCAAGTGGACCGGGAAGATGCTGGACGAGACGCTGGGCAAGATCCACTTCTGGGTCCTGTTCATCGGCTTCCACGGCACCTTCCTCATCCAGCACTGGCTGGGCGCGGTCGGCATGCCCCGTCGCTACGCGGACTACCTGCCCCAGGACGGCTGGACCTGGATGAACCAGGTCTCCACCG
This sequence comes from Brevibacterium sp., assembly GCF_022712115.1. Lineage (GTDB taxonomy): Bacteria > Actinomycetota > Actinomycetes > Actinomycetales > Brevibacteriaceae > Brevibacterium > Brevibacterium salitolerans. Next base: position 794 of record NZ_JALAHB010000117.1, on the reverse strand, counting down.
TCGGCTCGCTGATCCTCGGCCTCTCGCTCATCCCGTTCTTCTGGAATGTCTGGGTGACGGCGCGCAAGGCTCCGAAGGTCACGGTGAACGACCCCTGGGGCTACGGCGGCTCGCTCGAGTGGGCGACCTCCTGCCCGCCCCCGAGGCACAACTTCACCTCCCTGCCCCGTATCCGCTCCGAGCGCCCGGCATTCGAGGCCAACCACCCCGAGCTGCTGGAGTTCCAGGCGTACGGCCACTCTGAAGCAAAGGCGGTCGCACAGTGAAGACATCTGCATGGATCTTCATGCTCAGCGTGGGCTTCTTCTTCCCGATCGCGTTCGTCTACGGCTACCTGACCGATTTCGACGAGCTGGTCGGTTTCCCGGCGATCCTCCTCGTCGGCGGGATGACGCTGATGATCGGCGTGTTCCTGTGGCTGCGGGAGAAGAAGAGCCCGCCCCTGGCGTCGGACGACCTCGACGCGGAGATCGAGGACGAGCACTACGAGTACGGCTTCTACTCCCCGTGGAGCTGGTGGCCGATCCTCCTCTGCGCCGGCGCGGCGCTGACCTTCGTGGGCGTCGCCGTGGGCTGGTGGATCATGCCGTTCGGCGGTGTGCTCGCGGTGGTCGGCCTCGTCGGCCTCGTGTACGAGTACGACCGTGGAGCGCACGCTCACTGATACGTCTCGTGTGACTCGGTAGGAGCGGGCCTGTCGGACTCTGTGGAGTTCGGCGGGCCCGCTCTGCTGTGCGCGGGCGGTCTCTGCTGTGCGCGGTGTCTGTGATCGTCGTCAGCAGTCTGTGTTCTCT
>NZ_JALAHB010000116.1 GCF_022712115.1 Brevibacterium sp. | reverse complement strand
GCCCACTACCATGGGGCCATGAGCGACCTCCACAGCACCGACCTCCTCACCATCCAGATCCGCGGCGCCGTCGTGACGCTGACGCTCGCCTCGCCCGCCACGCGCAACGCCCTGTCCACCACTCTCATGACGCAGCTGCGCGACACGCTGGAGACCGTCGGCGAGCGGACCGATCTCCACGCCGTCGTCCTCGCCGCCGAGGGCCACGTCTTCTCCTCCGGCCACGACCTCAAGGAGATCCGCGGCGCCTCGCACGCCCGCCAGCAGGAGATCTTCGACCTGTGCGCGGACCTCATGCTCACGGTCCAGCGGATACCCCAGCCGGTCATCGCACAGGTCCAGGGGCTGGCCACGGCCGCGGGTGCGCAGCTGGTCGCCACCTGCGATCTCGCGGTGGCCGCGGAGACCGCCTCCTTCGCCACGCCGGGCGTGCGCATCGGGCTCTTCTGCTCCACCCCCGGCGTGGCGATCGCACGCGCCCTGCCCACCAAGCAGGCCATGCGCATGCTGCTCACCGGCGATGCGCTCACCGCCCAGCAGGCGCTCGCCCACGGACTCGTCTCCGACGTGGTCCCGGCGGAGGAGCTCGTCGAGGCCGCCCAGGCGCTCGCGGAGAAGGTCGCCGAGGCCTCGTCTGCCACCGTCGCGCTGGGCAAGGCCGCCTTCTACCGGCAGCTGTCCATGTCCACGCCCGAGGCCTATGCCGCCATGGCGGCCACGATGGCGGAGAACGCCGTCCTCCCCGATGCGCAGGAGGGCATCGACGCCTTCCTCACCAAGCGCACCCCCACCTGGCAGGGGCGTGAGGCCTCGGACCCGCACGCGGGCAGGGGCGGCTTCACCGGCCGCTCGGACGACCGCGAGGACGTCCGGGGGCAGGGCGCATGACCGTCCTGGTCACCGGCGCCTCGGGCCTGGTGGGCTCTGCCGTGGTCCGTGCCCTCAGCGAACGCGGCACCCCCGTCCTCGCCGCGGACCTTCCGCCCGCGCCCGGCCCCGGCAGAGCGAGTTCGCCGGGCACGGGGACACAGGCAGACACGCCCGAGGCCGCGGCCGGCACGCACGGCTCGGGCCGGGAGTCCGCCGGGTGGGCGGTCTCCGGGCGAGGAGCGGGCAGACCCTCGCACGTGCGCCTCATGCGGTGGGACCTCACCACCGAGGTCCCCGAGGAGGTCGCCGCCCTCTCAGGCCGCGTCCGCACCGTGGTGCACTGCGCACGGAGGAGCGACGACTGGGGGCCCGAGGAGGAGTTCCACGCCGTCAACGCCGCGGGCACCCGCAAGGTCCTCGACGCGTTCCCCCACGCACGCTTCATCCACCTCTCCACCACCGCCGTCTACGGCATCGACCGCGACCACACCCGTCTGCACGAGGAGGCGGGTCCGCTGGAGGAGTCGGGGCACACGGCGCCCTTCCCCCTCACCGCCGCGCGCGCGGAGCAGGTCATCGCGCGGGTGCGTCCGGACGCGCTGGTCCTGAGGCCCGCACGCGTGTACGCCCCGGGGTCCGCGGACGGCCTCATCGACGACCTCGAGAGCTTCCGCCGCAAGGACGCCCTGCTGCTGCCCGGCGGTGCCAGGAACACCGTCATGCTCGCCCACCTCGACACCGTGGTGGAGGCGGTGCTCGCCGGCATCGACAGGCCGCAGGTGAGCGGTCGGATCAACGTCGCGGACCCGGAGCCCTACCTCTTCCGCGAAGCGCTCATGACGTATCTGGCGCGCACCGACCATCCTCCGGTGCTGCTCGACGAGCGCCCGGCGGACCTGGCGAAGGCACGCGCGTGGTTCGCGGCCAAGCGCGCCGGGAAGCCGCGTGCGGACAACCGCCCCGCCCACACCGTCGCGCAGATCGAGGAGTACGTGCGGGAGAGGACGTACAGCCTCGCGAGGCTCACGAGTCTGCTGGGAGTCCAGCCGGAGCAGAGGCTCGCACCGCACAGCTAGTCACGCAGACGCAGAAGCTCAGGCGGTGCACGCACGTGCGTGCACCGCCTGAGCTTGCGTGACGGTATGCGGGGTTCTCAGTCCGCGAGCCCGCCGGTGCGCCTGATCTGCTCCAGCCAGGACGCTGCGGCGGCGAAGGCCTCGTCCGTGACGCGGGGGTCCGCCGCCGCGGCAGCCGCCTCAGCGGAGATCGGCACGTCCCATTCGCCCTCGTCCGCGGGGTAGGACCCCAGGAACTGCACCTTGGCGGCGATGCGGTGGATGCCCTGCATGGCCTCCGCCACCCGCGCCTCCGCGATGTGGCCCTTGGCGTCGATGGAGAACTGGTAGAGCCCGAGGCCGTTGCCGGTGGGCCTGGACTCGATCCGGGACATGTTCACGCCCCGGGCCGCCAGCTGCTCCAGCATCTCCAGCAGCGCCCCCGCGCGGTCACTCGCGAGTCCCACGACGAACGTGGTCCGGTCCGCGCCGGTGCGCTCCGGCAGCTCGCCGGGGCGGGTCACGCAGATGAAGCGGGTGACCGCGTTGCGCTCCTCGCCGATGTCGTCGGCCAGCACCTCGAGCCCGTAGGTCTCGGCCGCCAGCAGAGGGCACACCGCGGCCTGGAACGGGGCCTCGGCCGCAGAGGGTGCGGCGGCGAGCTCGGCCGCAGCGGCCGCGGTCGAGGACGTCGCCCGGTACTCCGCACGCGGCGCGTGCTCCGCGAGCCAGAGACGCGCCTGCGCCTCCCCGTGGGGATGCGAACCGAAGCTCGTGAGCGTCTCCACCGACGCCTCGCCCGGCCGCGCAGCGAGCACGAAGCGGACGGGGATGACGGCCTCGGCGACGATCTGCAGACGGCCGTGGCGGGTGAGCGCGTCGAGCGTGGCCGGCACGCCGCCCTCCACGGAGTTCTCGATGGGGACGACCGCGGCGTCGACCTCACCGTTGCGGACCGCCTCGAGCATGAGATCCGCAGATCGCATGGGCACGCGCTCCGCAGTCTCCAGCTCGCCCCTGCGGGTGAGGATGCGGATGAGCGCGGCCTCCGTGAACGTGGCGGTCGGGCCCAGGAAGGCGTAGGAGCGCGCGGGAGCAGACGGTGAGGACGGAGCGGTCATGGGCGAGTGCGGTTCTTCCTTGAGGCGAGCTTGCGTGCGGCGAGGGCGCGTGCCACATCGCGGTACTGTGCGGCGCGGTGGAGGACTGCGCGGAGGTCACGACCGGTCACGCGGTGGTGGAGATCGCACTCGACCTCCTGGACGCGCATGCCCGCGCGCACCAGGTCGATCGTCATGCCGGTCTCCACGCCCCATCCCGCCGCGAAGGGCTGGGTGGCCTCGAAGGCCTCCCGCGTGAGGCAGCGCATGCCGGAGAGCGGCTGCGTGGCGCCGAGGCCGGACGGCGCCTCGATACCCCTGTCCGCCAGCCCCAACACGAGCCCGAACCCGCCGCCCGTG
>NZ_JALAHB010000115.1 GCF_022712115.1 Brevibacterium sp. | reverse complement strand
CCACCGGCCCCCCCCGAGATCTACACCTACCCCTTCGTCGGCCGCGTCCTATGTGTAAACGCCCCTGGGTGGGGGCCGACGGGGGGCCGGGGATCACTGCGCTCCTCTCCGTCGGGATGGGCCGGGGTCCGGCTGTGCGGTGTGCGGGATGTGGTGCTCAGAGTGCGGGGTGCTGGGTGCTCAGGGAGCGGTGAAGCCGGCCTCCTCGAAGATCCTCCAGCCCTCCTCGGAGAGCACGAAGTCGACGAACTCCTGCGCGAGCGCGGGTGAGGCGGAATCCGCGACCGGCGCGATCGGGTAGGTGTTGACGGCGTCCTGGGCCTCCGGGAAGGCGATCCCCTCGACGGCGTCCGAGCCGGCCGCGTCCGTCCGATAGACGAGGCCCGCGTCTGCCTGCCCGCCGGCGACCTTTCCCAGGACATCGGTGACCTGCGGTTCCTCGCTCACGGGGCTGAGCCGGACGCCGGAGGCCTCCTCCACCTTCTCCGTGGCGGCGCCGCAGGGCACCTGCGGCGCGCAGACCACGACGTCCAGGTCCGGGTTGGCCAGATCCGTGAGTGAGGAGACGCCCTCCGGGTTGCCCTCCGGCACCGCGATCTCCAGCACGTTCGTCACGAACGGCGTCGGCTCTCCCGTGAGCAGCGAGTCGTCGACGAGCTGCTGCATCGTCCGCTCATCCGCGGTGGCGACGACATCCGCGGGAGCGCCCTCCGTGATCTGCGCGACGAGGTCGGAGGAGCCCGCGAAGCTCAGCTGCACGTCCACGCCGTCGTGCTGCTCGGAGAAGGCGTCCGTGAGCTGCTCGAAGGTGTCCGTGAGCGAGGCCGCGGCGAAGACCGTGAGGGTGCGGGGCTCCTCGGCCTCCCCGCCCTCCGAGTCCCCGCCTCCGGAGCTGTCCGGGCCGGAGGCGCAGCCGGCCGGCGCGATGAGGAGGCCGGCGGCGAGAGCCGCCGCAGCGATGCGGACGGTGCGGCGAGGGGGCCGGTGGGAGAAGTGCATGAACGTGCTCCTGGGGGGCGGAGTGGCACAGCGGCCGGGGGCAGGGGGCGGATGCCGATCAGTCCCGGCGAGCGGCCTCGAGGATGTCCTGAGTGGCCTTGTTGACGGCCGTCGCGCGTGAGCCGACCTGAAGATCGAGCTCCTCCCGGGCCTCGGCGGTCATGAGGGACACCACCCGGTTCGGTCCGCACTGCAGCTCGACCTGGGCGACCAGTCCGGAGACCTCGACGCGGGTGACGATGCCGGTGAAGCGGTTGCGGGCGCTGCGCAGCACGGGGTCGTCGTCGTTCTCCGGAGCACGCTGCTTCGCTCTCTCTGCGAGTGAGCGTCCCGTGACCACCTGCACTCCGGCACTGTCGACATCGGCCTGCAGGATCCCGTCGGCGGCCCAGCGGCGGATGGTGTCATCGCTGACTCCGACGAGCCTGGCTGCTTCAGCGATCCGAAAATGCGTCATGAAACTCACATTACACCCGCATGTGCGGGTGGGGACGTCTGCGATGTGCGGATCTGAGGGTCTCGTCCTGTGGCTCGCGGGCGCATCGCCCTGGGCGGGTGCCTCCTCACGCGAGTGATGGGAGCCCACTCCTCGAGAGGCAGCCTCCTCGCGTGAGCGGCGGCCTCACCTCTCGGGCAGCGGCCTCACCACTCGAGAGGCAGCCTCACCATTCGAGAGGCAGGAAGAGGACCCGCTCTCCTGTCTGGACGGAATGCGCGGGCAGCACGATCCATCCCTGTGCACGGGTGAGGCCGCGCATCATGTTCGGCCCGGAGTGTGTGCAGGGCTCCCAGGCGGGTTCGTCCGTGCCGTCGCGAACGGAGGCTGCGTGAGGGCGGGCAGGGACGAGGCGTTCGGCCTTCTGCCGGGGGGAGCCGGCGGCGAGCGGCACGGTGAGGGGCACCTCGGCGGGGGCGCCCCTCATGCCGCGGATCAGCGCACGCCCGGCCACGCGCATGGCCGCCATGGCCGCCAGGGGGTTGCCCGGGAGGCCGAGCACCGGGACGGTCCGCCCGTCGGCGCGCACGAGCGCGGCGAGGAGGGTGGGGTGGCCCGGTCGCATGTCCAGCTCCGGGAAGACGATCCGGCCGCCGGTGGACTTCGCGAGCGCGGTGAGCGTCGACCGGATGTGGTCTGCGGCCGAGCGTCCGGTCCCGCCCGTCGTGACGATGAGGTCCGGCGCTTCAGGCGGGTGTGCGTCCGCTGCTGTGGTCATCTCCTCAGAGGTGTGCGCGTTCTCCGCCGTATGCGTGGCCTCCGCCGGGTCCGCGTCCTCAGCAGCGTGGCAGGAGCCTGTGTCCGTGCCGGGTGCGAGCATGCGCGTGAGCGCGTCCCAGGTGTGCGCCGGGTCATCGCCGATCCGGCTCTGGCTCACGATCTGCGCGCCGGAGAGGCCGAGGAGGTGGGGCAGCTGGACGGAGAAGACGTCGCGCACCGTGCCGCGCGCGGGCAGGCCGGCTGAGATGATCTCGTCCCCCGTGTAGAGCAGTGCGGCCCGGGGCGCGGGCAGGACGGGGACGACGTCGTGCCCGCAGACGGCGGCCATCGCGAGCAGGGGAGGGGTGAGGGCGGTGCCGGCAGGGGCGAGGAGATCGCCGGCAGAGGCCTCGTTCCCGGCGGGGCGGATGTGCCTGCCCGGCTCCAGCTCGGAGAGCGGAGCGTCGGGCGCGAGGCCGAGGCGCGCTGACCCGTGTGCTGCGCCGGGCGCTGACCCGTGCGCTGGCGTGGGTGCCGTGCCGCCGGCCGGCGCAGGTTCCGTGCCGTGAGCTGACTCAGGTGCCGCGCCGTGTGCCGAGGAGGCGGTGACCTGGGCGTACTCGCTGCGGATGATGCCGGTGGTGCCGTGGGGCACTGCGCGACCAGTCACCACCGGGCAGGCGCGGCCGGGTGCGAGGACGTGGTCCACTCCGGTCCAGTCCTCGAGGAGCCACGTCTGTGGGGGAGCGGCGGCGGTGGGAGAGGCGGCGTAGGCGTAGCCGTCCATGGCGGAGGAGGGGTAGTGCGGCACCGGGATGGAGGTGCGCAGCTCCTGCGCGAGGATCCGGCCTGCGGCGTCGTGCAGGGGCAGCCACTCCATGCCGTCCGTCATGTCCGCGGCGTCTCGACGACGGCGGGTTGCGAGGGCCTCGCGGCCGAGCGCGTGGGCGAGCGCCATCGCGGTGCGCCAGTCGGGTCGCTCGGCCTGCACGGGTGGTGTGACGTGAACAGGCGACGCAGCCGGAGGAGCAGGGGGCTCGGAGTTCATCGCAGTGACAGTCCGCTCGGCGGCTCAGCCGCCGGCGAAGGGCGGGAGCACGTCCACGCGCATGCCGGGGCGCACCCGGTCCTCGTCGGAGGCCAGGGCCGTGCCGTCGGCGAGGAGGGTGCTCTGGGCGAGGACCTGTTCGAGGCTCGGCTCACCTGCAGGAGGCTCCGGGTGGAGCGAGACGAGCAGTGCGGCGAACTGCTCGCGGGTGGCCTCCTCGAAGGGAAGGATCACCCGCTCCTCCTTGACCTGTCCCGCGGCGGCGCGGGCGGCCGCGAAGTAGCGGACCTCCACGGATCCGCCGGGACCGCGCTTCGCTGCGGACATGCGACTCATGGGCGGGTCTCCTCTCCTGAGCGGTGCTGTGCTGAACGGTGCTCGCCATTCTGCCCTGCGGTGGGAACCGGCGGGAACTCGGGCGCTGCTTCGGCAGAATGCGGGGGAACTGTGCCCTGCCTGCGGGCGGTGGTGGAACTGTGCCCGGCGGTCATAGGCGGCGAGACCGCGCACTGCGGGGACCGCGCACTGCGGCGGGAACCGGCAGCACCTCCGACTCATCCCCCGATCGCGCTCATGCTCCGCTCCGGCTGCACGTAGTCCTCGCTGTCCAGACCCACGTGGTCCATGCCGTGCGCCTTGGGCTTGAGCCACATCGCCTGCTGCCAGAGCCGGCCGATCTCCTCGTCGCTCGCGCCCGTCCGCAGCGCGGCGGCCAGATCGAACTCCTCGTGGGAGAAGAGACAGGAGCGGACCCTCCCCTCTGCTGTCACCCGGGTGCGGGTGCATGCCGCGCAGAACGGCTCGGTCACGGAGGCGATGACGCCCACGCGGCCCAGCGGCTGCGCCGTGCCGGCCCCTGGTTCAGCAGCGCGGGCCCTTGGTTCCGCGGCACCCGCAGGCCGGGCCGTGCCGGGCCCCGGCCCGGCACCTCGGGCGAACACCCGCCAGCGTTCGGCAGGCGCACCCGCACGCGGCTCGTCGTCCGGCACCAGGTCCCAGTGCTCTGCCAGCTGTGCCCGCACCTCGGCGGCGGTGACCATGCCCTCCCGGGTCCAGCCGTGGTCCCCGTCCAGCGGCATCTGCTCGATGAAGCGCAGCTGCAGACCGCGTTCCAGGCAGAAGGCGAGCAGCTCCGGCGCCTGATCGTCGTTGACGCCGCGCATGAGCACCGCGTTGATCTTCACGGGGTGGAGGCCGGCGGCCAGCGCGGCCTCCACTCCGGCGAGCACATCGGCGAGCCGGTTCCGCCGCGCCATCGCGGCGAAGGTGTCCGCGTCGATGGTGTCGAGGGAGACGTTGATGCGGGTCAGCCCCGCGTCGCGGAGCGCCTGCGCGCGGCGGGTGAGGCCGATCCCATTGGTCGTCAGCGCGATGGGCAGCTCCGGGTGCCGCGCGCGTACCCCCGCGATGAGGGACTCGAGGTCCGGCCGGATGAGCGGTTCGCCGCCGGTGAGCCGGAGGTCGCGCACGCCGTGGACGTCCACGGCGATGTCGACGAGGCGGATGACCTCCTCCGCGGTGAGGAGGGAGGACTGCGGCATCCAGTCCATGCCCTCGGCCGGCATGCAGTAGGTGCAGCGCAGATTGCACTTGTCCGTCAGGGAGATGCGGAGGTCCGTGCCGCGCCGGCCGAACCGGTCGTGGAGCCCGGGGGCGGTGG
>NZ_JALAHB010000114.1 GCF_022712115.1 Brevibacterium sp. | reverse complement strand
GGCTCGCGGGTCCAGCCGCGGTCGCTGCTGGCGGCGAGCAGTGCGGAGAAGCGCTCTGCGGGTGATGGGCTCATACCAGTGCACGATCCGCCCGCTCCCCCGCGGACGCCAGACCCCCTTCGGAGCTGTGGACGCCGCGGCCTCCGTCCTCAGCCCGGGCGCCGCAGGACGGACCCTGGTCTCAGTGCACCTGTGACCTCAGCCGTGTCACTGCTGGGCGCGGACGACGAGGCCCACCGCCCCGGGACCCACGTGCGCCGTCAGTACGGCGGAGAGCACGCCCGTCCGGTGTCCCCAGCCCTCCGTGCGCGCCGTCTCCTCCAGCAGGGCCGCGAACTCCCGGGTCGCGGCGGGCGCGGCGGTCAGCTCGCCTTCGGGCACGAGGAGCACGGTCTCGCAGGTGCTGCGGAGCGATTCCGCGAACTCCCGAGCGCGAGCGAGCATCCGCTCATGCGCCCGTCGCACCGTCCGCACGCGGGCGGACGAATCCACGACGCCGTCCGTGAGGGTGAGGACCGGCACGATCGACAGCGCCCTGCCCACCAGCGAGGCGGCTCTGCCGATCCGGCCCCCGCGCTCCAGGAACGTCAGGGTGGCGGGGCAGAAGAGGGCCGTGGTCTCCTCCCGGAGGAAGTCCTCCGCCGCCGCACAGAGCTCCTCCGGACCGCGGCCGGCCGCCGCGCCCTCCGCGAGGAGCAGGGCCGCACCCCCCACCGCCGCGGAGGCCGTCCGCGAATCGATCACCGTCGTGGGCACCGGCGCCTCCTCCGCCGCCGTCCGGGCCGCCGCACAGGTGCCGGAGAGCGCACCGGAGAGGGTGACGGCCACGATCCTGTCCGCGCCCGCCTCCGCGAGGCGGCGGTACGCCTGAGCGAAGTCCTTGGCCGCGGGCATCGAGGTGTGCACGCTGCTGCCGGCCTCCATCGCCGCACAGAGCTCCGCGGGCGCGAGCTCACCGTCCGGGGCCGCCTCCTCGTCCACCACCACCGTGAGCGGCACGACCTCGAGCCGGCCGTCCAGGGCCTCAGCCACCCGGGAGCGCTCGTCGTCGGCGAGCAGCGCGGTCGAGTCGAGGACGAGCCCCAGCGCACCGGCTGCGGGTTCGTCCCCGGGACGGGTGCGGGCGTGCTCTGCTGTCATGGACCGGACTCCTTACAGGGAACGACGAGGCCGCGGGACGACGCGCGGATCCGCGCCTAAGCCTAGGCGACACGGTGCACGAGTACCCTTGAGCGCGTGAAGCGATTCGGCGATTTCCTGGTCAACACCCCCGTGGCACTCGTGGTGGGATGCGGCGCGGCGCTCTTCGCGGTGCTCGGCCTCGTCCCCGCGCTGCGTGAGATCGCCTGGGTCCTCCTGCTGCTCTCCGCCCTGCTGACGGCCTGCGCCGTGGCGGGCTGGGCACGGACCTGGACGATCCTCCAGCGCCGCATCGACGAGCTGGCCGAGACGGCCGCCGCCGTGCATGACACCTATGCGCCGGTGGAGCTCACGCTCACGCCCCAGGAGGAGGACGCCGAGGCCGACTCCCGCGCCGCGGCAGACATCCTCGAGCGCTTCCCGCAGGACGCGGGCATCACCCGTCGGCTCCGGGTCGAGGCGGAGGTCACGGAGTTCCCCTCGGAGCTCACGGCTCCCGTCACCGCCTTCCTCGACGAGCACCTGCACACGAGCTTCGAGGATCCCTACGCGCACCGCGCGTTCATGGACCTCTACCGCAGCACCCGGGCACTCGCGGACTGGATCGAGGCGGAGACCGAGGTGCACGAGGGCACCCGCTCCGTCATCCCCGGCGACCGCCGGGAGGGCGGCTGGCAGTCGTTCGCCGAGGCCAAGCGCGCCGGGGAGAGCGCGGCCGATGCCTTCCTCCGCCATCGCGCCGAGTTCTCCCGCACCGTCCTCGTGAGCCGCATCCTCGAGCCCGAGGCCGCTCTGGAGGAGGAGACCCGCGCCGCGCAGGAGGACTAGAACGGTGGAGAACCCACCCCGCCGCTGGGCGCAGGTCACCGCCGTGGCGGTGGGAGGCGCGCTCGGCACCCTCGCACGGGCGGCGCTGGCCGCGACCGGCCACGGCCTCCTCCCGATCATGGTCGCCAACATCGCGGGCACCCTCGTCCTCGCCGTGCTCACCTCCGCCCTGCTCACGGGCGGCGGGCACGGCCGGCGGCTCCTCGCGCTCGCCGCGGGCACCGGCATGTGCGGCGCGCTCACGACCTACTCCGGCCTCGTCCTCGAGGTCCTGCGACTCACCGCGCCGGCCTCCGCCGCCCAGCTCCTCGTGCCGCTCCTCCTGCTGAGCGCCTGCCTCCTCGCCGGCCTGCTCACCGCCGTCGCGGGCTGGGCGCTCGGCTCTCTCCTCCGGGACGGGAGGGCGCAGTGATCTGGGCCGGACTCGCGCTCGCGGGCGCCGCCGGGGCGGTGGCGCGCTGGCTGCTCGACCAGGGGATCAGCGCCCTGGCCGGCCGCCTGCTGCCGTGGGGCGTGCTGGGCGTCAACGTCCTCGGCTGCCTGCTGCTGGGCATCGTCACCGGTCTGGGGCAGGATATGCAGCTCCTCAGCACCGGTTTCCTCGGCGCCTTCACGACGTTCTCCACCGTGTGCGTCGACGTCGTGCGGATGCTCGGCGAGTCCCACCGGCTCCGCGCCGCCGGCTATGCCGCGCTCACCCTGGTGCTGGGCGTGCTCGCCCTCTGCCTCGGGGTGCTCTGCGGCGGGGCCCTCACGATGCGCTGATCAGCGCCACCAGGCGTCGTCGGGCCCTGCTGGAGTGCGGCGCTTGTGCTCGGTGAGCCGATAGCGGCGCTCGAGGGCGGCGGCCGCCTCCTCCGCAACGGGTGCACCGGTGAGGAACGCGTCGATCTGCGGGTACGTCACGCCCAGCGAGCTCTCATCGGTCTCTCCCGGCGCCTCGTCGAGGAGATCCGCGGTGGGAGCCTTCTCCCAGAGCCGCGCGGCCGCCCCCAGCACGCGCAGCAGCGCGGCCCCCTGGGACTTGGTGAGACCCGCGAGCGGGACGAGGTCCGCGCCCCCGTCGCCGAACTTCGTGAAGAACCCGGTGACGGCCTCGGCGGCGTGGTCGGTGCCCGCCACCAGGCAGCCGCGCTCGCCGGCGATCGCGTACTGGGCGATCATGCGCATGCGCGCCTTGACATTGCCGCGGTGGAAATCGGGCAGGCTGCGGCCCGCGGCGGCGTCGTGGGTCGCCACCAGAGCGTCGACCGCCGGCTTCACGTCGAAGTCGAGGACTTCGTCCGGGCGGATGAACTCCAGGGCTGCGCGGGCGTCGTCCTCGTCCGCCTGCGTCCCGTACGGCAGCCGGACCGCGATGAACACCGCGTCCTCCCCCGCCGCGCGGAGCTGCTCCGCGGCGAGCTGGCACAGACGGCCCGCCAGGCTCGAGTCCTGGCCGCCGGAGATGCCCAGGACGAATCCGCGGGCCCCGGCACGCCGGCAGTACTCGACGAGGAAGTCCGTCCGGCGCTCGATCTCCTCCGCGGGATCGATGACCGGACGGACCCCCAGCGCCTCGCGGATGAGGGCGGACTCGGGGCGGTCGTCAGCAGTGTCGCTCATGCCCCCAGCCTACGCCGCGCCGCATTTCGGGGAGGTAACGGCGCCGCAGGCGCATGACGGCTCAGGCGTCCGGGACGATGTTCACGAGCTTGGGCGCGCGCACGATCACCTTCCGCACGCCCGCGCCGTTCAGCGCGCGCAGTGCTCCGGGGCTCTCCAGCGCCAGCCGCTCGAGCTCCGCGGCCTCGATCTCCGGGTCCACCTCGAGCCGGGCGCGGACCTTGCCCTTGACCTGGACGACCGCGGTGACGGTCTCCGCGACGAGGTGCTGGGGATCGGCCTCCGGGAACGGCACATAGGTGATCGTCTCCGTGTGCCCCAGCCGCTCCCAGATCTCCTCCGCCAGGTGCGGTGCGAGCGGGGAGAGCATGATCGTGAGCGGCTCCACGGCCTCGCGCGGCGAGACCCCGGACTTCGTGAGGTGGTTGGTGAGCTCGATGAGCTTGGCGACGACGGTGTTGAACCGGAAGTTGTCCATGTCCTCGCGCACACCGGCGATGGTGCGGTGCAGCACGCGCAGGGTCTCGGCGTCCGCCGGCGCATCGGAGACGACGAGGCTGCCGTCGCCCTCGTCGACGACGAGCCGCCACACGCGCTGGAGGAAGCGCTGGGCACCCACCACGGCACGCGTGTCCCAGGCGCGGGAGACCTCGATGGGACCCATCGACATCTCGTAGACGCGGAAGGTGTCCGCGCCGAACTCCTCGTACATCTGGTCCGGCGTCACCATGTTCTTCAGCGACTTGCCCATCTTCCCGTACTCGCGGGAGACCTCCTCGTCACCGTGGAACCAGGTGGAGGAGCCGGAGTCGTCGACCCGCTCCTCGACCTCGTCCGCCGGCACGTAGGCCCCGCGGGCGTCCGTGAAGGCGTAGGCCTGGACGTAGCCCTGGTTGATGAGGCGGTGGAAGGGCTCGGAGCTGCTCACGTGGCCCAGGTCGAAGAGGACCTTGTGCCAGAACCGGGCGTAGAGCAGGTGGAGGACGGCGTGCTCGACGCCGCCCACGTAGAGGTCCGCGCCGCCGGCCGGCTTGGACTCGGTGGGCCCCAGCCAGTAGGCCTCGTTCTCCGCCCCCACGGGTGCGGCGTCGTTGTGCGGGTCCGCATAGCGCAGCTGGTACCAGGAGGAGCCTGCCCAGTTGGGCATGGTGTTCGTCTCCCGGCGGTACTGCCGGGGACCGTCGCCGAGGTCGAGGGTGACGGTGACCCAGTCCTCGTTCCGGCCCAGCGGCGGCTCCGGCTCGCTCGTGACGTCGTGCGCGTCGAAGGTGCGCGGCGAGAAGTCGCTGACCTCCGGCAGGTCCACCGGCAGCTGGTCCTCCGGCAGGGCGTGGGGGGTGCCCGCCTCGTCGTAGACGATGGGGAACGGCTCGCCCCAGTAGCGCTGGCGGGAGAACAGCCAGTCGCGCAGGCGGTACTGGACGGCGGCCTCGGCCACGCCCTTGGACTCCAGCCAGGCCAGCATGCGCTCGCACGCCTCCGCCACGTCCATGCCGCCCAGGTCGATCTCCGCGTTCGCGGAGTTGATCTTCGCTCCGTCACCGGTGTAGACGGAGTCCTCGTCGTGGTCCGCCGGAGGCTGGACCGTGCGGATGTAGGGCAGTCCGTACTCCTTGGCGAAGTCCCAGTCGCGGGCGTCCTCGCCCGGCACGCCCATGACCGCACCGGTGCCGTAACCCATGAGGACGTAGTCGGCGACGAAGATCGGCAGCGCCTCGCCGGTGGCGGGGTTGGCGGCGTAGGAGCCCGTGAAGACGCCGGTCTTGTTCCGCTCCTCCTGGCGCTCGGCCGGGGTCTTCGCGGCCGCCGCCGCACGGTAGTCCGCCACCGCCTGCGCGGGGGTCTCGGCGCCGCCGCGCCAGTGCGCGGGCACGGAGTCGTCCCAGGAGACCGCCGTGAGCCCGTCGACCAGGGGGTGCTCGGGCGCGAGCACGAGGTAGGTGGTGCCGAAGATCGTGTCCGCGCGGGTCGTGTACACCGTCACGGGCGCGCCGGGCACTCCCTCGGCAGTGGTCTCGAACGTGATGCGCGCGCCCGTCGAGCGGCCGATCCAGTTGCGCTGCATGTGCCGCACGGCGTCCGGCCAGTCGACGAGGTCGAGATCGTCCGCCAGCCGGTCCGCATACGCCGTGATGCGCATGTTCCACTGCTTGAGCTCACGCGTGAAGACGGGGAAGTTGCCGCGCTCGGAGCGGCCGTCGGCCGTGACCTCCTCGTTCGCCAGCACGGTCCCCAGGCCGGGGCACCAGTTCACGGGCGACTTCGAGACGTAGGCGAGCCGATGGTGCTGCAGCACCTCCTCGCGCTCGTGCGCGTCGAGGGCGCTCCACTCCCGGCCGGTGCCGGTGTCGCGGCCGGCCTCGAACTGGGCGATGAGCTCCGAGATGGGGCGCGCGGCGCCGCGGCCGCCGGCGGCCTCGGGGTCGTACCAGCTGTTGAAGATCTGCAGGAAGATCCACTGCGTCCACTTCACGAAGTCCGGGTCCGTGGTGGCGAAGGTGCGGTTCTCGTCGTGGCCCAGGCCCAGGCGGGAGAGCTGCCTGCGCATGTTCGCGATGTTCTCCTCCGTCGTCACCCGGGGGTGCTGGCCGGTCTGCACCGCGAACTGCTCCGCGGGCAGGCCGAACGCGTCGTAGCCGAGCGCGTGCATGACGTTGCGGCCCTGCATGCGCTGGTAGCGGGCGTAGACGTCCGTCGCGAGGTAGCCCAGCGGATGGCCCACGTGCAGGCCCTTGCCGGAGGGGTAGGGGAACATGTCCATGAGGTACATGTGCTCGCGCCCGGCCGCACGCACACCGCTGGGGACCTCCGCGAGGTCACCCGTGGGGTTGGGCGCGGCGAAGGTCTGCTGCTCGTGCCAGACACGCTGCCACTTCTCCTCTATCCGACCCGCGAGTGAGGCGCCGTACCTGTGGTCGACGGTGCCCGGCTGATCGGGTGAAGCGCTCATGGATGTACGCGTCCTTTCGGCAGTCCTGTGCAGAGGGGTGCCCGGCTGACCGGGCGATCCCCACGATTCTAGACCCGCGGGTTTCCCCACCGGCATTACGCCCCAGTAGTATCGTGACGGAGCTCGCACAGCCGCCCGTCGGCCCGCCCAGCGGGCCGTTTCGAAGGAGAGACCGCATGGCCGCCACGGCGCAGACCGCCCGCCCCACGATGACCCAGGTCGCCACCCCGGCCGAGGGACTCGACCTCCGTCGCGAGGAGAGCCTCACCGACGCGCTGCTCGCGCGGATCCGCTCTGTGCCCGCGGACCCGCTCCTCCTCCGCCCCGCAGGCGACGGGGAGTGGGAGGAGGTGAGCGGCGAGGAGTTCCTCGCCGACGTCTCCGCCGTCGCCAAGGGACTGCTCGCAGCGGGCCTCGAGCCGGGCGGACGCGTCGCGCTCTTCGGCGCGACCTCCTACGAGTGGACCCTGTGCGACTACGCGATCTGGTTCGCCGGGGGCGTCACCGTCCCCTTCTACGACTCCTCCTCCGAGGAGCAGCTGGCCTGGATGATCTCCGACGCGCAGGTCTCGTTCGCCCTCGTGCAGTCCGGCGACCACGCCGCCCGCGCCCGCGCCGCGGCCGCCTCCGCGGGACTCGCCGAGGGAGAGGTGCCGGTGTGGCGGTTCGCCGAGGCCGGCCTCGACGAGCTGCGCACCCTGGGCGCCGAGGTCACGGACGAGGCCCTCGAGGCGGCCCGGTCCACCGCCGGCCCGGACACGCTCGCCTCGGTCATCTACACCTCGGGCACCACCGGCCGCTCCAAGGGCTGCCGGATGACGCACGCCAACTTCGTCCGCACCGCGGCGGCCGCCGCCCTGCAGGTGCCCGAGGTGGTCCGCCCCGGCTCCGTCTGCCTCCTGTTCCTGCCGCTGGCCCACGTCTTCGCGCGGTTCGTCCAGGTGTTCGCGCTGAACTCCCACAGCGTCCTCGCGCACTCCGCGGACCTCACGCGCCTCACGGACACCTTCGCCGAGGTGCGTCCCACCTACATCCTGGGCGTGCCCCGGGTGTTCGAGAAGGTCTTCAACTCCGCCCGCGCCAAGGCGGAGTCCGAGGGGAAGGGGAAGATCTTCGCGGCCGCGCAGCAGGTCGCCGTCGCGTACTCGCGCGCGCTCGACGAGGGCGGCCCCTCGCTGACCCTGCGCGCCCAGCACGCTCTCTTCGACAAGCTCGTCTACTCCCGCCTGCGCACCGTCATGGGCGGTGCGCTGGAGTACTCCGTCTCCGGCGGCGGGCCGCTGGGCGAGCACCTGGGCCACTTCTACCGCGGGATCGGGCTGACGATCATCGAGGGCTACGGGCTCACGGAGACCACCGCCCCCGTCACCGTGAACCTGCCCGAGGAGGCCAGGCTGGGCACGGTGGGCAAGCCCCTGCCCGGCTGCGCCGTCGCCGTCGCCCCGGACGGTGAGGTGCTCGCGAAGGGCGTCTGCGTGTTCGACGGCTATCTGCACAACGCGGAGGCCACCGCGGAGACCTTCTACGGCGACTGGCTGCGCACGGGCGACCTGGGCGCGATCGACGCCGACGGCTACCTCCGCATCACCGGCCGGAAGAAGGAGCTCATCGTCACCTCCTCCGGCAAGAACGTCGCACCGGCGCCGCTCGAGGACGAGCTGCGCCGCCATCCGCTCATCGGCCAGCCCGTGGTGATCGGCGACGACCGCAACTTCATCTCCGCGCTCATCTTCCTCGACGCGGAGATGCTGTCCGGCTGGCTCTCCGGCCACGGGCTGCGCGCGGACATGAGCCTCGCGGAGGCGGCCGCCAACCCGACCGTCCGCGCGGCGATCGAGAAGGCCGTCGAGAGGACGAACGAGAAGGTCTCCCGTGCGGAGTCGATCCGGACCTTCACGATCGTGCCGGCGGAGCTCACCGAGGACAACGGCTACCTGTCCGCGAAGCAGTCCGTCAAGCGCCACCTCGTGGCGAAGGACTTCGCGGACGTCATCGAAGGGATGTACGCATGAATGACGCAGACGACGCACCCGAGACCGGCAGCTACGTCACCCCGGGCGAGGGGTACACGCGGGACACCCGCTACATCGAGGACCGGATCCTCGACGACCCGGACGCCCGCTGGCCGGTGGAGCCCGGACGCTACCGCCTGATCGCCGCGCGCGCCTGCCCCTGGGCCAACCGCACGCTCATCGTCCGCCGCCTGCTGGGGCTCGAGGACGTGCTCTCCGCGGGCATGCCGGGACCCACCCACGACGCCCGCTCGTGGACCTTCGACCTCGATCCCGGCGGGGTGGACCCGGTGCTGGGCATCGAGCGGCTGCAGCAGGCCTTCTTCGCCCGCGACCCGGAGTATCCGCGCGGCATCACCGTACCGGCGATCGTCGACATCCCCACCGGGCAGGTGGTGACGAACGACTTCGCGCAGATCACCCTCGACCTCTCCTCGCAGTGGCGGCGGTTCCACCGCGAGGGCGCACCGGACCTGTACCCGGCGTCCCTCGCCGAGGAGATGGACCCGCTCATGCGGCACGTCTACACGGAGGTGAACAACGGCGTGTACCGGTGCGGCTTCGCCGGTGACCAGTCCTCCTACGAGGAGGCGTTCGACCGTCTCTTCACCGCCCTGGACGTCCTGGAGGAGCGGCTGCGCACGCGCCGCTTCCTCATGGGGGATGCGATCACGGAGGCGGACGTGCGCCTCTTCACGACGCTCGTCCGCTTCGACCCCGTGTACTACTCGCACTTCAAGTGCAACAGGCAGCGACTCGTGGACTTCCCCTCGCTCTGGGGCTACGCGCGCGATCTCTTCCAGACCCCGGGGTTCGGCGACACCGTGGACTTCTCGCAGATCAAGGACCACTACTTCCTCGTCCACCGCGACATCAACCCCACCGGGGTGGTGCCGGTGGGTCCGGACCTCTCCGGCTGGCTGGAGCCGCACGGTCGGGAGTCGCTCGCGGACGCGCCGCCCTTCGGCGAGGGGACGCCGCCCGGACCGCCGCCCGCGGCCGAGGTCGTCGACCCCGCGCACACGCCGCAGGCCTGGGTGCGCTGAGCCTCAGCCGGCCTCGGCGGTGCCCGCCGAGGCCGCCCGCCGCGCCCGGTTGCGCCGCACGCGGGCGACGATCCACCACACGAGAGCCGCCGCGACCACCACGATGACGGCGTTCTGGAACCAGCCGGCGTAGCGCTCGATCACCGCGTAGTTCTCCCCCACCCAGAACCCTGCGAGCACGAACAGCGAGTTCCAGATGAGGGAACCGGCCATCGTCAGGAGGAGGAACCAGCTCTGGCTCATCCGCTCGATGCCCGCGGGGATCGAGATGAGCGAGCGGAAGATCGGGATCATCCTGCCCAGGAACACCGCCTTGCGGCCGTGGCGGCCGAACCAGGCGACGGTCCGTTCGACGTCCGCCGGGTCCACGAGCGGCAGCTTCGCCGCCCACCGCGCGATCCGCTCGTGCCCGAATGCCCGCCCGACCCAGTAGAGCGCGAGCGCGCCGAGCACGGAGCCGATCGTCGCCCAGGCGATGGCGGAGACGAGATGCATGCTGCCCAGACTCGAGGTGAAGCCCGCCAGGGGCAGGATCAGCTCGCTGGGGATGGGCGGGAACAGGTTCTCGAGCGCGACGAGCAGGCCCACGCCCGGAGCGCCGAGCGCGTCCATCACGGAGACGACCCACTCGGTGAATCCCTGTGTCAGAGTCATGGGCCCAAGCATAGGATGCTCCCATGACTGTCTCCGGCAACCCAGGCGAACGCATCCTGACAGCGTCCAAGCGGGAGGCGGGCCAGAGCACGGCGCAGCAGATCATGCGCAGGCCCGTCGTCGTGCATCTGCGGCAGACGCTGGACCGCTACGGCCAGCGGCTGGGGAACCAGTTCGCCGCCGCCATCACGTACTTCCTCGTCCTCGCCCTCATCCCCACCCTCATGTTCGCGTTCTCCGCGCTGGGCTTCTTCCTCGACGTGGTCCGGCCGGAGCTCATGGACGCCGTGAGCGCGCAGATCGCCGAGTACGGGGGCGACGAACAGGTCGTGGCGCTGCTGCAGAGCTTCCTCACCGGCTGGCGCGGGGCGAGCATCGTCGCCGTCGTCTCCGCCCTCTACACGGCGCAGGGGTTCATCGGCAACCTCAAGGACGCCGTGCGCTCCCAGCTCGACGCCCACGGGGTGCAGAAGGACCAGGACGGGATCGTCCCGCGCATCGTCAACAACACCGTGGCGCTCCTGGGCATCCTCGTGGGCGTCGCCCTCGCCATCGCCCTCAACGTCGTCTCCTCCTCGCTGCGCTCGACCATCGTCACCTGGCTGGACCTGCCCGGGTGGATGGACCCCGTCTTCCAAATCGTGCCCGTCATCGCCACGGCCGCGGCCTGCTGGCTCATCTTCCTGCTCATCTTCACCCTCCTGCCGGCCTCGCCCGTGCCGATGCGCACGAAGGCGATGGGCGCCCTGTTCGGAGGGCTGGCGCTCACCGTCCTGCTCCGCCTGGCCACGCTGCTCATCGACCTCTTCTCCGGCTCCCCCACCGCAGCCCTCTTCGGACCGGTCATCGCGATCATGCTGTCGATGAATGTCTTCGCGCGGATCATCCTCATGGTCGCGGCGTGGATGGGGACGGCCGACGACACCCCGGTCTTCGCCCGCATCGCGTCCGTCACGGACAACGGCACCGCGCGCACCGCGGCCACCGGTCCCGCCGTGCGCCGGGAGAGCGCCGGGCAGACGCTCGGCGCGCTGCTGGCGGCGGCCGGCCTCATCGCCGCGACCCTGCTGGGCTTCAACCGCTTCCAGAACCGCAGGTCGCCGCGACGCCGCACGCCGTGACCGCGTAGACTCTGTGGACACCACCGCGAGTTCAGTGAAAGGTTCCGTCTCTTGACCGACCAGATCCAGGCCGAGTCCCAGCAGTGGGCCGCCAAGCAGGACGCCGCCGAGCAGCTCATCCCCCTCGTCGGGAGGCTGCACCGGGAGAACGGGGTCCTCCTCACCGTCTACGGCCGCAGCCTGCTCAACAAGTCCGTCACCGGCGTCATCAAGGCCCACCGCTACGCGCGCCACTTCGACGGCACGGACCTCGACCTGCAGGAGACGCTGGCGATCGCCCGCGAGCTCGTCTCCCTGGACCTCGGGGCGACGACGGTGGACCTCGGCCGGCTGGCGGCCGCTCAGCGGGCCGGCGGCGGCGACCTCGCCGCACTGCTCGCGGACGCGCTGGGCGGCGGGGAGCGTGCGGAGCCCCGTGACGTGGTCCTCTACGGCTTCGGCCGGATCGGCCGCCTCCTGGCCCGCATCCTCATCGACCGCGCCGGTGGCTCCGGACTGCGCCTGCGCGCCGTCGTCGTCCGCCGCAACGGTCCCGACGACATCGTCAAGCGCGCCTCCCTGCTGCGCCGGGACTCGATCCACGGCAAGTTCGACGGCACCATCGTCGTCGACGAGGAGAACGAGACGATCCTCGCCAACGGCACCCTCATCAAGGTCATCTACTCGAACGACCCCTCCGAGGTCGACTACACGGCCTATGGCATCGAGGACGCCATCGTCATCGACAACACCGGCAAGTGGCGCGACCGCGAGGGGCTCTCGCAACACCTCGCCTGCCCGGGCGCGTCCAAGGTGATCCTCACCGCCCCCGGCAAGGGCGATGTGAAGAACATCGTGTTTGGCGTGAATTCCCACGACATCACGCCCGAGGACACCGTGCTCTCCGCCGCCTCCTGCACGACGAACGCGATCACGCCGGTCGTCAAGGTCCTCAACGACCGCTTCGGCATCCGCAACGGGCACATGGAGACGGTCCACTCCTTCACCAACGACCAGAACCTCGTGGACAACTACCACAAGGGCTCCCGGCGCGGCCGCGCCGCCGGCCTCAACATGGTCCTCACGGAGACGGGCGCGGCGAAGGCCGTCGCGAAGGCGCTGCCGGAGCTCGCCGGGAAGCTCTCCGGCAACGCGATCCGCGTGCCCACCCCCAACGTCTCCATGGCGGTGCTCAACCTCAACCTCGAGAATCCCACGACGGTCGACGAGCTCAACTCCTTCCTCCGGGAGACCTCGCTGCACTCCTCGCTGCGGAACCAGATCGACTACACCTCCTCACCGGAGGTCGTGTCCTCGGACTTCGTGGGCTCCAAACGGGCCGGGATCGTCGACGGCCTGGCGACCATCGCCGACGGCGCCCGCGCCGTGGTCTACGTCTGGTACGACAACGAGTTCGGCTACTCCTGCCAGGTGATCCGCTGCGTGGCGGAGATGGCGGGCCTGTCCCAGACGGTGCTGCCAGCACAGGGCTGAGACCGTGGGCCACATCCTCGCCATCGACGAGGGCACGACCTCGACCCGTGCGGCCGTCTTCGCCGAGGACGGCCGCATGGTCGCGTCCGCCTCGCGGGAGTTCGCCCAGCACTTCCCCCGGCCGGGCTGGGTGGAGCACGATGCCGAGGAGATCTGGCTCACGACCCGGGAGATGATCGGGACCGTCCTGGGCCGGACCCAGCTCACGCACTCGGACATCTCCTGCGTGGGCATCACGGACCAGCGGGAGACGACCGTCGTCTGGGAGGCGGCCACCGGGCGGCCGGTGCATCCGGCGATCGTCTGGCAGGACACCCGCGGCGAGGAGATCGTGGAGCGGCTCGCCCCGCACGCGGCGGACATCGCCGCGCGCACCGGGCTCACCGTCGCCACCTACTTCTCCGCGATCAAGCTGTCCTGGATCCTCGACACCCTCCCGCCCCGGCAGCGGGAGGAAGCCTCGGCCGGGGAGCTCCTGTTCGGCACCGTGGACAGCTGGCTGATCTGGAATCTCACGGGCGGGCCGGCCGGCGGCCGCCACGTCACGGACGTGACGAACGCCTCGCGGACCATGCTCATGGACCTGAAGACCCTCGACTGGTCCGAGGAGATGCTGGCCCTCACCGGCGTGCCCCGCGCGATGCTCCCGGAGATCCTGCCGTCGATCGGCGAGTTCGGCACGGTCGCGGGCCACCAGCTGCTCGCCGGGGTGCCCATCACGGGCGTGCTCGGCGATCAGCAGTCCGCCGCCTTCGGCCAGTGCGCCTTCTCCCCCGGCGACACGAAGAACACCTACGGCACCGGCTGCTTCCTGCTCACCAACACGGGCACCGCGCCCGTGGCCTCGGCCGGCGGGCTCATCACGACGGTCGCCTACCAGGAGGCCGGCAGGCCTGCCGCCTACGCTCTGGAGGGCTCCATCGCGGTCGCCGGCTCGCTGGTGCACTGGCTGCGCGACGGCCTGGGCATCCTCACCTCCTCCGAGGAGGTCGAGACGCTGGCGAGCTCCGTCGAGGATTCCGGGGACGTGTACTTCGTCCCCGCCTTCTCCGGTCTCTTCGCTCCGCGCTGGCGTCCGGACGCACGGGGGACGATCGTGGGGCTCACCCGGTTCGCCACCAAGGGTCACATCGCCAGGGCCGCGCTGGAGTCGACCGCCTTCCAGACGGCCGAGGTCATCGAGACTCTCCGGCAGGACTCCGGCTTCGCGATCTCCACCCTGCGCGCGGACGGCGGCATGGCGGTCAACGACGGCCTCATGCAGTTCCAGGCGGACATCTCCGACTGCGAGGTGACCCGCGGCTCCATCGAGTCCACCGCCACCGGCGCGGCCTTCGCCGCGGGCATGGGCGCCGGGGTCTTCGCGGGCACGGACGACCTCGCCCGGCTGTGGGAGGAGACCGGCCGCTGGGAGCCCCGGATGACCGCCGCCGAACGCGCGGCGCGCCTCACCCGCTGGGACGAGGCCGTGCAGCGCTCGCTCGGCTGGGTGCAGGGCTAACGGCTCGGCACGTAGCCCGCCCGCAGATCGACCGTCTGCGGGAACGCCTCCCCCGCGATCCACCGGTCCCAGTGGTCGAGGAACTGCTCCGCCAGACGATCCGTCCAGCCCTCGGTGTCCCCGGAGAGATGAGCGGTGAGGACGACTCCGGGCAGGTCCCAGAGCGGGTGGCCGGGCGGCAGCGGCTCCGGATCCACCACGTCGAGTCCCGCCCCCGCGATCTCGCCCGTCCGCAGGGCGTGAACCAGGTCGTCCGTGCGCGTCGACCTCCCGCGGCCGATGCTGATGAAGCGTGCTCGTGCGGGCAGCGCGGCGAAGACCTCCGCGTCGAAGAGCCCCGTCGTCGCCTCCGTCAGCGGTGCGGCGTTGACGAGCCAGTCGACGTCCCCCAGATGCTCCGTGAGCCGCGCGGAGTCGTGGATCGCGGAGAAGTCCGCGTCGCCGTCCCGGGCGCTGCTGGCCGCACCGGCGACCTCGATCCCGACCGCCCCGAGCAGCTGCGCGATCCGCCGGCCGATCCCGCCGGTTCCCACGACGAGGGCGCGGGTCCCCCGGATCTGCTCCAGCTCCCTGCGCTCCCACTCGTGGCGGCGCTGCAGCTCCAGGCTCTCCGGGGCGTGCTTGGCGAACATCAGCACGGTGTGCAGCACGTACTCGGCGATCGCCTGGTCGAAGATCCCGTGCGCGTTCGTCACGACGGCGCCGTGCTCGACGAGCGCGGGGAAGCGCAGGGAGTCCACACCGGCGCTGGCGGCGTGGACCCAGCGCAGCGAGTCCGCCGCGCCCATCGCCCCCCGCAGCGCCGGTGAGAAGAAGTCCCACAGGAGGAGGGCGTCGGCTCCGCGCAGCGACTCCGCAAGGCCCTCGGCCTCCGTCCAGCGCACCTCGGCGTCGCGGCTGAGACGCTCGAAGGAGGCGGGACGGACGCGGCCGGGGCTCGTGAGGATGGTGAGAGTCGTCATGCCTCACCATCCTGTCACATCAGTCCGCATCCACCCTGTCCCGGGCGGCCGGGACGTTCTTCGTGGCCAGCGGCTTGTGCACGATGAACATCGTGATGACGAACGCGACCGCGGTGAGCGGGGCGCACCACAGGAACAGCGGCACGAGCGCGTCGTTGTAGGCGTTGACGACGATGCCGTAGACCGGTTCGGGCAGGTGGGCGACGAGGTCCGGGGTGAGCTGGTTCGACGAGCCCATGGCGCCGGCGCCGTCCGGGAGCTTCTGCATGCCCTCGGAGATGTTGTCCATGAGCCGGCTCGTGAACAGCGTGCCGACCAGCGACATGCCCAGCGTGCCGCCCACCTGGCGGAAGTAGTTGTTGGACGCCGTGGCCGTTCCCACCATCGACACCGGGAAGGAGTTCTGCACGATCAGCACGAGCTGCTGCATCGTGAGGCCCAGGCCGATGCCGAACACCGCGAGGAAGACCATCAGCTGCCACATGGGGGTCTCCACGTGCAGGGTCGAGAGGAGGACGAGACCCACGGTCGCGATCGCCATGCCGGCGATGGGGTACCGGCGGTAGCGGCCGAACTTCGAGACCAGGAAGCCCACCGTGGTGCCGACCACCAGCATCGCCGCCATGAGCGGAGTCATCGAGAGGCCGGCGACGGACGGCGAGAGGTGATGCGTCATCTGCAGGTAGGTGGGCATGTAGGAGATCACGCCGAACATGCCGATCGAGAGCAGCACGCCCGTGATCGAGGCGAGGGTGAAGTTCCTGTCGCGGAAGAGCGACATCGGGATGATCGGAGCCTTCACGCGCAGCTCGACGAACACGAATGCGACGGCGGCGAGCACGCCGGCGCCCATGAGTCCGAGGATCACCGGGTCCGTCCACTCGTACTGCGTGCCGCCCCAGGCCGCGATGAGCACCACGGAGGTGGTGAAGACGCCGATGAGGGCCAGACCGCCCATGTCGACGCTGTGCTCACCCGTGCGGGTCTCGGGATCCTCGTGGAAGAAGAAGACGGTGGAGAGGATGGCGAGCAGGCCCAGCGGCAGCGCGAGCAGGAAGGCCCAGCGCCAGCCGGGGCCCTCCGTCAGCCAGCCGCCGATCAGCGGCCCGGCCACGGACGACACGGCGAAGACCGAGCCCATGATCCCCATGTACTTCCCGCGCTGACGCGCCGGGACGACGCTGGCGATGATCGCCTGCGAGAGGATCATCATGCCGCCGCCGCCGACGCCCTGGATGATGCGGCCGACGATGAGCCAGCCCATCGACTGCGCGAGGAAGCCCGCCACGGAGCCGGCCAGGAACACAGAGATCGCGAAGATGAAGAGCGGCTTGCGGCCGAGCTGGTCGCCGAGCTTGCCGTAGGCCGGCATGAGGATGGTGGACGAGAGCATGAAGCCCGTCTGGATCCAGAGCATCTGGTCGACGCCGTCGAGCTCGCCCACGATGGTGGGCAGCGCGGTGGCGAGGATCGTCTGGTTGAGCGAGAACATGAACATCGCCAGCATGAGGCCGATGAACAGGAGCCAGATGGAGCCGGCACTGGGGGCCGGCTGGGCGGCGCTGCCGGCCGTAGGGGCGTGTGCGGTGGTCTCCTGCGAGGAGGCAGGCATGGCGGACTCCGTATCTGCGTGCGTGGTGGGAAGTTTTCTCATGAACGGAAGCCTTCGAGGACGGTGCGGAAGAGGACGAGGGACTGGTCGAAGCGCGCACGGGCGGCCTCGGGCGTGGTGTCCGGCGGAGGGGCGGACTCCGGGCCCGCCGCCTCCTCGCGCATGCGCTGCTCATAGGCGCCCATCGCGTAGGCGCTGCGCAGCGGGGCGAAGGAGATGAGGACGATCATCCGCACCGCGTCCCGCGTGCTCACGCCCTCAGGCAGGTCCAGCTCCGCCACCCGCTCGCCCAGGGTCTCCGTGAGTACGTCGATGAGCTGCGTGGCGAGCAGGCTCCCGGTGTCGGACTTCCGCTGCACCAGGAGGGGGTTCTGCACGAAGAGGATCCGGCGCATCTCCCGCACCTCGTCGTCGCCCATCGAGTAGGACATGACGTCGCGGACGATTCCGGCGACGCCGCCGAACACGTCCCCGGACAGATCCGCGGCCGCGACGGCGTCGGCCACGACCTCCGGCTCCGGCCCGCTCACGGCGGTGCCGATGATCGCGTCCTCCTTGCTTGCGAAGTAGTTGAAGAAGGTGCGCTGCGAGATGCCCGCCTCCGCGGAGATCTGCGCGATCGTCGCAGCCTCCAGGCCGCGCTCGTACGCCAGCCTCACGGCAGCGGAGTGGATCGCCTCCCGGCTGATGCGGGCCTTCCGGGCCCGGAGGGACTCGCACTCGTGGGCACGAGGGGTCTCCTCGGCTGCTGTCTGCTCATTCACGCCTGCAAGTCTGCACTCCCTGCACTATTTGCATCAAGTGCAAAACGTGCAGTGAGTGCAGACTCACAGACGGGGCTTCCCGCGCCCGGCTCCGTTACATGAGCTGCCGCAGGCGCGCGCGCTGGACCTCGAGGATCTGGAGCTGGTTGAGGAGCGCGGAGCTCGTCTCCAGATCCGCGGGATCGGTGCGCTGGAGGCGCGAGTGGAGTTCGGAGGCGATCCTCGCCATGTCCGCGTCGAACAGGCGGGCGATGATCCCCCGGGAGTAGCGCTCGACCTCACGCGCATCGGTCGCCGGCAGCGGCTCCACGGCGAGACCGCCGACGAGCGAGCGGAGACGGTCCTCACCTGCGGCCCCGGCCGCCTCCATGACCTTCTCCGGCCAGGCCCGGGGATCCGCCAGCCCTGCGGCGACTCCCCCTGCCCGCTGCATGAGCGCGTGCACCCGGCGCAGATCCGGATGGGTGAACACCTCGCCGTTGAGTCCGTCGAAGAGCGTGGCGTTCACGAACTGCGGCTGCTGCAGCGCCACCTGGAGCGCACCGCGCTCGATCCGCACCGCCGCGGGATCGTACTCCGGCACCGGCGCGGCCGCGCCGCCCAGCTCCTCCGCGTACGCCTCGATCCGACCGGCCGTCTGCGCCTCGGAGGACGCGGTCCCGGTCCCCCGCCGCCGGGACGCGCGCGGGCCCTCCTTCCCGCCCCGCGGAGGACGCGCACGGCGGACCTCGGCGGCGACCTCGTCCACGCCCATCCCGGTCCTGCCTGCGACGAGCCGCACGTACTCCGGGCGGATCGCGGAGTCCCGGATGGCGGCGAGCACCGGCGCGGCGGCGCGCACCGCCCCCACCCGGCCCTCCACGGTGCCGAGGTCGAAG
>NZ_JALAHB010000113.1 GCF_022712115.1 Brevibacterium sp. | reverse complement strand
GGTGTCCCAGGTGCGAGGTGCGGGGACGTGCGGTGCGGAGGCGCGGCCGTCATCGGACGGCGCCTTCCCGCGCGCGGACCCCGGCGGCGGGCGAGGCGGTGAGCGAGGCCGGCACCGCCTCGGCCGCGGCTCGCCCTCCCACGCCGGGGTGATGACGGGCGAGCATGCCGATCCCCGCGAACGCGACGAGAGCGCTGACGATGAGAAGGCTCAGGACCTCAGGCGGCATCGGCGCGTACTCGCCCAGCAGCAGGGCTCCCACGGCGACGGCCGTGAGTGGGTCCACGACCGTGAGTCCTGCCAGCACCGTCTCCGGCGGCCCGGAGGCGTAGGCGGTCTGCACCAGCCACATCCCCGCGCCCGAGGCCGGCGCGAGTGCGAGGACGAGGAGCCACACGGAGGGGGACAGGGCGCCCCAGTCCCCGGAGCGTGTGAACAGCTCGGCGGCGGCCAGGTGCGCTCCGGAGGCCACGGTGCCGAACAGCACGCCGGCCGTACCCACCCGCGCGAGGTGGCCGGCGCCGCTGCGGGCGAGCGCGACGGCGGCCGCCGCACCCAGACAGAGGAGGAGGACGAGTGTGCCGGCCGCCTCCTCGCTGACCTGGGCGGGGAGCGAGCAGCGGGCCGTCAGACCCACGAACACGGCGATGGATCCGGTGGTGAGGGCGATGGAGGCGAGCAGGCGGCGGGTGAGCGGCACCCGCAGCGCGCGGGCGCTGATGAGGGCCGCGCACACGAGGGAGAGCGCTCCCACCGGCTGGACGAGCGCCACCGGGGCCAGACCCAGGGCGAGGATGTTGAGGACGGTCTCCGCGGCGATCAGCGCGGTGCCCAGCAGCCAGACGGGGCTGCGGAGGACCGCGAGGCGCACGGCCGTGCCCGCGCCGCGGCCGCGGGTGACGGAGAGATGCTGCAGATGGGTGCCGACGGCGAGGAGGACGGCACCTGCCGCGGCCGCCGCGACCGCGGCGACGAGGACGGGGGAGAGGATCATGGCAGCGAACCTACGGGGCGGTCCCCGTCCGGTCGTCACGCCTGAGGATGATCTTCGGTGATACCTGCGAGTGACCGCTCCTGCCCGCCGTCCTCCGGCGGCCCGGATCCGCCCGCTACGATCTGCCGTATGGCATCCCATCCCGGCAGCAGCGCAGACGGACGGCCCACACCCGCGGCGACGGGAGGGGATCCGGTGCCTGACCGCGAGCGCGATGCGGCCGCCACCTCGCCCGTGACCGTGCGACGGGAGGCACCCGGCGGTGCTGCGGTGCGGGTGGCCGTCGTCGACGATCAGGCCATGGTGCGCGAGGGATTCGGCGCCCTCCTCGACGCGCAGCCGGACCTCGCGGTGGTGGGCAGCGCGGACGACGGCGCGGGCGCGGTGGACCTGGTCCGCCGGACGCGGCCGGACGTGGTCCTCATGGACATCCGGATGCCGCACATGAACGGCCTCGACGCCACCCGCGCGGTGCTCGCCATGCCGGGGGAGAAGCACCCCAAGGTCATCATCCTCACCACCTTCGACGCGGACGAGTACGTGTTCTCCGCGCTGCGGGCGGGCGCCTCCGGCTTCCTGCTCAAGGACGCGACGGCCGAGGAGCTCGTGTCCGCCGTGCGGATCGTGGCCGCGGGCGACGCCCTGCTCTCGCCCCGGATCACCCGCACGCTCATCGCGGACTACGCCTCCCGCCCGGCGCCCCGGCGGACTCAGACGCTGTCCGAGCTCACGGAGCGGGAGCTCGACGTCATGAAGCTCGTGGCGACGGGCAGGTCCAATGCGGAGATCGCCGAGGACCTGTTCCTGTCCGAGCAGACGGTGAAGACGCACGTTTCCCGCGTGCTGTCGAAGCTGGGCCTGCGCGACCGGACGCAGATCGTGGTGACGGCCTACGAATCCGGGGTGGTGAGCGTGGGCGGCTGAGGCTTCGCCGCGGACCTCCGGTGGGCGTCTCACCGGTCGGGTGAACGCGTTCCCGAGGCCCGCCTCACTCTCCGGGTGGTTCGCCGTTCCCTCCTGTGGGTGATGCCCCGGCGGCGTGCGCCTCCGTACGTTCCTGGGAGTCGATCCGAGGAGCGCCCATGTCAGTCGTCCCCACACACCCGCGCAGCGCAGACCGGACCGTCCTCGTGCGCATCGCGGAGCGCGACGGGAGCATCGACGCGGTGCGGGCGCTCTCCCTGCTCGTCGTCGTGATGCTCCACGCTCTCATGGCGGGCGCAGGGCGTGCGCCGGACGGCGGCCTCACCGCTTCCGTAGCCATGGCCGGTGAGGGCTGGTTCGCGCCCGTGAGCTGGGTGGTCCAGGTGATGCCGCTGTTCTTCATCGCGGGCGGTTTCGCCGGCCTGCACCAGTGGCGGCGGATGCAGGGCCGAGGTGACAGCGCTGTGGACTATGTGCGTGTACGGGCGATGCGTCTCATCCTGCCCGCCGCTGTCATGATCGGGCTGTCCGGGCTCGTGCTCGCCGGTGCCTCCGCGGCAGGAGCGGACGGCGAACTCGTCGCCGAGGCCGGCCGCAGGATCACGCAGCCCCTCTGGTTCCTCGCCGTCTATCTGGGCGTGACCTCACTCGTCCCCGTCATGGCCCGGCTCCACGAGCGGCACCGGGCTCTCACCCTCGCAGTCCTGGCCGCAGCGGTGCTGGGCACGGACCTCCTCCGCATGCACACGGACCTGCCGGTCGGGTATCTCGGCCTCGGGCTCGTGTGGCCGCTCATGCAGCAGATCGGCTTCCTCATGCACGACGGCGCATGCGCGCCGCGCTCCGCAGGCGGTCGATGGACGCCGGCGATGCTCCTGACCGGGGCGGGCCTCGCCACCGGCGGCCTCGCAGCTCTGGTCTCCTGCGGCTGGCCGGCGGACATGCTCGTCAACCTCAACCCGCCCACGGCTGCGCTCGCCCTCCTGGGCGTCGTGCAGTTCTTCCTGCTCCAGCTCGCGCGTCCGGCCCTCGACCGCTGGATGCGCAGACCTCGACCGGCCAGAGCCGTGCGGGCCGCCGGGGCACACGCAATGACGGTGTACCTGTGGCACATGCCTGTGGTCCTGCTGCTCGTGGCCGT
The DNA here is from genome assembly GCF_022712115.1 of Brevibacterium sp. GTDB lineage: Bacteria > Actinomycetota > Actinomycetes > Actinomycetales > Brevibacteriaceae > Brevibacterium > Brevibacterium salitolerans. The sequence goes on along the minus strand of NZ_JALAHB010000113.1, from coordinate 5,446 downwards.
GCTCTGGGTGACGGGAATGCCGTTGCCGGACCCGCACACTGCGGCCTGGTGGGCGACCCGTCTGCCGTGGCTGGCGGCGGTCTGCGCCCTCGTCGTCCCGGCAGCGCTCCTGCTCGCGGGAATCGAGCGCGGGAGCCGGCGCGCGCAGGCGGGACGAGCGGCGGCGCCGGGCGCTCGCCTTGCGGCGAGGACCGCGCTCGCGGTGCTCTGCGGGATCGCCGGCGTGACCCTCGCGCTCCTCGCCGGTGCGGCCGACCTGCCGGCGGTGATCTGCGCGGTGGCGCTGCTCGCGGCGGGTGCGGGGCTGTCCGCCGGACGCGGACGGTGAGGACCGGAGTGCTCTGTTCGTTCAGGTGCTGCACGGTCGGGTGTGACGGTCTATGGACCCGCGGACTCGTCCTCCCAGGGATTCACGATGCGCACACCGGTGCCCTCGAAGTCGCGGGCGTTCCGAGTTGCCAGTGCGCAGTCCCGGGCGAGGCAGATGGCGGCGATCATCAGGTCCTCGGCACTCATCGTTCGTCCTGCGGCTCTGCCGGCAGCGCGGACCTGTGCGTACTGCCGGGCTGCCGCCTCGTCGAAGGGAAGCTGACGTGCGCCCGCCCCCTCGATCAGTGTTTCGACCTGCTCGTGCAACCGTGTTCTGCGTGCGCCGTCAGGGAGCCGTCGAACGCCGTAGAGAAGCTCTGCGATGCTGATGGTGGTGAGCGCGGATTCCAGGGAGTGCTTCTGCATCCACGTGAGCACCGCGGGAGAGGGGTGGGGCTTCAGCGGCTCCGAGAGGACATTCGTGTCCAAAACGATCATGACAGTGAGATATCTCTGGGAGCGGAGCGAGTCGGCAGTTCGAACTCGCCGCGCACCTCGACGGCTCCGCGGAGCCACTCCGCGATGAAATCGACCCGCGGCGCCGCAGCGGCTTCGAGAATCGTCCGCGCCTCAGCTTCCATCGAGCGGTTGTGCTCTGCGGCCATGCGCTTGAGCGCACGCCTCGTCTCCTCCGGCAGGCCTCTGATCGTCAGCGTCGCCATATCGCCCTCCTCATTTGCTTTCAATGCTAGCAAGCTGCCGCTGGAGTGAGAAGCCTCGTCGGTGGCGAGAGCGCGCAGCGCGGAGAGGGTTCGGTATGCGGAGAGGCGGTGACGGAGACCAGCCGGTGCTCACACGCGCCGGAGCCGGCGCAGGCCGAGGGCGAGGCCGCCTGCGAGTGCACCCCAGACGAGATTGGTCACCAGCACCATCGGGATCGCGACAGGGTGGGCGAGAGGACCTTCGAGACGTCCGAGGAGCAGAGGGGAGAGAACCCCGGAGAGCAGGATCGCGAGCACACCGTAGGCGAGTCCGGCCAGGAGGAGCGTGAGGAACGGCCGCGGGATCCGGCTCAGCCCCACCACGAACACCCACACGAGGGTGATGGCGACGGTGGCACCCAGGGAGCCGGCCGCGGAGGGGACCGGGCCCGCCTCCCCGACGACGCCGGTGATCTTCAGCAGCGGGCGGCTGAGTGCGAAGGCACCGAGGACCAGGGCCCAGACGAGGCTGGTCGAGGGGAGCCGAGGTGTGCTGCCGTCCGCTGGGCGCGGGGCGGGAGGAACTGCGGTCATGACGGGTCTCCGTGGGATTCTCGGTGCGAGGTGGGAGGTGCAGGGCACCAGGTGCATGGGGCAGGGGGAGCGGAGGGGCGGCCGTTCAGGTGCCCCGCACCCCGCGCGTCCGCGCACGAGCGAGCAGTGCGCTCAGACCTGCGGCGACGAGTCCGCACACCGCACCCACGAGCGTGCCGGTGACCAGACTGGAGAGCACCGCGAAGCCGCGGAGGATGAGGTTCTGCGCCGCAGGGGCGAGTTCCGTGAGATTCCCGCCCAGCCGCGGAGCGCCGGCGGGAAAGGCCGTCGTCCAGAAGATCTGGTGGATGACGGCGAGGAGGACGCCGTAGACCGCACCCACCAGGAGCAGCGTGAGGAACGGCCTCCGGATGCGGAGGAAGAGCACTGCGGCCACCCACACGAGGACGGGGACGTACACGAAGAGCGCATTCAGCGCTGTGCCCTCCTCGAGGATGTGCAGGTCATGGAGGATCACACGGGGTGCGCCCAGGAGCGCCAGGCCGAGGACGAGGAGGACGAGTCCCCCTCCTCGTGGGCCGGCGGCTGCGGAGTGTGGGTCGCCGGGTGCGGGCTGAGAGCTGATCGTGCTGCGTTCTGAGAAGGTCATGCCTCCACGCTAGGAACCGGGACGCCCCTCCCACATCCGTCCGGAAGCGACAGCTCGCGCCCGGCAGCTGTCGCCTCGGAGCGACTGTGCGGCGCCGCTGCCGTTCCTACACTGAGGTCATGACGTCGAGAGGCAGCCCGGAACGAGGGAACGGCCCGCGTGCGCGGGTGTTCGACCTCGTCCTCGCCGTGCTGGTGTGGGGCTCCGTCTCCTGGCTCATCACGGCCGATCAGGCGGGAGACCGTGCCCCGGACGCCCTGGCCTACCTCTGGGCGCTGGGCCTGGGCTGCCTCATGCTTGTCCGCCGCCGGTATCCGCTGCTCGTCCTCTGGATCACGGTGGCCGCGCTCTTCGGCTACTACACGGCCGGCTATCCCGCGGTGGGCCTGAGCGTGCCGGCGGCCGGCGCGCTGCTCACCGCTGCGGAGTTCCGCCGCCTGCGCTGGCCACTGCTGGCCTCGGCCCTCCTGCTCACCGTGAGCTACGGTGCCAGGACGCTGCAGGGACAGGATCTCACCCGGATCATCGGCTACGAGCTGGTGGGCCACCTGGGTCTCATGGCGGCTGCGATCGCCCTGGGCACGAGCATGCGGCTGCGGCGTGAGCTGCAGGAGCGCACGGCACAGCTCGTGCGCGCGGTGCGGGAGAAGGAGTGCCGCGAGGCCCAGGCCGCGCTCGCCGCCGAGCGCACCGCGATTGCCCGGGACCTGCACGATTCGCTGGGCCACCGCCTCGCGGTGCTGTCCCTGCACACCGAGGTCGCCGCCGAGGCGGCCGATGCGTCCGCGGCGCGCTCCGCGCTCGCCGTCATCCGGGAGACCGTCGACGCCATGTCCGTGGAGCTGCACCGGACCGTCCGTGCGCTGCGGCGGAGCGAGGACGGTCAGGGTGCGGTGCGCTCGCCGCGCTCGCTCGCCGGCCTCGAGTCCCTGTTTGCCGCCCTGCCCGTGGAGACGCACGTGACGATGGACCGCGCGCTGCGCACCGGTGCCGTTCGTCTGCCCGCGCCGGTCGAGGCTGCGGCCGTGCGGATCGTCCAGGAGGCCCTCACCAATGTCGTCCGGCACTCACTCGCCACGCGGGCGCGAGTCACGATCACCCTCGGGTCCGGGAGCGGGACCGAGACCGAGGCCGAGACCGAGACCGGGATCGAGGCTGGGACCGGGAGCAGGACCGAGGCCGGAGACGGAGGCGCCACCGAGACGCGGAGCGGAGCTGCGCCGGAGGGCGCCGAGCGACTGCACCTGGTGATCGCGGATCCGGGCCCGCCTCGGCGCGAATCGCTCGCGGACCGCCCCGAACCGCGGGACGGCGTGCCTCGGCGCGCGGCTGAGGACGGTCTCGGCGGCCTCGGCCTCCTCGGCATGCGCGAGCGAGCTGAGGCGCTGGGAGGCTGTTTGGAGGCCGGTCCCCGGGCGCTCGCGGACGCCGACCGCGCAGGCCCCGACGACGCAAGTCCCGATGGCGCAGGCCCTGACAGTGCAAGCCCCGATGGTGCAAGCCCCGACGGTGCAGGTCCCGGCGACGCAGCCCGCAGTCAGAGGGATCCGCTCGCCCGGGGGTTCGTCGTCGAGGCGCGGCTGCCGCTCGGTGCGGACGGGGGAGAGGAGGAGCACACGTGATCACCGTGCTGCTGGTCGACGACCAGGACCTCGTACGCGCCGGTCTGCGCGCCCTCCTGGAGAGCACGGAGGACATCGAGGTGGTGGCGGAGGCCGCCGACGGTGCACAGGCTCTCCGCGCAGTGGCCGCCCACGCGCCCGATGTGGTCCTCATGGACCTCCGCATGCCGGTCATGGACGGGATCGAGGCCATGCGCCGCATCCGCGGGGACGCGGCGCTGGAAGGCACCCGCGTGCTCGTGCTCACCACCTTCGACGACGACGCGGACGTCCTCGACGCGGTGCGTGCGGGGGCGGCGGGCTATCTGCTCAAGGACACGCGGGCGGAGGCGCTGCGGGAGGCAGTGCGCAGCACTGCGGCCGGCGGCAGCCTGCTCTCTCCGCGCGTGGCCCGGACGGTGCTGGACCACGTGGCCGCAGGTCCGGGGGCCGCCGGGGCGGGTTCGGCCCCTCCTGCTGCTTCCGTGACAGCAGCCCTGCACCAGCTCACGGAGCGGGAGCGCGAGGTGCTGGCACGGCTCGGGTACGGGGAGACGAACACGGAGATCGCACAGAGGCTGTTCCTCAGCCCGGCGACGGCGCGGACCTATGTGAGCAGGATCCTCACGAAGCTCGGAGCCAGGGACCGGACCGAACTCGCGCTGCTGGCGGTGCGCGCCGGACTCACCGCTGAGGATCGCTGATCCGGGAACGAGCCCCGCATACCGAGGGCGGAGCACCGGTTCGAGAGGACCGAGCCGTGTGAGAGCAGATCCGCAGCGTGCCGAGCCTCAGCGCGCGGCCTCGGCCTCGCAGCGCGCGCAGGGGATGGGCTCGAGGCGTTCGTAGTCGGCGCGGCCGCGGCGCCAGTAGCCGTCCACGCTCCAGCTGTCGCGCGGCAGGCCCTCGCGGAACATGAGGTGGCAGCGCAGCGACTTCACGCTCAGTGCCTCTCCGGCGGCCCAGACATAGCCGCTGCGGTCCGGGAGCGTGTGCCGCATGACGGCGTCGGCGAGCATCGTCGTGGTGCCGGGAGCGGCATCGCCGCGGTGCAGCCAGTGGACGGTGAGATCCGCGCGGGTGGGCAGGTCGATGTGCGAAGCCGCGTCCTGGACCTCGACGTAGGCCGTGACCGGGGTGCCCTCGGGAAGGGACTCGACCCAGCGGGCCAGGGCGGGCAGCGCGGATTCGTCGGCGGCGAGCAGGTACCAGTCGTAGACGTCGTCCTTGACGAGGTACGCACCGCGCGGGCCCAGTGCGCCGAGCCGGTCACCGGGAGCGGCCTCGGCCGCCCAGTGCGCGGCGACACCGTGGGTGCCCAGGACGAAGTCGATGTCGAGGGTGCGCGCCTGCGGGTCGAACCAGCGCACGGTGAAGTCGCGGTGGACCGTCCCGCGGGGCGACCACTGTCCGCCGGAGAACTCCGGCAGCACCGGCTCCCCGGCGGCGTCCGTGTCGAAGATGAGCTTGAGGTGGTCGTCCGGGCTGATGAACGGGAACTCGGCGAAGTCGTCGTCGGCACGGAACCGCACCCGCTTGAGATTCGCGGAGAGCTGCGCGGCGCCGACCACGGTGAGCACGCGGGCGCGGGGCGTGAAGCGATAGGTGGCGGTGCGTGCGGACTCCCGCAT
>NZ_JALAHB010000112.1 GCF_022712115.1 Brevibacterium sp. | reverse complement strand
CGCTCGTGCCCGGCCTCCTGGAGGGTGTCGGCGTGCGCGTGGTCCTGGTTCGGGTCGTCGTTGGGGTCGTCGGGGGGCTCGTCGGGGGGGTCCGTTGTCGGCTCCTCCGTCGGGTCCGTGGTCGGCTCCTCGGTCGGGTCGTCTGTGGGCTCCTCGGTTGGCTCCTCCGTCGGCTCCTCGGTTGGCTCCTCCGTCGGGTCCGTGGTCGGCTCCTCGGTCGGGTCGTCCGTGGGCTCCTCCGTCGGCTCCTCACCAGGGAAGAGCGCGTCGCGCTGCTCGTCGGTCAGCTCGACGGGCTCGCGGTAGACGACCGACTCCTCGGTGCCGTTGCCGTGCGCGGTCCAGACGACCGCGTCGTACTCCTTCGCCTCCTCGAGGCTGCTCGCAGCAACGGTGGAGACCTTCGTGAAGCTGTTGGCCGCCGAGGTGTCCCGGAAGTAGGAGAACTCGGCACCGAGCACGTCGGCGGAGGTGAATTCGTCGGGCTTCTCCCGGTCGATGATGGCGGAGTACACGCCCACCGCATCGCTGCCGGTCGAGGTCTTCGGCAGGTTCCTGTAGTCCGTTCCCTCGACCTCGACCTGGAGGCCGTCCGCCTCGGAGGCGCCGATGACCTCGTGCGCGGTGGCGCCCTCGAACTCCGCGGGTTCCTCGGGCGGGGCCTCGTAGCTGTAGGTGACTTCGACCGGGTTGGTGGGTTTGCGGGGCTGGATGGAGGTCGCGCCGCCGGCGGTGGAGTACCAGTAGGAGTCCTGGCCGGTGGCGACGTTGAAGTCGATCCACTCCTGCGGGAAGGCGCCCCACCACTCCTGGGTGCGGTCCTGGATGTTGCGGCCCTGGGTGTCCGTCTCCACCCCCAGGTAGTCGGGGGTGACCTCGAACCCGGTCTCGGTGAGATCCACCGTGGAGTTCTGCAGATTCGCGATCGGGCCCTCGACCGGGTCCAGCTTGATCCACTTGGAAAGGTCGTCCATGTCCGTGCCGTAGCCGGAGTAGGTGCCGGTGATGGTGCCCTTGCCGTTCTCCACGACCAGCTTGGGGTCGGAGATGGTCCAGTAGGTCATGCCGCCGTAGTAGGCGAAGGTCCAGGACCCCTCCCACTCGATGGTGCCGGTGTCCGTCTCCGGATCCACGGTGCCCGTGCCGCCGGTGATCTCGACGAAGTCGCCGGTGTGGTTGTCCTCGGCCTGCGCGTTGGTCTTGCTGTTGACCAGCGCGCCGTCCGCGGTCTTGCAGCGATCGGCGAAGTTGTTGAGACCCTCGCCGTCGGACTTCCTGATCGAGGTGTTGCCGTCGACGAAGCTGCCGTCGGCATCGGTCGGGAACAGCTCCCCGGCGTCGGCGGCGGTCCAGATGCGGGCCATGCCGCTGTCCCCGGCCTCTCCGGCGACGAGGAAGTTGCAGCCGCCGAAGTAGGAGCCGCCGGTGGACTCGTCGTTGACCGACCAGTTGAAGGTCGCATCGGTGACGTTCCCCTCCGCCGCCTGCGCGGGACCGATGGGCAGGCCGGAGGCGGCCGCTCCCACCGTCACCGCAGCGGCGAGCGCAGCGAAACGGGCACCGCTCTTGCGAGCAGGTGTCTTCATATGACTCTCCAGTTCGTCGTGCGCGCCGCGGTGTGTCCCGCCGGCGCTGGTAGTGACGCGCTCCTGTCAGCCACGGCCCCGCTTCATTCCGCAGAGCTCCTGATCTTTTAGCCTCACCTGAATTTAGTGAGGCTAACCATTCAAAGGTTAGGCTGACCTCAACGTCATGCGCTACAGTAGCCGTGCCGCACCTTGGAATCAAATGTGAATCCGGTGATCGGTCACTCAACGACAGCGCCGCCTGCCACGGGAGTCGGCACACCGAACGCACCGCACCTGCCTCCGGCGCAGCCAGGCCCGCGCAGGTAGAACAGATTGAAGGGAACACATGCCCGCAGGTCCCCTGAGGCGCGTGCTGCGCACCCGCCGGAAGGCGATCCGCCGCGGCTCCTGGATCGCCGGCGGCCTCGTCGTCGTCCTGCTGCTGTGGAACAACGGACTCCACAACATCGGATCTTCGACCTTCGCCGCGAACGACAGCTGCACCCCACCGGAGGCAGTCGCGGATCCGCAGCCTCCCGAGCTGCCCGGCACAGATCGCGCCGACCTCCCCGACCCCAAGACCATCGAAGGCAGGACCACCGCCTACACCCGCACCGGGGAGATCGCTCCGATCGACGCGAACCCGGAGCTGTCCCAGCGCCTGCCGGTCACCGTGAAGAGTTCGGACGGACCGGAGCAGACGATCACCGACACCAGCCGCATCCTCGCCCTCAACCAGAACGGCGGGCTCGCCGCCGCGGTCGTCGGCCTGGGGCTGGGCTGCAACATCATCGGCAGGGACGTGGCGACCAACATCAGCGGTCTCATGCCGGAGGCCGAGGACGTCCCGCTCGTCACCCAGAACGGGCACGAGCTCAATGCGGAGGCGGTCCTCAACCTCGCGCCCACGGTCATCCTCACGGACACGACCATCGGTCCCTACGACACGCAGATCCAGCTCCGCAACGCCGGGGTGCCCGTCGTCTTCATCCCTTCGAGCAGCGAGGACGGCATCCACGGTGTGGGCGACCAGATCCAGGCCGTGGGCGATGCGCTGGGCCTGTCCGAGCTGGGCGAAAGGCTCGCCAAACGCACCGACGCGGAGATCAGCCAGACCATCCAGGCGATCGGCGCGGAGCAGGCACCGCCGGACGCGGAGGACAAGCCGCGCACTGTCTTCCTCTACCTGCGCGGGAGCATCTACTACTGGTTCGGCCGCGGATCGGGCGCGGACACGCTCATCCAGGGCATCGGCGCACGCGATGTCGCCACCGAGGTGGGCTTCGAAGGCATGTCCCCCACCAATTCGGAGGCGCTCATCAAGGCGGCGCCGGACGTCATCATCGTCATGACGCTGGGACTGGAATCGGTGGGCGGCCTGGACCGCGCGCTCGAACTCCCCGGCATCAGGCAGACGCCCGCCGGGAAGAACCGCCGGATCGTCGACATGAGCGACTACGAGGTCATGAGCTTCGGACCGCGGTCCGCCTCGGTGCTCGCCGCCCTGTCGACCGCCATCTACGACCCTGAGCACTCCTATCAGCCCGAGCACGGCCCCGAGGCCGTGGAGAAGCGCGTGGAGGAGATCCGCGAGGAGCGGGCTCAGGACGAAGGAGAGACCGAATGAGCGCTCCCGTCGAACGGCGTGACCGCACCCAGCTGCGCGGACGGCACTCCGTCGTCACGGACTCGCAGGACCGCACCGCAGCGGAGGGCGCGGGTGCGCCCTCCGCACTGCCGGGCGCGGAGGGCGGAGCCCCGAGACGCGGCGGGGTGGCCCCGCCGGAGCCCAAGCCGCGCGGCGGACGCGGACGCAGCGCAGTAGGCCTGCTGTTCCTCGTGCTCTCGGTCGTGCTGGTGCTCGCCACCCTCGCCTCGGCGATGATCGGCCAGCTGTTCATCCCGCCCGGCGAGGTGGTGGGCTCCTTCTTCCGCGGTCTGGGACTGAGCTTCTCCTGGCTGCCGGCCCCCGGGCAGGAGTTCGGCCACGAGGCCCTCTGGGAGGTCCGCTTCCCCCGCGTGGCGATGACGATCCTCGTGGGCGCCGCGCTCGCGATCGCCGGCGCACTCATGCAGGGGATCTTCGGCAACCCCCTCGCGGAGCCCGGTGTGGTGGGCGTGAGCTCCGGGGCCGCCGTGGGCGCGAGCTTCTCGATCCTCTTCGGCTTCACCTTCCTGGGCTCCTTCACCACCCCGCTCTTCGCCTTCCTCGCGGGCCTCGCCACCACCGCGCTGGTCTACGGGCTCGCCCGGGCGCACGGGCGCACCGAGGTGGTCACCCTCATCCTCACGGGTGTGGCGGTGAATGCCGTGGCCGGCGCCGCCATCTCCTTCATCGTGTTCAAGGCGCCCACCTCGGCGCGCGAACAGATCGTCTTCTGGCAGATGGGCTCCTTCAACGGCTCCCGCTGGGAGCAGGTGAGCGTGATCCTGCCCATCATCATCGCGGGAATCGCGGCCTCCCTCTTCCTCGCCCGGCAGCTCGACCTGCTCGCGCTCGGCGAGAAGTCCGCCCGCCACCTGGGAGTCAACGTCGAGCGGCTCCGCATGCTCGCGATGATCTACGTGGCCCTGCTGGTCTCGGCCGCCGTGGCCTTCGCCGGGATCATCGCCTTCGTGGGCCTCGTGGTACCGCACCTCGTGCGCATGCTCATCGGCCCCGGCCACCGGGCCCTGCTCCCGGCCTCCGTGCTGGGGGGCGCGGTGCTCCTCGTCATCGCGGACCTCGGCGCCAGGACGCTCGTGGAGTTCGCGGACCTGCCGATCGGCATGCTCACCTCGCTGGTGGGCGGACCGTTCTTCTTCTACCTGCTGCGCCGGTCCCGCGCGGCGTCCGGAGGCTGGGCATGAGCCCCCTGTTCCGCGGGCCGCGCCGCCCCGCATACGCCTCCGTCGGCACCACGCTCATCCGAGTCCGCGACGTCGTCGTGGAGTTCGGGGAGAAGCGGGTGCTCGACGGCATCGACCTGGACATCCGCGCCGGGGAGGTCCTCGCGATCGTCGGCCCCAACGGCGCCGGCAAGTCCACCCTGCTGAATGTCATCACCGGCGACGCGGAGCTGGTGAGCGGGAACGTCGAGGTGGACGGTCATGCCTGGCACGCCTGGACCGGACGGGAGCTCGCCATGCGCAGGGCCGTCCTGCTCCAGCAGGTGGACGTCTCCTTCCCCTTCACCGCGCTCGAGGTCACGGAGATGGGCCGCTCGCCGTGGGCGAACCTGCCGGAGTCGCAGAACGACGAGCAGATCGTCCACGGCGCCCTGGCGCGCACGGAGACCTCCCACCTGGTCGCGCGCAGCTACTCCTCCCTGTCCGGCGGCGAGCGGGCGCGCGTGGCGCTGGCCCGCGTGCTCTCCCAGACCGCGGCCGCCATGCTGCTGGACGAGCCCACCGCCGCACTCGACATCCGCCACCAGGAACAGGTCCTCGCCACCGCGCGCCGGTACGCGGCCACCGGGAGCGCCGTGGTCGTCATCATCCACGACCTCGACCTCGCAGGGGCCTACGCGGACCGGGTCGCCGTGCTCGCACACGGCAGGATCGCCGCCGACGGCCCGCCCGAAGAGGTGTTCTCCGCAGAGCTCCTCTCCCACGTCTACGACTATCCGGTGCACGTGGTGCCGGATCCCATCACCGGGGCGCCTGTGATCGTCCCCATCCGCACTCCCAAGGAGCAGCTGCTATGAGCAAGGCACACATGCGTCACGCTCGCGCCGATGCGCCCGCGTGCGCCGCGGACCAGGAAGCGCTCGCGCCCCGGCGCGCCGCGCGCGAACAAGCCGCACGCCGCACACGCGGCCGCCGGCTGAGGGCGGCGCTCTCCGCGCTCGCCGTCGCCGCGCTCGTCGCCGGCGGCGGTCTGCTCGGAGCCGTCGGCCCGTCCGCCCCGGCCCAGGCGGCCGCCAAGGTGACGATCGAAGGCGGGGACAGCCTCGATCCCGACGGCGAGACCCAGCTCAAGCTCAAGGGCACGGGCTTCCAGTCCGTGCAGGGCGGGTTCGGCGGGATCTACGTGCTGTTCGGCTGGGCGAAGGACGGCACCGGCGGCGGCTGGCGGCCCAGCAAGGGCGGCAAGACGGGCGAGGACTACCGCTACGTCTACGACGACGAGACCAAGCCCGCGGGCTTCCAGCTCTTCGTCACCTTCCCCGGCTCCTCGACCGCCGACGCCGCCAACGGCGGGCAGATCAACGCCGATGGCACCTGGGAGGCCACGCTCCGCGTGCCCGGCGCGAAGTTCGAGTCCTATGACCGCTCGCAGAACGTGGCCGAGGTCGACTGCTTGGCCGACGGCTGCGGGATCATGACGATCGGCGCGCACGGCGTGGTGAACGCGAACAACGAAACCTTCACCCCCGTCTCCTTCGCCGGCGGCTCCGGCGGTGGGGACGGAGGCGGCGAGGAGGAATCCGAGGACGCTGAGGCCGCTGCGGACGCTCCCGAGGCCGAGGACGCCGAGGCCTCCCCCGAGGCCGCCGCCGCGGACCCGGGCACCGCGCAGCAGGCGGCGGTTCCCGCCGCCGCGGATCCCGAGCTCCTCGCCGCACAGCAGCGGCAGACCACCCTGCTCGCAGTGCTGCTGGGCGTGGGCATCGTCCTCACACTCTGCGTGGTGGGGCTCGCCTTCGGCATAGGCGGCTATCTCGCGATGAAGTCCCTGCTGCTGGGGGTGAATCCGGAGGCGCTGGAGAAGGTCCGGGCCAGGCGGGAGGCCCGTGCGGTGCGCGCCGAGGCGAAGCGCCGGCGCAGGATCTCCGCCATCCGCAGGCGCGAGGAGATCCGCAGCCAGCGCGCCGAGGCCCGCGACGGCGGCCGCGTCGCCCGCGCGACCATGGATTCGCCGGAGACCGGCGCGAGCACCGCGGACGAAGCCCTCATGCGCTTCTTCGCCGGAGGCGACGACGTCGCCGTGCCGACCGCGGCCAACGGCGCGGCGCAGTGGGCGACACCGGCGCACACGCCCGCGGCCGAGGACGCGGACACACAGTCGATCGACCCGGTGGGAGGCACCTCTGCGACGCCCTCCTCCGAGGCGCGCACCACCGTGCTGACACACGTGAAGGAGGATGAGCGATGAGACGCACAGGGACGAACGCAGGAGGGGGGCGGAGGAATCCGCGCGCCTTCCCCCGGCAGACGCTCAGGAGGCGGCTGGCGCGCCTCGGCGGCATGGCAGGCGCCTCGCTGCTCACGGCGGTCATGGGCATCGGCATGGCAGCGACGCCCGCGAACGCGGCGGAGACAGAGGTCGAGGACGTGACCTTCAACTGGTCGGTCAACGACGAGTCCACCGGCGGCTCCTACTTCGGCGGCTGCAACTTCCTCGTCGCCGGAGAGGCCGGGGACACCGGCATGGCCCGCATCTGGACCGCGAACGACGCCGGAACCGTCTACAAGACCGACGAGGACGGGAACTTCAGAGTCGGCAACACCACGATCCGCAAGTCCGACGGGGTCGCCGTCAGCAGCTTCAGCAAGCGCTGCAGCACGGCGGACGGTGCGACGGTCAACAGCAACACCAATGCACAGGCGGACGACAACCACACCGGTGACTTCGTCGAGATCACCGGCGGCACCGGGACGGTCGATCCGGAGACCGACACCGCGGACATCCGCTGGGAGGGGTCCTGGACGTTCGCCTATTACGGCGGCATGACCTACTGGACCATCTCCGATCCGCATCTGAAGGTCACGAACGGCAAGGGCGCCATCACCGGCACCTACTCCGGCTACGGCACGGACATGGACGACCTTTCCAAGTGGATCAAGCTGGACCCGGTGGAGGGCCCGATCGCGAATCTGCAGAACTCCACGGTGGATGTCACAGAGACCGGGTTCGAGGTCACGCCGGACTACCTGGGGGTGGAGACGGACACCGAGGGCCGCAACATCCAGGACCGGAGCCAGGAGTGGTGGGGTGCCTTCCCGCAGGAGTGGATCGACTTCAACGTCGCCACCGGTCAGGACTCCTACTGGTACTCGTCTGCCGGCGGCGCGACCTCCATCCAGCCCCGCAAACCCACCAACCCGATCACGGTCGAGATCGCCTCACCCATGCCCCCGGGACAGGTTCCCGAGGCCATCACCGGTCTCGAGGTCGGTCCCGGGCACAACTCGGCCTCGGTCTCCTGGGAGCACCCGTCCAATGGCGCAGCACCCAAGTACGAGCTCGCCTGGGCGAAGGGTTCGCAGTCGGTCGGGCAGGACACCGATCCGAAGAACGACTCCGGCTGGTCGTCGCAGAATCTGGGCGCGGTCAAGTCAGCCACGATCAACGGCCTGGAGCCCGAGACCGAGTACACCGTCGCGCTGCGCGCCTCCAACAAGAACGAGGACGGCGAATACCCCGAAGACCTCATCGGCGACTGGATCAGCACGACCTTCACGACCGGGAAGACACCCGCGGAGGAGCCGCCGCCGGACGATACACCGGACTCCCTGCCCGGCGGCGATGAGGAGGACGGAGACGAAACCGGCGATGGCTCCTCCTCCGACGGCGCGGTGTTCCGCTGGGGCATGAACCGCGAGGCCGGCTCCGGCGCGTACTTCGGCGGCTGCAACTTCATCACGGCGGGCGAGGCTCCGGACACGGGCATGTCCAAGGTCTGGACCGACAAGTCCTTCTACAAGACCAAGGCCGGCAACGTCTCCGTGCGCAAGCCCAACGCCTCCGGCGACTGGGTGGACGCCACCTGGGACAACAAGTGCCTGGACCGCAACGGCAAGACGCTCTCCACCAACGGCAAGGACCAGTGGAGCGAGCAGCAGGTCGTCATCACCGGTGGCGAGAGGACCACCAGCGGCGACGGTGTGAAGATCCAGTGGAAGGGCTCGTTCAGCGTGGTCTTCTACGGAGGCATGACCTACTGGTTCGCCAAGGACCCGGTGCTCGAGCTCGACGGGAACGGCAACGGCACGGTCACCGCCGAGGCCTCCGGCTACGGCGCGGCCATGTACGACTCCTCCAAGTGGGACAAGCTCTCGTCCACCACCATCACCCTGGCGAACGTCAAGGGCGTCGATGTGGACAAGGCGGAGTCCGACGGAGGCTTCACCGTCACCCCCGAATACCTGGGCGTGAAGTACTCCGGCACCGGCGGCGAGGAGGACAGCGGCGGGAACGACGTGGGCGGCGAGGGAGGCAATCCCAACAAGCAGGCTCCGCGCACTGCTGAGAACGAGGACTACTGGGGCGCCTTCCCCTCCGACTTCCTCGACTTCCAGAACGAGACCGGGCAGTTCTCCTACTGGTTCAGCTCTGACGGTGCCCGTGATCCGTACAAGCCCACCGTGCCCATGACCGTGGGCTACAGCGAGGACTACGACACCACAGCAGGCGACTACTCCGGAGAGGAGGCAGCCGGAGGAAGCGGAGGCGCACCACAGGCCACGAATCCCGATGCCGGCGCACAGCCGGACGGTGCCAACGGCGGAGGAGCCCCGGAGGCGGCCTCGGCGGAGGAGGCCGATCTCTCCGAGGACCGCTCCGCGTTCTCCCAGGTCGCGCAGGACGCAGCCGGTATGGAGGGGATACCGACGAGGACCGTGGTCATCGCGGCGATCACCGGCGGTGCCGGCCTCGCCGCGACGATCACCTCGATCGTGTACTTCCGCAGACGGCTGGGGCTGGACCCGGCCGCGTTCGTCTGAACGCAGCATCTCGCGGCGGGTCCGCACACGGTTCGCACTCAGACCCGCCCACTACCCTCACCACCACCACGAGCACTGGAGAAGATCATGACCGCAGCCCAGCACACCGCTGAGCAGACCATGCCGCAGCGGCCCGGGGAGCCTGCCGCCGGCTTCGCCGCACGGGTGAAGACGGAGACCCAGGCCGCACACGACGATGCCGAGCACTCGGCCTTCATGGACGACCTGCTGAACGGCAGGCTCGACGCACAGGCCTATGTCTCCCTCCTCGAGCAGTACCTGCACCTCTACCGGGTGCTTGAGGCGGTGGAGTCACGCTTCGCCGCCGCACCGGAGCTCGCAGGCGTGCTGGACGCCCGGCTGCACCGTTCCTCCGCACTCGAGGCGGATCTCGCCGAACTCAAGGACGAGGCACCGCTCGCCGCCCCCACCGCAGCCACGGCGGAGTACATGGGACGGCTGAGCAGCCTCGGACCGGAACAGCCGGAGAGGTTCTTCGCCCACCACTATCTGCGCTACCTCGGCGATCTCTCCGGCGGGCAGGTCATCGGCAGACTCGCAGGTCGGCACTACGGCGTGCCGCAGACCGCCATGCGCACCTGGCGGTTCGACGGCATCGAGAAGCTCAAGCCGTACAAGGACGCCTACCGGGAGGCGCTCGACTCGGCACCCCTGAGCCCGGCGCAGCAGGCCGCGTTTATCGAGGAGGCCTCCGCGGGGTTCGTCCTCGCCCGGGAGCTCTTCGACTCACTGCGCTGAGCGGCGGCGCGCTGAGCGGATCACCCGGCCCGCACAGCGCGCCGCCCGTGCGGACGGTCAGCGATCCTCCGGAGCGCCGCTCTCCGGGCCTTCGCCGTCTGCGGCGTGAGCGCTGTCCCCACCGGCCTCGGGCTCCTCGTCCGCCTGCGTGTCCCGGTCCGGGCTGGGCGCCAACTGCTCCCACAGCATGAGGACTCCCACGCAGACGAGCCCGCCCACCAGTCCGCGCGACAGGCTGCCCCACGGGCGCGGCCAGTCGCCGAACCCCGTGGTGACGCTCAGCAGGAACAGAACCACGACAGCAGCGGCGACCGCAACGATGTAGCGCATCCTTCGATCCTGCCAGCCCCGGGGGCGCGCGCCAAACACCCGGTTGCACGCCGGGAACATCACGATCGTGTAACATCGCCGGATGCGTGAGCGGGAACCCCGCGCACGCCGCCATCGGAAGCGCTGCCGAGAGAGGAGGCCGGACCATGTCACTGCTCGCAGAGCGCCGGGCGCACCCGCCCGCAGAAGACACAGCGACGGGCGCTGACGCCTCGGCGATGGCCGGCCCCCGCGCAGCGCACGCGGCCGGTGACCGCGTCGCCCGCTCGCGCACCCGGCGCCGCCGCTCCGTCCTCGCCTCCGCGCTCATCACCCTCCTCGTGGCAGGCGGGCTGACCCTCGGCCAGGCGTCCCCCTCGTCCATGCGCGACGCGGAGACGATGACCACCTCGCAGCTCTCGGCAGGTCAGCGCTATGTGGCCGGAGAGGTGGCTGACATCACCCGCGCGGAACTCGAGTCCGCGGGCCTCGCGTCCGACGACATCGCCCGGGCCCAGAAGATCGTCCTCATGACGGCGCTGCAGGAGAGCTCGCTGCGCAATCTGAACCACGGCGACGCGGATTCGCAGGGCCTGTTCCAGCAGCGGCCGTCGATGGGCTGGGGAGACATCGAGCAGGTGCGGGATCCGCAGTGGGCGGTGGCGGCGTTCCTGGGCACCAACGACGCGGTCGAGAATCCCGGACTGCTGGACGTCGCGAACTGGCGGACGATGTCGCTCAACGATGCCGCGCAGGAGGTGCAGCGCTCCAACCACCCCGAGCAGTACGGGCGCTGGGAGGCTCTCGCCACCTCCCTGCTGGAGGAGTCCGAGGTCCGCTGACCGCCGCTTTCCCGATCCCCAGCACCTCCGCGTTTCCGCCTCCCCTCCGAAACCCCCTCTCCCCGCAAGTTACGTCTGCGTACCGG
>NZ_JALAHB010000111.1 GCF_022712115.1 Brevibacterium sp. | reverse complement strand
GGGTCTGTGTGTGCGTGTGTGCGCGGCCGCGGAATCGCGGCACCTGCTCGCCCGGCTGCTCGCGCCGTGGGCGGAGTCCGGCCCCGAGGCCGGGGATGGTGCCGGCCGCCGGATCGTCCTGCCCGCCGGCCCCGAGGGCGCGGACGCGGCGGCACCGCATGCCTGCCCCGAGGTCGACCTCGGGATCCTCACCGAGGCCTCGGCGGAGCGCGTCGCCTCCGTGCTCAGCACCCGGGTCACGCTGGCCGCGCTCGAACACCACCGGGGCGCGCACCTCCTGTTCCACGCCGGCGGGATCGCCGACGAACGGGGACGGGTCGCAGTCATCGTGGGGCCCTCCGGGCGCGGGAAGACGACGACCACGCGCCGCCTCGCCCAGGAGTACGGCTACGTGAGCGACGAGACCATCACCCTCACGGGAGACGGTGTCGTCCTGCCCTATCGCAAGCCGCTCTCCGTCATCACGGAAGGGCACGCGCACAAGCTGCAGATCGCTCCGTCCGCCCTGGGCCTGCTGCCCCTGCCGGATGCGGAGCTGCGGGTCGCCGGCCTCGTCCTGCTGGAACGCCGCGACGACGGCGCGGCGGAGTCCGCGGTGACGCCGGTGCCGCTCGCGGAGGCACTCGTGGAGCTCGTGCAGCAGACGAGCTACCTGGCGGAGCTGCCCCACCCCCTCCGGCGGATCGCGGAGACGGCGCGGGCCACGGGCGGGATCCGCCGGCTGCATGCGGGGGCACCGGAGCGGATCGCCGAGGCCGCTCCTGCGCTGTTTGCGCCGGGCGTCTGCGAGCGGTGGGAGCAGGTGCTGCCGATGGGTCCCGGGGAAGGCGGTGCTCGACGTGCCGGCGCCCGAGGCACAGGTGCCCGAGATGCCAGTGCGTCGTCCCAGCGCACTCTCGGGGTGGAGCCGGGTGAGCGCGGGGTGGAGCCGGGCGACGGCACAGGCCCCGGGCCGGCAGGACTGCCCTTTGCGGCCGCACCCGTGCTGGATGCGATCGAGTGCGAGAGCAGCACGGTGGTCTTCAGCGAGGACCGCCAGGTGAGGCTGCTCTCCGGACTGGGTTCCGTGCTGTGGCGCGGGGTCTGCGAGGGCGATGACTGGGAGGCTCTGGAGGCCCGTGTCATCGCGCAGCTGGGCACTCCGCCGGACGGAGATGTGCGCTCTGCGGTGTTCGAGGCGTGTGAGGCGCTCGTGGAGGCGGAGGTCTTCGCCTCGCGCCCTCGCGAGTGACCCGAACAGGCCGCGGCGCCGGGGAACCCGCGGCGCCGGTCATCCGCGATGTGACGTCTGCGTAGCGGCCGCCCACCCCGGCCGCTACGCAGACGTAACCTGGGCAGCGGGGGCGCTCCGCCCGGCTGCGTGGGACTCATGCGTGGGACTCATGCATGGGGCTCAATAGGCGCCCTCCTTGGCGAGCACCACCTTGACGGTGCGGATGAGGATGATGATGTCCTGGACGAACGACCAGTTCTCCACGTAGTAGAGGTCCAGGCGGATGCTCTCCTCCCAGTCCAGGTCCGAGCGCCCGCCGACCTGCCACAGTCCGGTGATCCCCGGCGTGACCTTGAGCCGGCGCATGGCGTAGGGGTCGTACTGGAGGACCTCGCGCTCCAGGGGCGGCCTGGGTCCCACCATGGACATGGTGCCCAGGAGGACGTTGAACAGCTGTGGGAGCTCGTCGATGGAGTAGCGGCGGATGAATGCGCCCACCCGGGTGATGCGCGGGTCGTCCTTCATCTTGAACAGGACGCCGTTGCCGGCGTCCTGGCCGTACAGCGCGCTGAGCTCCGCCACCTTCGCGTCCGCGTCCACCGCCATCGAGCGGAACTTGTACATGGTGAAGGGTGCGTTGCCGCGTCCTATGCGCTGCTGCGCGTAGAAGACGGGGCCGCCGTCGTCCAGCTTGATCGCGATGGCCGTGGCGAGCAGCAGCGGGGAGATGACGACGAGACCCACGGCGGCGCAGAAGAGGTCGAAGGTGCGCTTGAGCGCTGCCTGGAAGCCTTCGATCTTGGGGGTCGAGACGTGGATGAGGGGAAGATCCGCGACGGGATGGGAGTGGATGCGCGGCCCGGCGATGTCCGTGAGCGCCGGCGCGAGGACGAGGGAGATCTCCCGGGAGGCGAGCTCCCAGCTGAGCGCGCGCATGGTGCGCGGTTTGAGCCCGTGGCCGGTGATCGCGACGACCTCCGCGCGGTTCTCCAGGATGCTGTCCATGATCGCGTCCGCGGTCCGCTCCACGGAGACGACCGGGAGGGGGAGCTCCTGACCGTCCGGTGAGTGGAGGCTGTAGCCGGGGAGGACCGCGCCGATGGGCAGATACCCGCTGCCGGGCGTGCGTTCGAAGCTCCTGTGGAGCTGCAGGACCTCCGCGGGGCCGCCGATGATGAGGAGACGGCGGCTGAGCTCGCCGCGGCTGCGCCTGCGGATGATGAGCTTCCGGGAGATCCAGCGCCACAGCAGCAGGGCGAGGAGGCCCAGGGGTGCGGCGAGGGCGACGTAGCCGCGGGCCAGCTCGATGCGCAGCGCGTAGGAGACGATCGCGACCCCGCCGAACACGGCGAGCGTGGCCGCGAAGATCCTCTGGTACTCGAGGGCCCCGGAGCCGATCACCCGGATGTCCCAGGCACGCCAGATGTTCAGGGCGAGGACCCAGAGCACGCCGATCAGCACTCCGACGAGCCAGTAGTCGATGCGGAGATCGTCCGCGGCCAGCTGTGCGTTCTCGTCGCTGAAGCGCACGACCTGCGCGGCGGTGAGCGTGAGGACGATGATCAGGACATCGCCGATGAAGGCGTTGCGCGGCAGACGCTTCTGCCATGCAGACTCAACATCGTCTCTCAACGAGCCTCCTCGACAGCGTGTCAGAGCCACTGTACGAGATGTGACGCACAGTGGCTCTGAGAGAGTGGAGCGAATGCGGCTGTCCGGCGGAGAGCCGGGGCCTGGGGGCGAGTATAGGTATTTCTGGATATCGGAACGACCGGTTCTGCCCATGCGGGGAAAAGTGTGATCCCTTCGTTGCCTGATGGCGGGATCCGGACGCATGGTGACGCATTCCGGGAGGACGGCGACGCGCGCAGCGCAGTGCCTGCGATCCAGGGTGCGTTCGCGCGCTGCGGCCGACGAATTCTCCCCTTGAGTGGAATAGACTCAACTTTGTTCCTGTTGACCTGGCATACGCACAGACACCAGAGCAGAACGGAGTCCTCATGGAAGCCAAGTTCACCACCAAGTCCCAGGAGGTCCTGGCCGCAGCGGCCCAGGACGCCGTGGCGCGCGGCCACGGCCAGATCGAGCCCGCGCACATCCTCATGCAGCTGCTCGCGCAGCCGGAGAGCATCGCGGTCTCCCTGCTGGAGGCCGCGGGCGCGCAGGCCGCGCCCCTGCGCGCCGCCGCGGAGCGGATCCTCGCCGCGCAGCCCACGGTCTCCGGGCAGTCCGTGAGCCAGCCCGGCCTCTCCCGCCCGGCCATGGCGCTGCTGAATGCCGCGGAGCAGGAGATGCAGGCCCTGGGCGACACCTTCGTCTCCACGGAGCACCTCCTGCTGGGGGCCGCGGCGGAGCAGGGTGAGGTGGGTCAGGCGATGAAGAGCGCCGGGGCCACCCGAGAGGCCCTGCTCGCGGTCCTCCCGCAGGTGCGCGGCGGGAAGAAGGTGACGAGCGAGGATCCGGAGTCCACCTTCCAGGCGCTGGAGAAGTACGGCGTGGACCTCACGGCGGCCGCACGGGAGCGGAAGCTCGATCCGGTGATCGGCCGCGACTCGGAGATCCGCCGTGTGGTGCAGGTGCTCAGCCGCCGCACCAAGAACAACCCCGTCCTCATCGGCGAGCCCGGCGTCGGCAAGACCGCCGTGGTCGAGGGGCTCGCGCAGCGGATCGTCGCCGGCGACGTGCCGGAGTCCCTGCGCAACAAGCAGCTCATCAGCCTCGACCTCTCCGCCATGGTGGCGGGCGCCAAGTACCGCGGTGAGTTCGAGGAGCGCCTCAAGGCCGTGCTGGAGGAGATCAAGGGCTCCGACGGTGAGGTCATCACGTTCATCGACGAGATCCACACGGTCGTGGGCGCCGGTGCCGGAGGGGACTCCAGCATGGACGCCGGCAACATGCTCAAGCCCATGCTGGCCCGCGGCGAGCTGCGCATGATCGGTGCGACCACCCTGGACGAGTTCCGCGAGAACATCGAGAAGGACCCCGCCTTGGAGCGCCGGTTCCAGCAGGTGTTCGTGGGCGAGCCCAGCGTCGAGGACACCGTGGCGATCCTCCGCGGTCTCAAGGAGCGCTACGAGGCCCACCACCAGGTCACCATCGCGGACTCCGCGCTCGTGGCCGCGGCCTCCCTGTCCCACCGCTACATCCCGGACCGGCAGCTGCCGGACAAGGCGATCGACCTGGTGGACGAGGCGGCCTCGCGCCTGCGGATGGAGATCGACTCCGCTCCCATCGAGATCGACGAGCTCCGCCGTGTGGTGGACCGGCTGAAGATGGAGGAGCTCGCACTCTCGCAGGAGTCCGACGCCGCGTCGAAGGAGCGCCTCGAGGCGCTGCAGGCGGACCTCGCGGACAAGCAGGAGGAGCTCGGCCGCCTCAATGCGGTCTGGGAGCGCCAGCGCGCGGATCTCAACCGCGTGGGCGAGCTGAGGAAGAAGCTCGACGACCTGCGTTCGCAGGCGGAGATCGCCACGCGGGAGACGGACCTGGAGACCGCCTCGCGGCTGCTCTACGGCGAGATCCCCGCCGTGGAGAAGGAGATCGCCGCAGCCGAGGCCGCAGCGCAGGCCGCCGAGGCCTCGGGCGAGGACCAGGAGGACGGCTCCGACCGGCCCATGGTGAACGAGCAGGTGCGCGCCGACGACATCGCCGAGGTGGTCGCCGCCTGGACCGGCATCCCCGCCGGCCGTCTGCTGCAGGGGGAGCGGGAGAAGCTCCTTCACGCGGAGGACGTGATCGGTGAGCGGCTGATCGGGCAGAAGGCGGCGGTGCAGTCCGTCTCGGATGCGATCCGGCGTTCGCGCGCGGGTGTGTCCGATCCGGACAGGCCCACCGGTTCGTTCCTGTTCCTCGGCCCCACCGGTGTGGGCAAGACGGAGCTGGCGAAGTCCCTCGCGGATTTCCTCTTCGACGACGAGCGTGCGCTGGTGCGCATCGACATGAGCGAGTACGGGGAGAAGCACTCGGTGTCCCGGCTCGTGGGTGCGCCTCCCGGATACGTGGGCTACGAATCCGGCGGTCAGCTCACCGAGGCCGTGCGGCGCAGGCCGTACTCCGTCGTCCTGCTGGACGAGGTGGAGAAGGCGCACCCGGACGTCTTCGACATCCTCCTGCAGGTGCTCGACGACGGCAGGCTCACGGACGGGCAGGGCAGGACCGTGGACTTCCGCAACACGATCCTCATCCTCACCTCCAACCTGGGCTCGCAGTTCCTCGTGGACCAGTCGCTCACGCAGGAGGAGCAGAGGTCCAAGGTGATGGAGGTCGTGCACATGGCCTTCAAGCCGGAGTTCCTCAACCGGCTGGACGACGTCGTGCTCTTCGACGCGCTCAGCACCGCGGAGCTCAGCCGGATCGTGGATCTGCAGATCGCGGAGATGCAGCAGCGGCTCGCGGAGCGGCGCATCACCCTGCAGGCCACCGCGGCGGCCAAGGACTGGCTGGCGATGGAGGGCTACGACCCCGCCTACGGCGCTCGCCCGCTCCGTCGCCTGGTGCAGCGGGAGATCGGCGACAGGCTGGCCAAGGAGATCCTGGCGGGCGAGGTGCGCGACGGCGACACCGTGACGGTGGACCGGCCCGAGGCCTTCGAGGAGCAGGGCCTGAGGCTCAGCACCGTGCGGTGAGCCGGGCCGGGGTGACGAGCCGGGCCGGGGTGACGAGCCCGGCGGGTGAGCCCGGGCAGCTGACGTCCGCGGGCAGGCCGGCACCGGCCGGCACCGGCCGGAGGAATCCCTGCGGAGGAGCCGGGGAGAGCACGTGCTCTCCCCGGCTCCTCCGCGTCTCCACATGGTCCGGGCGGCCGAGGTGCGGGTCACCGCGCCTCGGCCGGTGCCGTCACGGCCGGGCAGGGCCGGAGACGGCCTCGCCCGGTGCGGAGCCGATGTCCTACAGCCGCGTCCGGGCTGTTCCGCCGAGCTCCGGGTCGAGCGGGCGCGGGGATCCCGCCAGCACGCCCGCCGCACCCATCGCGAGGGCGAGGACGACGAGCCCGAGCAGGGGCACGTCCCAGCTGCCGGTGCGGGACAGCACCATGCCGATGAGCAGCGGGCCGCCGGCGGCGAACAGGTAGCCTGCGGACTGCACGAAGGCGGACACCCGGGCCGTGATCTCCGGATCGCGGGTGCGGGCGCTGATGAGTGCGAGGGCGGAGGGGAACGAGAGAGCCCCGACCGCCAGGCACAGCGCCCAGAGCCACGGGAGAGAGGTGGGGGCCAGGAGGAGCCCCGTGTAGCCGGCGGCGGAGATCGCCCCGTAGCAGCCCAGCACGGTGCGGGTGTGCCAGCGGCGCACGACGATGAGCGGGGCGATGAAGCCGCCGGGGATGCCCACCGCGATGATGAGGGTGATCATGAACCCGGCCTCGACGGCGGAGAGCCCGGAATCGCGGTAGATCTGCGCGACCCAGCCGAAGTGGGTGTACGCGTGCAGCGACTGCAGCCCGAAGAACAGCGTGAGCAGCCAGACGCCGCGTGAGCGCACTACGCCGGGTGCCTGCTTCCGTGCGGAGCCTTCGCCGGGCTCCGCGGGCGCGCCGGAGCCTTCGCCGCCGTTCGCGGACGCAGGTGGTGCGCCGTCCGTGGGAGCCGTGGGTGCGTCCGCGGGCAGGTGGGCGCCTCGGACCTCGTCCTGGGGAGCGGCCTCGGGCGGGAACGCCGCCTTCCTGAAGGCGAACCAGGAGAGGAGCGCCATGAGCGGGAGGACGGTCCAGATGCCCAGTCCCAGCTGCCAGCCTCCCGAGGCCGCCGTGAGCGGGGCGGTGAACAGCGCCGGCAGCGTCGAACCGAGCCCCAGACTCCCCGTGAACAGGGTGACGGCCAGCGACTGCCGCTGCGGGAAGCGGGCCTTCGCGAAGACCGGCAGGAGCACGTTGCCCAGGGCCATGCCGGCGAGGGCGAGCGTGGTGAAGGCCGCGAAGCCCCACCAGCCCCCGGCGAAGATCCGGAGGAGCAGTCCCGCGCCGATCGCCGCGCTCGCGGCCGCCAGCGACCAGAACAGCCCGAGCCGGCGGAGCAGCACGAAGGAGAAGGCCCCGAACACGGCGAAGGCGAACCCGGGCATGGCGGTGAGCAGTCCGGTCTGCCAGCCGTGCAGTCCGAAGGCGGTCTGGAGCTCCTCCAGGACGGGGCCCACGGCCGTGGCCGCAGGGCGCAGGCAGATTGCCAGCAGAGCGAGGCTGATGAGGGCGAGTGCGTCGAGTGGGGTGCGGTGCGGATGCGGTCGGTTCACTGTGCGGCTCTGGTTCACTGTGCGGCTCTGTCGTCTTCCCGGAGGGAGGTCTCATGCGAGTGGGCGGTGTCGCCGTCCGTCCGGCCTGGACGGGCGAGGCCGCCCGGGTGGTCGGCCAGGCGGGTGCGGGCGGCCTCGGCGGCATCCGGTGCGAGGTGGCGCAGGCTGCTGTGCAGGTGAGCGGCGCCCAGACGGCCGGCGGCCTCGGCGTCCTGTTCCTCGATGGCCTCGCAGAGGGCGCGGTGCTCCGCGGTCATGTGCGCGAGGTCGTCATGCTGCGCCAGGAGCCAGCGCATGCGACTGTTGAGGGTCTGCCCGAGTTCGCGCAGCAGGTGGTTCCCGGCCAGCTCCAGCACGATCGCGTGGAAATCGGCGGCCGCGCGGCGGGCGCGGATCGCGTCTCCGCGCCCGGCGGCCTCGGCCTGAGCGCGCAGTGCGGCGCGCAGGCGCGCCAGGCCCGCAGGTGTGCGGCGGAGCGCGGCCAGGCGGAAGGCGCGGGCCTCCCAGAGGCGGCGCACCTCGATGAGGTCGGCGATGTCCTCCGGGGCGAAGACGCGGACGGTGGCCCAGGTGCGCGGCCGGAGCGTCACCAGTCCTTCCGCCGCGAGCGTCCTGAGAGCCTCGCGCACCGGAACCCGGCTCACAGCGAGCTCCTCGGCCAGACTGCGCTCGACGAGGCGGCTGCCGGGGGCGCGGACGCCGTCGAGGATCTGCTCACGCAGCTGCAGCGTGACGCGGGCGACCTCGGAGTCCTCATCGCCGGAGGGGAGCATGGGGGATTCCATGCGCGCCACCATAGCATTCGGTATACCAAAAAGTGGCCGCACCGGAACGGGAGGCATGCGGCACTGCCGCTGTCGTACCGGTGAGTCCGGCACTGCCGTCGTCGCTGTGAGCACACCGTCGTCCCGGTGAGCGCGCCGTCGCCCCGGGGTGGTGTCTTCCGTGTGCTCCTCGCTCGGTGTCGTTCGCCGGCGGCGGTGCGTCATTCGCCCGGTGCCGACCCGGGGCGGTACGCCGTCCTGCCGCCATAGAATCGCAGTGGCGGCGGAGCGGACGCGGTTTCTGCGGGAGAGGGTGATGCCGGGTGGATGCGGCAGCGGTGCTGGGGATGACCGGGCTCACGGTGGGGGAAGGGCGGCGCACGCGGCTGCGGAACGTGGACATGGACCTCCGCGCGGGGGAGGTCGTCGCCCTCGTCGGGGCGAACGGTGCGGGCACGTCCGCGCTCATCGAGGCCGCGAGCGGCAGGCGGCCGCCGGCTGCGGGACGACTGTGCGTGCACGGTGAGCCCGTCTCCCCGCGTGACGAGTCGGAGGCGCTCGCCGCGGGAATCAGCACCGTCGCCCAGCATCCGCGGATCCCGGCACCGCTGCTCACCGCGGAGGCGCTCTACAGGCACATGCCGGAGGAGGCGATGCCCGCGGATCGCCGTGCGGCGGCACAGCAGGCGTTCGCGGCGCACGGCCTCGACTTCACCGGTGCCGAGCGCATCGGGAGCCTGAGCGATGCGGAGATCGCGCTGGTGGAGATGGTCCGCGTCGCGCACGAGGGGAGCAGCGTCGTTCTCCTCGACGACGTCGCGAGCGCCCTCAGCGGATTCGACATGCTCCTCTGCATGGACCTGCTCCGCCGGATGGCCGCGCAGGGGCGGGCCGTCCTCTATGCGACGCACCGGCTCGAGGAGGTGCGGGGACTGTGCGACCGTGCGGTGATCCTGAGCGACGGTGAGGTGCGGGCCGAGGTCACGGGTGCCGACCTCGACCGCGACTCCCTCGTGCGCCGGGTGTTCGGTCAGAGGCTGCGCCGCCGCGCTCGCCCCCTGCCCGCGGAGCCCGGTGAGGTGCTTCTCTCCGTGACCGGCCTCGGCACGGCGGGCGGCGTGCGCGGTGCGAGCTTCTCCGTGCGCGCAGGCGAGGTGCTGGGGATCGCGGGGCTGCGCGGCTCCGGTGCGGAATCCGTCATCAGGGCGGCCGCGGGCAGGGAGGAGGTCACCGCGGGGACCGTCGAGGCGGTCGAGAGCTCCGTCTTCGTCCTCGACGACCCCACCCGTGGGGTGGACGAGGCGGGCCGGGTCGCATTCCGGCGTCATCTGCAGGAGCTCACGGCATCCGGCGCTGCGGTCCTGCTCGGGTCCCCGGACCTCACGGAGATCATCGGCAGCTGTCACCGGGTGGTGGTGTTCCGCGACGGCCTCTGCTGCGGGATGTTCGAGAACTCCGCCCTGGACGAGGACCGGATCGTCGCGCTCTCCGCCGGCAGCCGCCGAGGTGAGGACCCGCGCGAGACCGAAGAACAGGTCCGCAGCCCTGCGCCCGGCAGGCACCCCTCCGATCCCGCCGCGGTCCACCAGGACTGGCCGTACGGCAGAGCGGTGCCTGTGGCGCTGCCGGGGTGAGGCTGCGGGGGTGAGGGCGGGTCCCGGCGGCATGCATCCACCGGCCCGCATCCGGCAACCCGCATCCGCCGGCAGCGAGGACCCTCAGCGAGATGGAGGACGCCCCCGCAGCCCGTCGCTCACGAGGCGGCGCGGGCCCCGCTGCGCAGAGCCGAGGGAGAATCATAACCCTCCTGCGCGAATGCGCGTGCCAGGCTGGAAGCGCCTCCGTAGCCCACGTGCTGTGCGATGCGCGCCGTGCTCAGCGCGTCGTACGTCTCATCCTGCAGCAGTTCTGCGGCCTGCTGCACGCGGACGCTGCGGAGAGTGCCCCGGATGCTGGCCCCGCGCCGGGCGAAGAGCCGTTCGAGCTGCCGCCTGGACATGTTCACCGTCGCGGCGATGCGGTCGGAGCTGAGCGTGGGGTCCGCGTACTGCGCGGCGATCACGTCGAGTGCGTCGCTGTAGGCGTCCCGGGGCGTGAGGACGCGCGAGATCCTGGCCGTGTGGGCGACGATGCCCAGCATCATCTCCTGGATCAGCTTCTCCACGTAGTACACGCTGAGCGCGGAAGCGGAGGCGCCGTCGCCGCGTGCCGCCTGTGAGGCGAATGCGGCCATCGGCATGAGCAGCATGGGCGTCCCGGCGAGCAGCAGCGGCGCAGTGCCGACGTCGGAGAATCCCTCCAGCTCTGCGGCGAGTTCGAGGGGCACCGAGATGACGACGCTCTCGCAGCCCTCCGCCGTGAACAGCTCGCAGTCCGCGAGGGAGTGGAGCAGCGCACCCTCACCGTCGCAGACCTGGGACGCGGTGCGCCCGGCCGTGGCCGGCCACTCGTCCGCGGCCGGCTGCGGGCCGGTCGCGGACCGGGAGACGGTGCCGCCCTCGTGGGGCCGGAGGACTATCCGGAGGTCGCCGCCGCGAGCCACCAGCAGATGGAGGGCGTCCGTGCCGAGGTCCAGGTCCAGGCCGGTCGCGGCGTCCAGGCGGTGGATCGACACGGAGACGGAGCCGAAGTCCGCACGGACGTGCGCGTTCATGCCGGGCCCTCCCCTCCGCCGCCGGATCCAATTCAGTGCGGTGATCGTATGACGCGTCCGGTGGCGAAGAGGTCCGAGGCAGCGGCGGCGGAGGATTGTTCACCCTCGAATTCACCCTGTCGCGGGCTTCGGGGTGAAGGAGCCGTCATACCGCATGCGGGCGACCGGTCACGGCTCGGGCAGCAGCCCCTGTCCGCGCGCGAGGTCCAGAGCCTCCCGGCGCGAGGACGCACCGAGCTTGCGGTAGATGCTGCGTAGCTGGGTCTTCACGGTGTTGGGCGAGACGACGAGGACCTCGGCGATGTCACGGGCGGAGGCGTGCGAGGCGAGTGCGCTGAGGACGACCTTCTCCCGCCGTGTGAGGAGCGGGGCCGGGAACCGCTGCGGCGAGACAGGGCCGCCGGGCTCCGGTGCGCGGCCCGGCACGGCTCCGGGGGTCGCCTCCCGTGCGTCGAGGAAGCGGCCGACCACGGCGCCGCTGTCGTCGGCGAACAGCTCGCCGAGACGCCGCCGGTCCTCGGGCCGCAGCCAGGCCACGTGAGCGCGGGGGCCGTACACGTCCCACGTGACCGCGCTCGCGACCAGCAGTGCCCTGGCGTCGTCGAGGGCCCCGACCCGCAGGGCGGCCACCGCGCCCAGGAGCTGGGTCTCCGCCTCCGAGCGGAGCGTGTGGCCTGTGCACTCCAGTGCGCGCCGTGTGCGGTCGTGGGCCTCCTGCTCCCTGCCGGAGGCCAGCAGCACCGCGATCTGCGCACCTGCCAGCTGGGGCCCGAGCCGGGGGAGCCGGGCCAGCAGGCGCGCCGCCTCAGCCGTTTCGCCCGCGGAGACCAGTGCGAGGGCCAGCACCGCGCAGAGGCGTTCGGTGGCCACGTTCTCGCCCACGCCCGGCGGCGGGACAGCGCCGCGCAGCTCGCGCAGCAGCCGCCGCGCCTCGGGCAGGCCCTGCCCCAGACCGCTGCGGGCGGAGAGGGAGAGCGCGGTGAGGAACGGCCAGAACTCCGCCGTGCCGATGAAGCCGTCCGCGTGGCGCAGGACGTCGAGGGCTCCGGCGTGGTCGAGGGCGTCCAGGCGGTGGTACCCGTTCGCGACGATTCCCATGCCGTTGAGGTAGGAGTCGCGGAACTCCGGCGGCCACGAGCGGGTGTCGATCGATGCGGACAGCGCTCCGGCGCGGATCACGTCGCCGGTGAATGCGTGATAGCCAGCGGCGTAGACGAGGGAGAAGTCCCGCGTGACCGGAGTGCGGCACAGGGAGACCGAGCGTTCCGCGGCCTGCATCGCCTCGTCGAACTGGCCGCCCTGGAACAGCGAATAGCTGAGCTGCCGCAGGATCGTCCCCACGTGCCCGCTGAACTGCGAGCCGTTCGCCGCGCTCGCCTGCTCGGCGAGCCGCAGTGCGCGCGTGCTGAGCGCGGCGGATTCGCGGTGCCGGTTGGCGAGCCGCCAGGCGATGGCGCGCATCGCGGCGAGGGCGAACTCGTCGACGTGCGGTTCCGCGTAGGAGTGGCCGGCCTCGGCCTCCGCCGCGATCCGTGCGATCCGGGGTGCTTCCGCGCGGCGGACGGGGCTGGCGGTCAGTGCGAGGGCGAGCCCGAATGCGAGCATGGGGTGCGTGCGGAGATCGTCTTCGGGGACGCCGCTCAGCGGTGTGAGGAAGCGATCGGTGGTGTAGCTGTCCGGGTTCTCGATGACGAGTGTGAAGAAGACGCGGTCCGCGAGGCGATGGTCCCGTCCCTCCAGGGCGTAGAGGAGCGCCTGCGAGACGACCTCCTCGTTGTCGAGCAGCCATTCCGCCGTCGTGGTGCACAGCTGTGAGAAGCGCGCCGGATCGCGGGAGGCCCGGGTCCGGAACGACGAGCGGATCGTCTCGACGTACTGGAAGACCTGCCGTCCGGGGGCGTAGGGAATCCATCTGCCGAACCCGTTCCGCTCCAGGACGGAGAACAGCGCGGACGCGTCTGCGGCTCCGGTCAGGCGCCTGCCCAGCTCCACGTCCACGTACGGAGGAACGCTGGTGTCGGAGACGAACTGCACGGTCCGTGCATCCGGCAGGAGCGATTCGAGCCGTGCCGTGACGGCACCCCACTCCTCGGAGTCCAGCGGCGGCATCCGGCCCAGTTGCGCGATGGTGAGGACGACTGAGCGGACCGCCAGTGCGAAGCCCCGCGTCGCGCGGACCACGGCGGCCGCCGCCGAGGCCGCGGTCGCCTCGTCGCGCATGCCCGCCTGGCTCTGCAGCAGCTCCTTCGTCTCGTCCTCGGTGAGTGCGAGCTCGCTCAGGGTGACGACGCGCACCACGGAACCGTCCGTGAGATCGAGGTCCGCCGTGCGGGTGGGGGCGCGCGTCGTGAGGACGACGCGGAGCTCCGGCCGTTCCGCGAGGAGGTGCATGAGGTCCGCGTCGACGGCGTGCATCGACTCGCCCAGATGCTCGTAGGCGTCGTCACGCCCTCGCTCAGGGGCACCCAGATCGCGGGCAGGTCCCCCTGCCGGCGCAGCCAGCTGCGCACCAGGGTGGTCTTGCCGCAGCCGCTGGGCCCCTGCACGATGCAGAGGCGGACGTGCCCGGCGTCGAGCACGCGATAGAGGCGGGGCCGGTCGACGATGCCTGCGACCGGGTCCGTTGTGGGGGCCATGCCCTATTCTCCTCGAAACAGCTGCCGGCACCGTGGTCGTCTCGGGGAATGCCGTTCCCGCCACCCTCCCGCGGGCCGGAAGGACATGAGCGAAGCGGAGGAGCGGGCGTGAGCCCGCGCCTCCGCAGCACGTCCCCCGGCAGCGGCAGCGGTGCCGGGGGACGGATGCCCAGGGGCGAGGTCGGGACGGGGGTCTCCGCGCCGTGCCCCTGGGCGGCCTCGTGTCCGCTCAGGGCAGGACGGTGCCGCCCCAGGACTGCCCCGGGTCCACGGGGCCCTCGCTCACGAGCCGGTACGAGCCCGGCACCGGGCTGTTGAAGGTGATGTTCACGGAGGTCACTCCGTCGTCCGGAGTGATGAGCCACTCGCCGTCGGAGAGCTTCACGATCGTGCCGCCCATGATCGCGGTGACGATGGTGTCGAAGTCGAGGTCCGAGGAGAGGAGACGGAAGGTCTGGCCGTTCGGGAAGTATCCCTCGTTGCCGTTCGGATCGAGCCCCTGCGGGCGGATGAACCCGACGTTGCCGACTTTCGGGCTGGTGCTCGTTCCGCCGATGCTCGTCGCCTCCTCCGGCGGTTCCGTGCTCGCGGCGGCCATCGGCGCGGTGGCCGCCGCTGCGATGACGGGAGTGGCCCATGCGGCCGCCTTCGTGAACGTCCGGCGGCTGGTGCCCGCCTTGATCTGCGTCATCCTTCTGCTTCCTTCGGTGTGATGGGTGGAGCGCGGCCCCGGCGCGCTCCGCCCAGCACACCGGAGGCAGGGGAAGGGTGACGCGGATCAAGGCGGGCGCCCGCCGCCGGCCGGGCGCGAGGG
>NZ_JALAHB010000110.1 GCF_022712115.1 Brevibacterium sp. | reverse complement strand
GTCCTCCACGCCCTCGGCGGTCACCACGTTGCCGGCCACGAGCGGCACGCCCAGGCCGGCGGCGCGCACCTGACGCAGGACCTCGATCATCTTCTCCTGGTGTCCGTGCGCCGTGTCCATGACGAGGACGTCCGCCCCCGCGGCGACGAGCGCCTCCGCGCGGCCCGCCGCGTCGCCGTTGACCCCCACCGCCGCCGCGATGCGCAGCCTGCCCTCGCCGTCGAGCGCGGGGCTGTAGACCGAGGCCCGCAGGAGGGACTGCGGTGTGAGCACACCCGCGAGCTCTCCGGAGTCCACCACCGGGACGAACGCGGAGCGGGAGGCGACGAAGTCGTCGTAGAGCGCGGAGAGCGCGGCCCGCGTGGGGCGGGCGTGGGCCAGGGCGTCGAGCTCGAGGGTGCGCGAGGACGAGTCCAGCAGCCGTGAGAGCGGGGTGAAGCGGTCGACGGACTCCAGCGAGTCCGCGGACACGACTCCCAGCACGCGGCGCTCGGCGTCCGTGACCACCACGTGCCCGTGCGAGCGCTTGCGCACCAGGTGCAGGGCCTCGAGCGCGGTGTCGTCCGGTCCCAGACGCACCGGGGTCTCCAGCACCGGATGGCGCTCCTTGACCCAGCGGATCGTCGCCGCGGCGGCGTCGAGGGGGATGTCCTGCGGGAGGACGGCCAGACCTCCCCGGCGCGCCAGCGTCTCCGCCATGCGCCGGCCGGAGACGGCGGTCATGTTGGCGGCGACGAGGGGAATGGTCGTGCCGGTCCCGTCCGCGGTCTCGAGCGACACGTCGAAGCGGCTGGCCGCCTGCGAACGGGAGGGGACGAGGAACACGTCCGAGTAGGTGAGGTCCGTCTCGGGACGGCCGGTGATGAATCGCATACGACCATTGTGAACCATCCTCGTGCAGCCGCACCCAACGCGGATACACTGGCCGCACTGGGATATCTCCATACGAGGAAGAGGGCGAACAACCCCGTGTCTACGAGCACCCCCGCGACCACTGCGTCCGACTTCGGTTCGAACGAGTGGCTGGTTGAGGAAATGTACGAGCAGTACAAGGCCGACAGGAACTCCGTCGACAAGTCCTGGTGGCCTGTCTTCCAGGAGTTCGAGCGGAACGGAGGTGCCGTGGGCGCCGCGAAGACCGCTCCGGCGCAGTCGGCCGCTCCCGCGCAGACCGCCGAGCCCGCCAAGGCGCCGGCGCGGACAGCCGCCGCAGCCACCGACTCCCCCAAGGGCGTGACCCCCTCCGTCGCGGAGTCGGAGACGACCAAGGCAGAGAGCAAGTCCGCCGGGGCGAACAACCTCCCGGAGAAGCCCCAGGCGCAGCAGGAGGACGTCGAGGACGTCGTCACCAAGCTGCGCGGGCCCGCCAAGCTCATCGCCAAGAACATGGACGACTCGCTCACGCTGCCCACCGCCACCTCCGTGCGGGCGCTGCCGGCGAAGGCGCTGATCGACAACCGCATCGTCGTCAACTCCCACCTCCGCCGCACCCGCGGGGGCAAGGTCTCCTTCACCCACATCATCGGCTTCGCCGTGGTGCGCGCGCTGCGGGAGATCCCCAGCCAGAACGTCTACTACGACGTCCGCGACGGCAAGCCGGTGATGGTACAGCCCGGCCACGTGAACCTCGGCATCGCCATCGACGTCCCCAAGAAGGACGGCACCCGCAGCCTCCTCGTGCCGAACATCAAGAAGGCGGAGACGCTGACCTTCACGCAGTTCGTCGACGCCTACGACGACCTCGTGGCACGCGGCCGCGACGGCAAGCTCACGGCGGCGGACTTCGCCGGCACCACCGTCTCGCTCACCAACCCCGGCGGGATCGGCACCGTCCACTCCATGCCCCGTCTCACGGTGGGCCAGGGCTGCATCGTCGGCGTGGGTGCGCTGGACTACCCCGCGGAGTTCCAGGGCGCGAGCCAGGAGACCCTCAACAAGCTGGCGGTCTCGAAGGTCCTCACCCTCACCTCCACCTACGACCACCGCGTGATCCAGGGAGCCGGCTCCGGGGAGTTCCTCAAGCAGGTCCACGGTCTGCTCCTGGGCGAGGACGGCTTCTACGACGAGATCTTCGCGTCCCTGCGCCTGCCCTACGAGCCGGTGCGCTGGGTGCCGGACGTCTCCGCCGACGACTACGACGTGGTGAACAAGACCGCGCGCGTCATCGAGCTCATCGACGCCTACCGCTCCCGCGGCCACCTCATGGCCAACATCGACCCGCTCGTCTACCGCCAGCGCTCCCACCCGGACCTGGACATCAACACGCACGGCCTCACCCTCTGGGACCTCGAGCGCGAGTTCCCCACCGGCGGCTTCGGCGGCAAGCGCATGATGCCCCTGCGGGACATCCTCGGGCTCCTGCGCGACTCCTACTGCCGCACGACCGGCATCGAGTACATGCACATCGCGGACCCGGAGCAGCGCCGCTGGTTCCAGTCGAAGCTGGAGGTCCCGCACGAGGACCTCACCCGCGACGAGCAGGGCCACATCCTGGGCCGGCTCAACGCCGCGGAGGCCTTCGAGACCTTCCTGCAGACCAAGTACATCGGGCAGAAGCGCTTCTCGCTGGAGGGCGGCGAGTCCACCATCGTCCTCCTCGACGAGATCCTCAACCAGGCCGCGGACTCCGGCATGGACGAGGTCACCATCGGCATGGCCCACCGCGGCCGCCTCAACGTCCTCACGAACATCGCCGGCAAGTCCTACGGCCAGGTGTTCCAGGAGTTCGACGGCTCCCTCTCCCCGGCGAACGTGCAGGGCTCCGGCGACGTGAAGTACCACCTCGGCACCGAGGGCTCCTTCACGTCCCCCAACGGCAACACGACCAAGGTCTACGTCGCCGCCAACCCCAGCCACCTGGAGACGGTGGACCCGGTCCTCGAAGGCATCACCCGCGCCAAGCAGGACGTCATCGACCCGGACCAGACGGCCTTCACCGTGCTCCCCGTGCTGGTCCACGGCGATGCCGCCTTCGCGGGTCAGGGCGTCGTGGCGGAGACCCTCCACCTCTCCGAGCTGCGCGGCTACCGCACCGGCGGCACCATCCACCTCGTCATCAACAACCAGGTGGGCTTCACGACCTCCCCGGCCTCGGCCCGCTCCTCGTTCTACTCGACGGACGTCGCGAAGATCATCGGCGCTCCCGTCCTCCACGTGAACGGCGACGACCCCGAGGCCGTCTACCGCGCCGCCCAGCTCGCCTTCGAGTACCGTGAGGCCTTCAACCGCGACATCGTCATCGACCTCGTGTGCTACCGCCGCCGCGGCCACAACGAGGGCGACGACCCCTCGATGACGCAGCCCATCATGTACTCCCTCATCGACCAGAAGTCCACGGTCCGCCGCATCTACACGGAATCGCTCGTGGGCAGGAAGTGCATGACCGCGGACGAGGCGCAGGAGGCGCTCGCGGACTTCCAGCAGAAGCTGGAGACCGCCTTCGCGGAGACCCGCGAGGCGGAGAAGTCGGAGAACCGTCCGTCCGCGTTCGGCATCGATCAGAACTCGCGTCAGATCGAGGGCTACACCGCACCGGAGACAGCCGTGAGCACCGATGTGCTGGAGCGGATCGGCGATGCCTTCATGGACATCCCGGAGGGCTTCACCGTCCACAAGAAGCTGCGCAGCCTGCTGGAGAAGCGCCGGGAGATGACGCGTTCGGGCGGCATCGACTGGGGCTTCGCGGAGCAGCTCGCCTTCGGTTCGCTCCTGCTCGAGGGCGTGCCGGTGCGCATGTCCGGCCAGGACGTCCGCCGCGGCACCTTCACCCAGCGCCAGGCCGTGTTCGTCGACTACGAGAACGGCAACGAGTGGACCCCCCTCGCCAATCTCTCCGAGGACCAGGGCCGCTTCTGGATCTACAACTCGCTGCTGAGCGAGTACGCCGCGATGGGCTTCGAGTACGGCTACGCGGTGGAGAGGCCGGAGGCCCTCGTCCTCTGGGAGGCGCAGTTCGGCGACTTCGCCCAGGGCGCGCAGTCCGTCATCGACGAGTTCATCTCCGCGTCCGAGCAGAAGTGGCAGCAGACCTCCGGTGTGGTGCTCCTGCTCCCCCACGGCTTCGAGGGCCAGGGTCCGGACCACTCCTCGGCGCGCATCGAGCGGTTCATGCAGCTCGCGGCGGAGGACAACATGACGATCGCCAACCCGGCGGACGGCGCATCCTACTTCCACCTCCTGCGCCGCCACGCGCACGCCGGTGTGAAGCGTCCGCTCGTCGTGTTCACCCCCAAGTCGATGCTCCGCCTCAAGGCCGCCTCGACGTCCGTGGAGCAGTTCACCAGCGGCAGCTTCCAGCCGGTCATCGCGGACACCGCGGTGGAGCCCGCGAAGGCCAAGCGCGTGGTCATGGTCTCCGGCAAGCTCTACTGGGACCTCCTCGCCAAGCGCAGCAAGCTCGAGGACACCGAGACCGCGCTCGTCCGCTTCGAGCAGCTCTACCCGCTCGACGAGCACTCGATCGAGCAGGCGCTGGGCGCCTACGGTCCGGACGTCGAGTTCGTCTGGGCTCAGGAGGAGCCGGAGAACCAGGGCGCATGGCCCTTCATGGCGCTCAACCTGCCCGCAGTGCTGGGCGGCCGTGAGCTCCGCGTCATTGCCCGTGCGGCCTCGGCCTCCCCGGCCACCGGTCTCAAGCACGTGCACGACGCCGAGCAGGCCGATCTCGTCGAGCAGGTCTTCGCTCGGTGATCGCCAAGCGCAGGCAGACCATCGTCGTGGTCGGCGACCAGCTGGTCGCCGGCCACGGCGATGGGCGCGGAATGGGCTGGGTGGGCCGCGTCGCCGCACGCACCTATCCCTCCGCCCCGGAGGCGGACTTCCACGCCCTGGCCGTCGCCGGGGAGGACACCACCGGGCTGTCCGAGCGCTGCATGACGGAGGCCTGCCGCCGGTTCTCCGACGACACGGAGAACCGCCTGGTGCTGGGTCTGGGCGCGGCGGACGCGGACACCGGCATCTCGGTGGCTCGCGCGCGCCTCAACATCGCGAACGTCCTCGACACGGCGCTCACGCAGGAGGTCTCCGCCTTCGTGGTGGGGCCCACCCCGGTGCGCGACGCCGACAGCAACCGCCGGCTCGCGGAGCTCAGCACCGGCTTCTCCGATGTCGCCCATCGCCGCGGCATCCCCTACGTGGACGCCTTCACCCCGTTGCGCTCCCACCCGGTGTGGCAGCGCGAACTCGCCGCCTCGCGCTCAGGCACACCGGCGCAGGAGGGCTACGGTCTCCTCGCCTGGCTCGTGCTCAATCGCGGGTGGTTCGAGTGGCTGGGCGTCCCGGACGTCCTCGGCGAGGACTGAGCCTGCGCGCTTTTGCCGCTCGTCTGCGGCTGTGGGAGAATCAACGGGTCTATCCGAAGGAGTGAACATGAGCAAGCGAGCACGCAAGCGCCGCGACCGCAAGAGGCGCGGCGCCAACCACGGCAAGCGTCCCAACACCTGACAGGCAGGGTGCCGGATCCCCTCCGGCACCCGCCTCGCACGAAGGCCCGGCCGCATCGACATCGATGCGGCCGGGCCTTCAGCGTGTGCCGGCGGCCGTCAGCCGCCGTCGATCCGCCGGATCACCGTCGTCCGGCGCTCCACCACGATCCGCTGCTGGATGCGCTCCCGCAGACCTTCCGGCGCGCTGCCCGTGCAGGAGCGCTTCACGAGCTCCTTGAGCAGTGCCTCCACCTCGTACTCGTCCTGGCAGTTGGTGCAGCAGTCGAGATGGGTCTGGATCTGCCGGATCTCCGCGGCCTCCAGCTCGCCGTCGAGGTAGTGGTAGATGCGCTCGAGGCTCCGCTCACGCGCAGAACCGCAGCGGTCCTCGTCCTCCTGTGCTCCTGCGCTCATGAATCCTCCTCCTGCGTGTCCTGGGACGCCGCCGGGGCGTCCGCCCCGCGTTCGTCCGGGTGGACGAACCCGCGCTCCCGCGCGTAGTCGTGCAGCATGTCCCGCAGCTGCCGCCGGCCCCGGTGCAGCCGGGACATCACGGTGCCGATGGGGGTCCCCATCACCTCCGCGATCTCCTTGTAGGGCATCCCCTCCACATCCGCGTAGTACACGACCATGCGCCGGTCCTCCGGCAGCGCGGAGAGCGCGTCCGTGACGTCGGAGTCAGGCAGATGGTCGAGCGCCTCGAGCTCCGCGGAGCGGCCGTCGGAGGACGAGTGCGTCGAGGCGCGGTGGATCTGCCAGTCCTCGATCTCGTCCGCCTGCGATTCCTGCGGCCTCCGCTGCTTCCTGCGGTAGCTGTTGATGAACGTGTTGGTGAGGATCCGGTACAGCCACGCCCGGAGGTTGGTGCCGGGGGTGTACTGGTGGAACGCCGAATACGCCTTCGCGTACGCCTCCTGCACGAGGTCCTCCGCGTCCGCGGGATTCCGGGTCATGCGCAGCGCTGCACCGTACAGCTGGTTGACGTACTCGAGAGCGTCGCGTTCGAAGCGCGCGTGGCGCTCCTCGTCCGTCTCCGCTGGGGGAGTCTCCGTGGCTTCAGTCATCATGACCCATCGTAGGTCCTCCTCCGCGGGAACTGCAGTCAGCGTGCTCATCCCACCTCCTCGTTCTGCAGGGACAACAGAGGGGACGCGGAGGGTATTCCGGCGGGGTGGGCC
>NZ_JALAHB010000109.1 GCF_022712115.1 Brevibacterium sp. | reverse complement strand
CGCGGGAGAGGGTGACCTCCGCCCCGGCCACGGCCTCGGGCCCGGCGGCCCAGAGCGCATCGAGGAACTCCGGCTGGAAGCTGCCCGGCCCCTGCGCACGGGCGCCCGCGGCTGCACCCGCCACCGCGAAGTGCGCGTGGGCGGCGATGACGGCGTGGAAGCGGGAGTCCGCCGCAGGATCCGCACCCGCAGAAGGGTCCGTACTGGCCGCAGCGTTCGCCTCAGCCTCCGCCGCGCCCAGATAGGCGGCCGTGAGCGCTCCCAGCGAGCAGCCGGTGCCCACGACGAGGGGCATGAAGCGGTGTCCGCCGGCTATGCGCGCGACGAGAGCGCTGTCACCGCGGGCGGTCACCACGGCGTCCACGGGCCCGGAGACGGCCACGACCGCACCGGTGCGCGCGGCGAGGACGGCGGCGGGAGCGAGGACGTCGTCCACCGTGTCGATCGACTCGATGCCGCGGCCGCCGGAGCCGGTGCCTGCCAGACCCGCGATCTCCGAGGCGTTGCCGCGGATGGCCGCCGGACCGGAGGCCGCGAGCCGGCGGATGTGCATGGAGCGGTGGTCCGCCGCGCCCAGCGAGACGGGATCGAGCACCCAGGGCGTACCCAGCACCCCGGCGGTGCCGACTGCGGCGTCCGCCGCGAGAAGCTGGTGGCTGGTGGCGGTGCCGAAGTTCACGAGGATGCCCCCGGCGAGGGAGGCGAACTGCGCGGCGTCCGCCTCGTGGTCGAGCATGGCCGGGGACCCGCCTGCGGCAAGGACCACGTTCGCGCTGAACTGCTGGACCACCGTGTTGGTGATGCACTGGACGAGGGGCACGGTGCCGCGCACCTGCGCGGCGGCCCGGCGGAGTGCCGAGGAGAGCTCCCCGGCGGAGGAGACGTCGACGCCTGTCATGACGATCCCTTCGCTAGTACTGGCTAGATCAGGTTCGATGGGTGTGTTCTCAGCTCGCTTCCGCACCCGCTGGGCCGGCAGTGACGAGCACCCCATGTCACTGCCCGCCACTGTATCCCGCAGGCGGGACGCCGTCACGTCGGCCGGGGTGCGACGCCTATCATCGTGGGCAGAGAGCCCGGCGCGGGCGGAACTCCCCCTCATGGGCGGATGGTGCCGCGCGGGCGGAACACCGCAGAGGAACATCGACGCAGGAGGAACACGATGACCGAGGTCGGCTTCACGCGGCTGGATCCGCTGGAGGGCTCCTTCGTCGAGATGATGGAGCTGGAGCGGATCGACCCCAACATCTACCGCGCCGGCTACGTCTTCGAGGAGCCCTACGCCCTCTACGGCGGGCAGGTGGCCGCGCAGTCGCTGCGTGCGGCCGGGCTCACGGTGGACGCGGACCGGCGGCCGCACTCGCTCCACGGCTACTTCCTGCGCCCGGGCGACGCCTCCCAGCCCACCGTCCTGCAGGTCCACCGTGACCGCGACGGACGCTCCTTCTCCGCCCGGCGGGTCGTGGCGCTGCAGAATGGGAAGGTCATCTTCAACATGTCCTGCTCCTTCGCCGCGCCCTTCGACAGCCCGGAGCACTCCGAGCACATGCCCGTCGAGGAGGCGCCGATGGGCACCACCTCTGCGCTGCCGCGCATGTTCGGGTTCGAAGCGCGTCTGACCGAGCAGGTCTACGAGTCCCGCGACTATCCACTGCGGTTCTGGGCGCGCTGCACGGAGGATCTGGGCGATCCGGCGGAGGACCAGCTCATGCACCTCTGCGCGCTCACCTACCTCTCCGACATCTCCAGCGGAGTGGGTGCCTGGAACACGGCGGAGTACCGCTCCGGCTCCAGCCTCGACCATGCGGTCTGGTTCCGCCAGGACGTGGACATGAACAGCTGGGTCCTCATGGACCTCCACCCGGAGTCCGTCTCCCGAGGCCGCGGCCTGTATCGCGGCAGGCTGGGCACAGAGTCCGGCGAGCAGGTGGCGACGATCGCGCAGGAGACGCTGTTCCGGCCGGTGCACTGATCTGCGCCGGACCGGCACCCTCAGCCCCTGACGGAGACGAACACCTGCGCCGCGGCCGTCGCGCCCAAGCTGGTGGCTTCGCCGCCGGCGGGAGCCGCAGTGCCGGCGGGAGCCACGGACAGGGCACCGGAGAACGGCTCCCCCTCCCCCACCTCGAGCACGGTGCCCACCGTGATCCCGCGCGAGGCGAGATGCTTCAGCAGGGCGGAGTCCGCATCGGAGATCCGCTCCACGACCACCCGCGCTCCGGGCTGCACATCCGTGAGCGGCACGGCAGAGGGCGAGGTGACGCGGCCCTGCGCATCAGGGATCGGATCGCCGTGGGGATCCCGCTCCGGCCTGCCCAGCAGCGCGTCGATCCGTTCGACCATGAGATCCGAGACGGCGTGCTCCAGGTGTTCGGCCTCCTCGTGGACCTCGTCCCAGCCGTAGCCGAGCGTCTGCACGAGGAACGTCTCCAGCAGCCGGTGGCGGCGCACCATCGCGACGGCGACCGCACGCCCCGCCTCCGTGAGCGCCACACCGCTGTACGGCTCGTGGACCACCAGACCCTGCTCGGCGAGCTTGGGCAGCGCGCCGGAGACCGTGGACAGCCGGAGACCCACCCTCTGAGCGATGAGGCTGGGAGTGGTGGGCGCCTCCGTCCACTCCTGGAGGCTCCAGATGGCCTTGAGGTAGTTCTGCGTGCTGATGGAGAAGCCGGAGACGGACATGCCTCCAGCCTATCCGTGGGGGCGGCACCAGGCGGGCGGTGCCCGGCAGGAGGCGAGCAGCGGGGGCACCCGGCGGGCACCACCCCGCAGGCGGCACCCGGCGGGCATCACCCCGCGGGCATCACCCCGCAGGCGGCGCCTCAGCTGAGGTCGGCGGCGCCTCCGGAGATCCCGTCGACGACTCCGCCCTCGAGGCCGCTGCCGTCCTTCTCGGAGTCCTTCTCCTTCTCCTCCTCGTCGGCCTTGTCCTTCTCGGCCTGCTCCTTCTCGGCCTGCTCCTTCTCGGCCTTCTCCGCGGCCTTCTTCTCCTCGGCCTCCTTCACCGGATCCTTGCCCTCTTGGAAGGCGACCGCGGTCTTCCGGATCTCACCGAAGGTGTCGTAGAACGCCTCACCCGGGCAGTCCGTGTCCCCCACGTCCCGGTGACCGACGATCGTGTTCATCCGCTCGCCCTCGATAGTGGTCTTCCCGTCGGCCGGGGTGTCCGACTTCGCCAGCTTCCAGGCGATGACCTGGGCGACCGCATCACGCGTCTCCCGGGGCGGGGCCTTCTTGCTGTAGTCGCCCAGCACGGAGATGCCGAAGGTCCCGGAGTTGTATCCCTGCGCGTGTGCGCCCAGGACCGGCTTGGCGACTCCGCCGGCGCGTCCTTCCCACAGGCGCCCGTACTTGTCCGCGAGCACGTTGTAGCCCACGTCCGCCCAGCCGCGGCCCTTCACGTGGAAGGTGTAGATGCCGCGGAGGATCGAGGGCACGTCCTCCGCGTCGTAGTCGTTCTTGCCGTCCGTGTGGTGGATGACGGCTGCCGTGGGAGCACTCGTGTACTCCGGGGAGCCCGCCCGCAGCGACTCGTCCGCGCCCCAGTCCTTCCGGGAACGGATCGTGGGCTTCTTCACCTCCTTCTTGGAGGTGGGAACCGCCGCCGAGGCCGACCCCGGCTGGTAGACGGTCTGCGCCGCGCCTGCCCCCGCGCACTCCGGGCACGTGCATCCGCCGGTCGCGGTGCACTCGCGGCCGTGCTCGCCGCGCGCCGAGGTGCCGACGATGCCGGGGGCCGCAGCGCCGGCCTCACCAGAATCACCGGCCGAACCGGAATCACCGGACTGACCGGACTCCTCGCCTGCATCGTCGGCAGGGACGAGGGGCTGGTTGTCCCGGACCGCTTCGGCGTCGCTGTCGAGCTTCTTGGGATCGACGAGCATGATCGAGGTGCCCTCGGGCACTCCTGCGTCGCCGAGCACGCGGATCTGCAGGCTGGACGCCCCCGCCACGTAGTACGGGTCCGTCCCGGGCTCGCCCTCCCCGAAGTTCTCGACGTGGATGTGGGACCACTCGGACCACTGGCCGTCCGTCTTGGCCCGCACCTCGAACTCCACGTCCGCGTATTCGTCATAGGTGAGACCCACGACTGCGGGGTTGCCCTCCGGCACCTCCATCTCCTGCGAGAGCGCCGCGATCGCGATGCCGTCCTCCGTCGTCTCCGTGACGGAACCGGAGGCGTCCGGGAGCGGAACGGTCTCGTCCGCGGTCCGGATGTCGCTGGTCCCAGCGCTGCCGGTTCCAGCGTCGCCGGTGCCTGCACCGCCCGAGGCGACGGCCGCCTCGGCAGCAGTCCCGGCCTCGGCGGCGCCCTGCCCGCTCGCGGCGGAGGACGAGGCGACATGCGTGGCGACGGAGGCGGTGAACCCGCGGGAGACCTCGCCGTAGGCCGCCGGCGCCCGCAGCAGCGGCGGCAGATTGGTGGTGTCCGCACGCGTGACCGCGGAGGTGGCCTGCGATCCCGCACGTGCTCCGGCGAGTTCGAGCCCCTCCGGGTCGACCTCGGTGAGGGCGGATTCGGTGATGTCCGGGGCGTTCTCCGCAGCCAGCGCGCTGGTTCCGCTGAAGAGGCCGAGGGAGGTGACGATGGCCGCGGCGGTGCCGCACGCGGTCACCGCGGTGAGACGGTGGTGCATGGAAGAACCTCAGGTGTCGGGGAAGTGACGGCGCTGGGGCGAGGAGCGTGAGACCGCAAGGCGGCCTGGCACTCCTCGTACCGGCGTCGAAGGGTTCTGTGGGAGTCGATCCATCGGTCATGGTTGCACATCAGAGAGCGGCCGCCGTGGTGCGACGCGCCCGGAGCATCCCTGGAATGAGACCGTGCGCGGGTCCGAACAGGTAGGCGAGCGCGAACATCACGGACTGCGCCAGGACCACCGTTCCGCCCGAGGAGGCGTCCGCCCAGTAGCTCACGCAGAGCCCCAGTACGGCGGCGGCCACGGAGATGCCGGAGGCGAGCAGGAGCATGCGTGGAAAGCTGTCCGTGAGCAGATGTGCGGCCGCGCCGGGGATGATGAGCATCGCGACCACGAGCACCACGCCCACGGCCTGCAGCGCCGCCACCGCGGTGAGGGCCAGGAGGCAGAGGAGCAGTGCGCTCAGCAGACGAGGGCTCAGTCCCACCGCGTGCGCGTGGACGGGATCGAAGGCGAACAGGGTGAGATCGCGCCGCTTGACGAGCAGGGCCGCCATCACCGCGCCCGCGAGGAGCGAGACCTGCACGACGTCCGCGCGGGAGACGCCCAGCAGGTTCCCGAACAGGATGTGGCTCAGATCCACGTGGCTGGGCGTGACGGAGACGAGGACGATCCCCAGCGCGAACAGCGAGGTGAACACGATGCCGATCACCGCGTCCTCGCGGATGCGGCTCGTGTCGCGCACCACGCCGATCAGCAGCACCGCGAGCAGACCGAAGACCACGGCCCCCACGGCGAAGGGCACCCCGAGGATGTAGGCGAGGACCACCCCGGGCAGCACGGC
This sequence comes from Brevibacterium sp., assembly GCF_022712115.1. Lineage (GTDB taxonomy): Bacteria > Actinomycetota > Actinomycetes > Actinomycetales > Brevibacteriaceae > Brevibacterium > Brevibacterium salitolerans. Next base: position 1,050 of record NZ_JALAHB010000109.1, on the reverse strand, counting down.
GTGCGAGACCGCGTCCCCCATGAGGGACCAGCCGATGAGCACCAGCCAGCAGGACAGCAGGGCACACACCAGCGCAGCGGCCACGGCCACGACCAGTGCCCGGAGCATGAAGTCGAAGGCGAACGGTTCGAGGAGGAGGTCGATCATCACCGGTCTCCTTCCGAGGCCGGGGCAGGAACGGGAATCGAGGCAGGGGCGGGCGCCGAGGCAGGGACGAGGCCGAAGGCCTGGCTCAGCACGTCCGGGGCGAGCACCGCCTGCGGAGTGCCCGCGGCGACGAGGCGGCGCAGGAGGAGTGCCGCCTCATCGGCGAGGGAGGGCAGGGTCGTGAGATCGTGCGTGGAGACGAGGACCGCCGCGCCCTCGGCCGCGAGTTCGCGCAGGAGTGCGGTGATGAGTGCCTGCGACTGGGCGTCGACCCCGGCGAAGGGTTCGTCGAGCAGGAGGACGCGCGCACCCTGCGCGATCCCGCGGGCCACGAACGCCCGTCGCCGCTGCCCTCCGGAGAGCTGTCCGATCTGCCGCCCGGCGAGTGCGCTCAGGCCCACGCGCTCGATCGCATCGCGCACAGCCTCTCGATCCTCCCGGCGCGGCGTGCGCATGACGCCCTGGCGGCCGTAGCGTCCCATCATCACGACCTCGCGGACGGAGACCGGGAAGTTCCAGTCCACCGCCTCGTGCTGCGGCACGTAGGAGAGCAGGTTGCGCCGCCGGGCACGGGACACGGGCTCACCGGCCACGCGCACGCTGCCGGCCTCCGGTCGCACCAGCCCCATGATCGCCTTGAACAGGGTCGACTTCCCGGAACCGTTCACTCCGATCAGCCCGCACACCCGGCCGAACTCCACGCGCAGGCTCACGTCCTCGAGCGCGGGGGCGGCGGAGCCGTAGCGGACAGTGAGTCCCGCGGCCTCGATGCCGATGTCGCTGCGGGCCGCGGGAGCATTGCCAGTCGCGCTCCTGTCTCTTTTACCCATCTCCGACCCCACGAGACCGTACAAGATCTCGTAAGCCGGCTTCTGATTGAAAAAAAAAGCTGGGGGGGGGGGG
>NZ_JALAHB010000108.1 GCF_022712115.1 Brevibacterium sp. | reverse complement strand
GCACGGGTGAGGTCGTCGATCCCCACGACGTAGATGCCCTCGTCCTCCAGCTGCGGGCGGAGCACGTCGCGGAACAGCTCCGCGTGGCGGCGCACCAGGAGCCGGGCGTTCTTGGAGATGGAGCGCATGACGGCGCGCGGCTGGGCGCCGGTGATGGAGGGGACGGCCAGCCCGGTGGAGATGCGGCGCTTGAGGCCGGCGACCCGCACCATGAAGAACTCGTCGAGGTTCGAGGCGAAGATCGACAGGAAGGCGGCGCGCTCCAGGAGCGGCAGCTCCGGGTCCGCCGCGGTCTCCAGCACCCGCTGGTTGAAGGCGAGCCACGACAGCTCGCGGTCGAGGAACCTGTCATGGGCGGCGGGGAGCTCGTGCTCCTCGCCGAAGGCGGTGACGTCGTACGGCATTTCAGGCCTCCGAGGGCTGGGACGCTCCGGCGGCGCGCGGCGGGGCATAGCTGACGTGTGTGAGCGTGCGGGTGAATCCGGTGCTGCGGTAGAGGGGGAGGGCGCTGGCGTTGTCGCTCTCCACGTAGAGCTCGACGGCCTCGGCCCCGGTGCCCACCAGCCTGCGCATCCCCTCGAGCAGGAGCGCGCGGCCCACCCCGCGGGCGTGCACCTGCGGATCCACACCGATCACGTAGACCTCGCCCATGCGCAGGCCCGAGGGGTGGCCCGCATGCATCTTGGTCTCGTGGAAGCCCAGCAGGCGGTGGTCGGCGCCCCGCTCCGCGATGACGACGGAGTCGCGGTCGAACTCCGGGTCGCGCAGGCGTGCCGCGTACTCCTCGACGGGCTGATCGCTCTGCTCCGGATGCCAGCTGAAGGCGGCGTTGTTCACCCGGGCCCAGTCCTCGGCGTCCCCGTCGCGCACGCTGCGGAGGGTGACCCCCTCCGGCACCTGCGGGGCGGGGAGGTCGGACGAGCCCAGCGGCTCCGTGGCGAGCTGCAGCAGCTCCCGGGCGCGCGTGTACCCGGCGTCCGCGGCGAGCCGGGCGGCGGCCGGGTGGTCGCCGTGCGACCAGAACCATGCCTCCACGCCGCGCTCGCGGAGGCTCTCGCCCAGTGCCGTGAGCAGCTGCCGGCCCAGGCCGGTGCCGCGCCGCGCGGGGGCGACGACGGCCTCGGCGGCCCAGCGGGTCCCCTGGAGCGCGGCGACGGCGACGCCGGTGAGCGCACCGGTGGAGAGCGCACCGGCGGAGCCGTGCGGCACCAGGCCCAGGAGGAGCGCCTCACCGTCCGAGGCGGCCTCGAGGAGACCGTCGGAGAGGGGCGCGAGGCCGTCGGCGGAGGTCGCCTCGGCGAGGAGCGCCGAGGCCGGCGCCAGGGAGTCGAGCACGATCACCTCGTGCCAGGGGACGTTCCGGTCTGCGGCGGCCTGCCCTGCGGAGCCCTTACGCTCCGCACCGTCCCTGCCGGCAGCGCTCGCCGGCCCGCCGTCAGTGCCGTTCGCTTCCATGCGTCTCCTCCTGGTCCGTGCCGTCCGCTGCGTCTCTGCGCTCCCCGCTCCCGCCCGAGGCGCGTTCGGCGACCTCGGGGGAGAACCGGTACCCCACGTTGCGCACCGTGTGGATGATCTGGTCGAGCTCTGCCCCCAGTTTGGCCCGCAGCCGTCTCACGTGCACATCGACGGTGCGGGTGCCGCCGAAGAAGTCGTAGCCCCACACGTCCTGGAGCAGCTCCGCGCGGGTGAGGGCGCGTCCGGAGTTCGCCGCCAGATGCCGCAGGAGCTCGAACTCCTTGAACGTGAGGTCGAGCTGCCGGCCCCGGACGAACGCCACGTAGCCGTCCTCGTCGATGGTGAGGGGACCGGCCTCGATGAGCGGCGAGGAGACCTCCGGGACGGGTGCCGGTCCGCGTACGACGGCCAGCCGCAGCCGCGCGTCGACCTCCGTGGGCCCGGCGCCGGCGAGGAGCAGGTCCGCCATGCGCCAGTCCGGATTGGCGGCGATGAAGCCGCCGTCCGTGAGAACGGCGATCGCCGGCTCCGGCCGTCCGGTCTGCTCGAGCAGCCGCGCGAAGCCGGCCGCCGCGGAGAGGTCGGCGGTCGCGTCGAGGACGACGACATCGGCGCTGTCCGCCCGCGCGAGCGAGTCCAGCCGCGTGCAGGCGTAGTCGAGCACGTGGGGGAGATGGGCCAGCGCCGGGAGCACGGGTGTGCGAGCGGGAGAGGTGCCCGGGGTGACGTGCAGAATGCGCATCGCGGGCTCCTTTGAGCGGGTTCGGTCCTGACCGGCACGTGCGGGGGCTGACCCGAGGCAGTATATCGGCCGCCGAGGCCCGGGCGTGGGCGAACGGTCCTCGCCCGGGCCAGGCCCGCGCCCCGGTAGGGCCATGTCTGAGCCCCGGTCGGGGCATGACAGGACGTGTGGCTGGGTGCGGCAGAGGGCGCGGCAGGACGTGCGGCTGGGTGGGGCAGGAGGTGCGGCCGTGAGCGCGCTCGCACGTCATAGGGCAGGATGGAGGCGTGTTGAGATGGATGCGCGTCGTGATCGCCCTGTGCCTGACGCTGGGACTCGGAGGCTCCGCCCTGTTCGGATTCTCCGTCTTCACCCCGGCCGCCTGCCTCGTGGTGCTGGGCGTGGCCTACGGATGGCCCCGGCTCACCGATTCCCCGCAGCCCCGGTCGACCTCGATCATGCTCGCCCTGTTCGGCCTCGCCGCGATCGGGACCACCTGGGTCTCCGAGGCGTCCCCGCATCTCGAGTGGCTGCCCACCCTGGCGGGGATCGGCCTGCTGTGGACCTTCGTGCAGAACCTCGCACGGGGGATGGGCGCCTCGCACGCGGTCGCCAACGTCTCCGCGCAGGTCGCAGGGCTCGTGATCTCCCTCTCCGCGGCCGCCTGGGTGGCCGCCTACCGGCTCCCCAGCGACAACGGCACGGTGCTCGCCGGCCTCGTCGCCGTCGTCCTCGCACTCGCCGCGACCGCGCTGCCGCTGCCCGCGCGCTTCACCTCGCCGCTCGCGATGGCCGTGGGCGTGGCCGGCGCGCTCGGAGCGAGCCTGGCCGTGGGCGACTTCGACCTCGGCCTGGTCGCCGCGGGCGTGCTGGGCCTCATCATGGGCCTCCTGGCCGCTGCCGTGGACCGGCTGCTGGGCCTCGTGGCGGATTCCCGCTACCAGGCGGCGCAGCTCGCCAGCGCCCGCGGCACGGAGAAGGCGCGCCACTTCGCGGTGCAGCTCACGCTGGGCGCCGCACCCATCGCGCTGGGCGGTGTGGTGGTCTACGTCCTCACCCGGATCCTCGGCGCCGGCTGAGCGGGCGCGGACGCCCGCGTCTCACCGCGGAGCCTCCCGCGAGCGTGTCCGCCCCCTGAGTTAGGATGACGCGCATGGACTACTCAGGACTCGTCATCTTCTTCGAAACCCTCGTCGTGCTCGCCGGCCTCGGTGCGCTGGCCGTGGCGGCCAAGGTCGTCACCAACCTCTTCAAGGTGAAGCGCTGACCCATGCCGGTCGAGATCCCCGTCGATCTGCAGCCTGAACTCGTCCCCCTCGCGTGGCTGATCGGCACCTGGGAGGGGCGCGGCGCCGTCGTCTATCCGGACGTCGAGGAGCGCGAGATCGCCCAGCGCATCGTCTTCGAGCGCGTGGGCGAACAGCCCTACCTCCTCTACCGGTGTGAGACCTGGCTGCTCGAACCGGCCTCGGGCGCGGCGCACGCTGCGAACGAGGAGCCCGGGGACGAACGGACCGCGGACGCGGAGGTCGCACCGCCCGTCCCGTCCCCCGGCATGACCGTGGGACCCGTGCTGGGCGTGGAGACGGGCATCTGGCAGCTCGCCCGCGACCGCGGCGCGCATGACACGGGCCCGGGTCTGCTGCCGCCCACGGAGGCGTCCCCCTACGCCTCGGCCGAGGCCGTCGAGGCACTGCGCACGGAGCGCGGCGACTTCGACATCGAGGCCTCCATCGCCTATCCGCACGGCCTCATGGAGCACTACGCGGGCCGCATCGCCGGGCCCCGCGCGGACCTCGTCTCCGACGGCGGCGTGCGCACTCCGCAGGCCCTGGACTACCGCAGCTCCAGCCGCATGTACGGACTGGTGAACGGCGATCTGCTCTGGGCCTGGGACATGGCCGCAGGAGAGACCGCCGCAACCTCCCACGTCTCCGCCCAGCTGAGCCGGATCACGCCCTCCGTCCTGGAGTGAGCATGGGCGCACGGATGCACCGCGAGAGGCACGCGTGGTCGGGCGGTGCGGCGTGAGTGAGCCCACCCGCGCCTATCCCGTGCCCGGGCCGCCCGCGGAGGCCGCCCCTGCGCGGCGTTCCCGTCTGCGCGGCCTGTGGATCTCCGCGCTCGTGGTGGTCCTGGTCGTGGCGCTGCTCGTCACCGCCTCCTTCCTCACCGTGCGGGGGCGGATCGATCAGCTGACCTCGGCGCTGGGCGAGGCCGCCTCCAGCGCGGAGGACCTCTTCGACGATCTCATCGCCGATCCGGAGGCGGCCCAGGGCAGCCTCGACTCCGTGCGCACCGCACTGGACGAGGCCCGGGAGGAGATGTCGGCCTTCCCCATGCCGGTGCTCGAGTTCATCCCCGGGGTGCGGAAGAACGCGGACGCCGGCGCCCGCGCCCTGGGGATCGCTGACGGCCTCGTGGACGAGGTGGTCCCCACCCTCATCGACGCGGCGATGCTCGTGGACTTCTCCACCGGGACGCTGCGCAACCCCGGCGACCTCTCGGGAGGCTGGGGACAGAGCGCGGACAGCGCTGCCGGCGTCATCCGCGACGGCGCCGATGCCCTCGACGGACTCTGCAGCGCTGCGGACGACCTCGAGGCGATCGACACCGAACCCCTCATGGACGAGGTCGCCGGCTCGATCACGCGCTTCACAGAGGCCGTCCGCGGTGTCTGCGAACAGGCATCGGAATACGAGACCGCCCTGGACGCCTTGCACCTGGGAGG
>NZ_JALAHB010000107.1 GCF_022712115.1 Brevibacterium sp. | reverse complement strand
CGCCGTCACCGCCGCGCTGGGGGCCGAGGTGGCAGGGCGCACCGGAGGCGACCAGGACACCGTCACCGTGCTCGTGACCTGGGCGCTCCTCCTCGCACTCCTCGCCGGGGGCCGCGCGGCCTGCAACTACGCCTCGACGGTGGCCTTCGCCCTCGTGGGCTCACGCGTGGCCACGGAGCTGCGCTCGCGGGTCTTCGACCACGTCCAGTCGCTGTCCCTGCGCTACCACTCGCGCGCTTCCGTGGGGGACACCTCGCAGCGGCTCGTGGGCGACGTCGGACGCCTGCAGGAGGTGGCGGTGACGGCGGGACTCCCGCTCGTGGGCAATGTGCTCACCCTGGTGGTGCTGCTGGGGGTCGTCATCGTGCTGGACCCGCTGCTCTCCGCGGTGGTCCTCGCGGCCGGCTGCTGCTACCTGCTCCTCTCCCACTACTCCGCGCCGCGGATCACCGACGCGTCCCGTGCCACGCGCAGGGGAGAGGGGCAGCTGGTGAGCTCTGCCGCCGAGGCCCTGGGCGCCATCCGTGTCGTGCAGGCCTACGGGCTGGAGCAGACCGTCGCCGCGGACTTCGCCGGAGGGAACGAACGTGCCCTCCGTGCCGGGGTCCGGGCACGGCGGCTGGCCGCAGGGCTCGAGAGGTCCACGGACCTCCTCGTGGGAGCGGCGACCGCGGCGGTCCTGGGCATAGGGGGCTGGCAGGTGCTGCGCGGGGAGATGACGCCGGGCGACATGGTGCTCTTCCTCATGTACCTCAAGCTCGCGATGAAGCCGCTGCGGGACATGGCGAAGTACACCGGCCGGATCGCCCGGGCGAGCGCCTCCGGGGAGCGGATCGCCGACCTGCTCGAGGAGCCGGTGGAGATCTGCGACCCCACCCCGCCGCTGGAGATGGGCCACGTGGACGGCGACCTCGTCTTCGACCGCGTCTGCGCACGGGACGGTCACGGCAGAGAGCTGTTCTCCGGGCTCAGCCTGCACATCCCGAGCGGCCAGCGGGTGGGTCTGCTGGGTCCGTCCGGCGCGGGCAAGTCCACGCTGGTGGGCTATCTCCTCCGCCTCGCGGACCCGGATGCGGGGAACGTGCTGGTGGACGGCTACGACACCCGCAGGGTGACGCGCGCGAGCCTGCGCGCGCACGTGTCGATCCTCCTGCAGGAGTCCGTGCTCTTCGCGGGCACCGTCCGTGACAACATCCGGTTCGGCCGGCTCGACGCCACGGACGCGGAGGTGGAGCACGCGGCGCGCCGTGCGGGGGCGCACGAGTTCGTCGCAGCCCTGCCCCAGGGCTACGACACGCTCCTCGGTCCGCGCGGCGACACGCTCTCCGGCGGCCAGCGGCAGCGGATCGCCATCGCCCGCGCCCTCGTCCGCGACGCTCCCGTGGTGGTCCTCGACGAGGCGACCACGGGGCTCGACCCGCTCGCCCGCGCACGCGTCGCGGCCTCGGTCGAGGAGCTCACCCGGGGGAGGACGACGCTGGCGATCACGCACGACCTCGGCATGCTCCGCGGGCTGGACCGCCTGCTGTGGCTGGAGGACGGCAGGATCGTGGAGGACGGCGCCCCGGCGGAGCTGTTCGGCCGGCCGGGCGGGCGCGTGGCCCACTGGGCCGCGGCGCAGACGAGGGAGGCCCGCGCATGAGGGCGCGCCTGGCAGCGCGGACCCGAGCGCCCCGGAAGCACCGGTGGGAGGCGCGCGCATGAGGCCGGCGCACGGGGACGCCACCGGTGCCGTGGACCGCACTGCCGGGCTGCGGCGCATCGCGGAGATGGCCGCGGTGCCGCGCGCAGACGAGGTGCTCGATCCCACTCGGCTGTCGTCGCTGCTGGGGGTGCGGGCCGCGCCGCGGTACCTGCGGATGAAGCCCGGTCGCAGCCTCGTCGTCGCCTGGGAGGAACCGGACGGTGAGGGCGCCCGGAGCTGGACCGGCGGCCACGGCTGGACGGGCATCTTCGCCGACAGCGACAAGCGCGACAACGCGGTGCGCCGTGCCCGCCGCGCGGGTGTCCCGCTCGTCGAGCACACAGCGGCGGGCGGCGGGGGACCGCACCTGCTCTCCGGACCGGTCTGGGCCGATCCGTCCCTCGTCTCGCAGCTGTCACGGGTGCGGGCGGAGGCGGTGCCGGGCACGCGGTGGGAGGTGCTGCGCTTCAACCCCCGCAGGCGCCTGGTGCTCCGGGCCGAGGACTCCTCCGGGGCGCGCGTGCTGCGGACGGCGGCCGGCGGCAGCGGAGCCCTCGCGGAAGCGACGCGGCTCTGGGCGCGCCTGGGCGCTCCTGTCCTGCCGGCGGAGGTGCGCGGACGGGTCCGCGGTCCGGACGGGGCGGGCACGGTGGTCTCGCCCTGGTGGGGCGCCGGAGATCTGCGGGCGCACCCGGAGGAGGCCGCCGCACGGAGTGCGGGGCGTGCCGTGGCGGCGGTCCATCGCCGTTCGCTGCGCGGCCTCCGCCCCGGGTCCGGGGCACCGGCGCTCCCGCGGACCGGGGTGCGTGTCCTCCGGTCCGGACTGGGACCCGCCGCCCGTGCCGTCGCCGCGGCGGCTCCCGCGCTCGGCTCCCGCGCGCGTCGTCTGGCGGACCGCCTCGGGCCCCGCCTGGACGACGGCGGCCCGCGGGTGCTGCTGCACGGAGACCTCTCGCCGGACCAGGTGCTGGTCGACGCCGCGGGGGAGATCCGCCTCATCGACCTCGACCGCGCCGGGGCGGGGCAGGCGGCCCGCGACGTGGGGAGCTGGCTGGCTGCCTGTCGCGGCGCGGGTCTGCCCCGGCTCGCCGCAGCGTTCACGGACGGCTACCGGGAGGTCGCCGAGGCCCGGGCCTCCGGCAGCGACGAGGGCCGTCTCCTGCGGACCGCCCTCGCCGGTGCCGCCGTGTGGGAGGCCCACGCGCTCGTCCTCGGAGCGCTGGACCCCCTGCGGCGGCTGGCACCGGACTGGCAGTCCCAGCTGGAGCGTCGACTGCGCGAGGCCGAGGAGGTGAGCGGGCTGTGAGGCTCCCGCCGGCGGAATGCGAGCACGGGGGAGTCCGGTGGACCGTGCGCCGGGCCTGGCCCGAGGGGGACGGGCACATCGTCCTCGAGGCGACCTCTCCGGACGGCCGGGTGCGGGCGGGCCGCCTCGGAGCGGACGGCATCGTCCTGCTGGAGGAGGGGTGCGACCCCCGTCTCCCGGCACTCACGGCCGCGGCGGCGGAGGGGACCGTCGTCTCGCACCGGCCGGGGAAGCGGGCGGTGGTGCGCAGCGCAGACAACGGTCGCTTCGTGAAGATCGTCCGGCCGGGACGGACCGCGGGGATCCTCGCGGGCATCGAGCGCGCCGCGTCCTTCGCCCGGTGGTTCCGCATGCCGAAGGTCCTCGACCACGATGAGACGACGGTGACGTTCGCGGCACTCGCAGGCACGAGCCTCCACGACTGCGCGGCGTTCAGCGCGGCGGAGTGGGACCGGGCCTGGGCGGAGACCGCAGCGGCGTGGGCGCGGGCGGTCTCCGGTCCGGAGCGCGGGGCGGTGCGGTGGGGAGCGGTCCACGATTCCGCCGCGGAGGCGGAAGTCCTCCGCACATGGTGTGAACGCGCGGCACCCCTCATGGGCGCCGAGCGCACCGGATACGCCGCCGCGGTCGAGGAGGCGGCCGCGGACCTCTGCGCCCCGGCGGTCCGCGACCGCGTCCGGAGGCCGTCCCACAGGGACCTGCACGACAAGCAGCTGCTGTGGGACGCCGCTGCCGGGCCCGGACTGCTGGACGCGGACACCGCCTGCCTCGCGGACCCGGCCCTCGACCTCGGCAACCTGCGTGCCCATGCGCTGTGGCGCGCGCGGCAGGGTGTGTGGACCGCCGAGCGCGCCGCGACGGTGCTCACGCGGCTGCGGGAGGCCGGGGCGCGGGAGGGCGTGCCGCCCGCGGCGACGCATCTCTACGAGCGGGCGGCGCTGCTGCGCCTCGGATGCGTCTACGCCTTCAGGCCCGCGTGGCACGAGGAAGCGGCCCGGCTGCGGCAGGCCCTCGTCGCCGCTCGGTGAATGCTCCGTGAAGAGGGAGCGCACGGTCTTCCCCCATGCAGTGACAGCTGTCACAGTGAAAATCCGGGCACCCTCTTGCCGCTAGTTAAAACTTCAACTAATGTGGGCGTTGTTGTTGAACATTGAACTACATGAGGAGCAGCCATGACCGCACTTCCCGCAGGACTCACCGCCGGCACCTGGAACGTGGACGCCACCCACTCCGAGTTCGCCTTCGTCGCACGCCACGCCGGCGTCTCCAAGGTCCGCGGCCTCTTCACCGTCATCGGCGGTGCCGTCGAGGTGGGTGAGACCCTCGAGGACTCGACGGTCTCCGCGACGGCGGAGGCCGCCTCGATCACGACCGGGAACGAACAGCGCGACGGCCACCTGCGCACGGGGGACTTCCTCCTCGCGGACGAGTACCCGGAGATCACCTTCGCCTCCACCGCGGTGGAGAACGTCGACGGACCCGAGTTCGACCTGCGCGGCGTCCTCACCATCCGCGGGGTGGAGCGTGAGGTCGTGTTCCACGCCGAGTTCAACGGCGCGGCCGAGGATCCGGGCGGCAACATGGTGGCGGGCTTCTCCGCGACCGGCACGGTGAACCGCAAGGACTTCGGCATGAGCTTCGACGCCGTGCTCAAGGGCGGAGAGCTCCTCGTGTCCGACAAGATCGCGGTGAACATCGAGATCGAGGCGGTGCGCGCCTGAGGCGAGTGCGTGCGTCCGGCATGACGACGCGTGCCTGAGCGCTGCGGGCGGTGGGGATGTCCCCACCGCCCGCAGCGCTCTGTGCCTCCTGCCCCGGCTGTCCGCGCCCAAGGTGCTCCGCGCGCGATGCCCGTCCGGCCTCGGCCCCGCACGTGCGCGGTTCTCTGCCGGGTGTGCGGAGGGGCTCAGCGGCTGCGGGCGAACTCAGAGGCTGCGGGCGAACTCCCGGATCCGCTCCGCCGCGAGGTCCACGTCCGCCGCGCTCTTGCAGAACGAATAGCGGATCACGGAACGCAGCCGGCCGGCCGTGGGGGAGCCCGCGGCGCAGAGGGCAGGCGCGGGGATCCCCGTCACCCCCGCCTCCCGTGTGAGACGGGCGTTGAGCGCCGCGGCGTCCTCGTCGGTGACCTCCGCGAAGTCCGCGAGCGCGAAGTATCCGGAGGCGGGTGAGTCCACGTGCACGCCGGGCACCTCGCGCAGGGCGTCGAGGAGGACGTCGCGGCGTGCGGCCAGCGCCTGTGCGTTCTCCCGCAGGAACTCCGGATGCTCACGGAGCGCCGCCGCGACGGCCGGCTGCAGCGGGGCGCCGGAGACGAACGTGAGGAACTGCTTGACGGACTGCACCGCCTGCACGACGGCGGGCGCGCCGATGAGCCAGCCCACCTTCCAGCCGGTGGCGTTGAAGGCCTTCCCCGCCGAGGAGACCGTGACGATCCGTGGATCGTCCACCAGCGCCGCGAGTGCAGTGTGGCGGGCGTCGAACACGAGGTGCTCGTAGACCTCGTCGGTCAGCACCCGCGCGCCGCTGGGTTCGACGATCTCCCAGATCCGGCGAAGATCCTCCTCGTCCAGGACGAGGCCGGTGGGGTTGTGCGGGGTGTTGAGCAGGACGACCGAGGTCTGCGGGCCCACTGCGGCCGTGAGGGCCTCGAAGTCCACGGCCGGTCCCGTGGGGGTCTGACGCAGACCCACCGGGCGGATCCGCGCGCCGCTCAGTGCCGCCGCAGCGGCGTAGGAGTCGTAGTACGGCTCCAGCACCACGACCTCGGACCCGGCCGGTGCCAGCGCCACGAGCGCGGCGGTGAGGGCCTCCGTGGCCCCGGTCGTCACGAGCACGTCCGCGGGATCCGTGCGCTGTCCCCAGTCCCGCAGCCGCTGCTCCGCGACCGCCTCCCGCAGCGCCGGCAGACCCTGCGGCGGCGAGTACTGGTTGTGGCCGGCGAGCATCGCCCGGTGCGCGGACTCGAGGAGGAAGCCCGGGGCGGGATCGCCGGGCGCGCCCTGCCCCAGATTCACCGCGCCGTGCGCGGCCGCGAGCTGCGTCATCTGCCCGAAGACGGTCTGCTCCACCGTGCCGTCGGGGGCGACGAGGCCCGCGGCGGCAGCCATGCGGTGCCACAGCGGTTCCGTGCCGGCCGGGCTCATGCCTGCGTCTCCTCACCCGTGCGGCGCCCGCCCGGCGTGTCCGCCACAGGCGTCCCGCCCGGTGCCGCCCCCAGCGCGTCGAGCGCATATGCGTGCAGTGCGCCGTTGCTCGCCACGGCGTCGCTGCCGAAGGGCCCCGGCCTGCCGGAGAGAGAGGTGAACACCCCTCCGGCCTCCGTCACGATCGGGACGAGGGCGGCCATGTCGTAGAGTTCGAGCTCCGGCTCGCAGGCGAGGTCCACGACCCCTTCCGCGACCAGCATGTAGGACCAGAAGTCGCCGTAGGCGCGCGTCCTCCACACCGCGTCCGTGAGTGCGAGGAAGCGCTCGCGCAGACCGCGCTCCGCCCAGCCGCTCAGCGAGGAGTAGGAGAGCGAGGCATCGGCGGGTGAGGTCACACCGGACACCGTCAGCCGCTCCGGCGGGCCGCCGGCCACGCTGCGGTGCGCCCCGCCGCCGGCCTGTGCCCACCACCGGAGGCCGAGTGCAGGGGCGCTCACGACGCCCACGAGCGGCGTCTCCTCGTCGTAGAGGGCGATGAGCGTGGCCCAGACGGGTACTCCGCGGACGAAGTTCTTGGTCCCGTCGATCGGGTCGACGATCCACCTGCGGCCCTCGGCGGAGCCGTGCGCGCCGAACTCCTCGCCCAGCAGCGCATCGGCCGGCCGGGCCTCGGCCAGCCGCGAGGCGATGAGCTCCTCGACGGCGCGGTCCACCTCCGTCACGGGGGTGAGATCCGGCTTGGACTCGACGGAGAAGTTGTGGGAGCGGAAGCGGGGGAGCGCGAGGGCGTCCGCGGCGTCGGCGAGTGCGAGTGCGAGTGCGAGGTCGTCTGCCATGGTCCCACTGTAGGCACACCCCGGCCCGCTGCGCCCCGGAGCCGTCATGCGGACGCCCCGGGGGCCGTGCCGTGAGCGGGGCGAGCCCTCAGCCGAGGCTGCCGAGCAGTCTGCGCAGGGAGGCGAGGCGGCGTGCGCCGGCCGGACCGGCGCGCCCGGACTCCACCCAGGCGTCGAGGGCGCAGCCGGGTGCCCCGGCCGCGTGGGTGCAGCCGCGCGGGCAGTCCGCGGTGGCGGGTGCGAGCTCCTCGAACGCGGCGACGACGGAGTCCGGGACCACGTGGGCCAGGCCGAAGCTGCGGATGCCGGGGGTGTCGATCACCCAGCCGCCGCCGGGCAGGGGCAGGGCCCAGGCCGAGGAGGAGGTGTGGCGGCCGGAGCCCGTCACCGCATTCACCTCGCCGGTGGCCCTGTCCGCGCCGGGCACGAGCTCGTTGATGAGCGTCGACTTGCCCACGCCGGACTGCCCCAGCAGCACCGCCTCCCGTCCGGCGAGCTCCGGCAGCAGGGCAGTGACGCGCGGCCGTCCCGCCTCACCGTAGCCGCACTCCACCACCTGTGCGCCCACGTCCGCGAAGTGCTCCCGCACCGCTCCGGCGGAGGCGAGGTCCGTCTTCGTCACGGCGATGACCGGGCGGATCCCCGCGTCGATGGCGGCGACGAGGGCACGGTCGAGGAAGCCCCAGGAGGGCTCCGGATCGGCCGCCGCCGTCACGAGGACGAGGGTGTCCGCGTTCGCCACGACCACCCGCTCGGTGGGGTCCGTGTCATCGGCGGATCTGCGGAGCACGGTCCTGCGCTCCTCGCGGCCCACGATGCGCGCCAGCGTGCCCTCGTCCCCGCTGACGTCGCCGACGACCCGCACCCGGTCGCCGGGGACGATGGAGCGCCGGCGGACCTGCGCGGCGCGGACGCAGGAGACGATGACGGCCTCGGGGTCCGCCTGTGCGAACGAGGGACCGAGCACCACACGCAGGCGTCCGCGGTCCACGGAGACCACCACGCCCGGGACGGCGTCGGCATGGTCCGGGCGGCGCTTGGTGCGGGGCCTGCTCCCGCGCTTGCTGGGGCGCGGCCGGTACTCCTCCGCGCTCCTGATGATGCGTGCCATGTCCGTACCCGCTCAGGCGTCCACGGCCCGCGTCCAGAGCTCGGGGAACTCCGCGAGGGTCTTGCCGACGGTCTGCGGATCGTCGATCCGCAGACCGGGGACACGGAGCGCGACGATCGCCCCCGCCATCACCATGCGGTGGTCGGCATAGGTGCGCCAGAGCGTCGGGACGGAGGGGGTGCCGGAGATCGTGAGGCTGTCCGGGCCCTCGACCACCTGCGCGCCCGCGCCGGTGAGCTCCGCGGCGAGTGCGCTGAGGCGGTCGGTCTCGTGGCCGCGGAGGTGCCCGATCCCGCGGAGCACGCTCGTGCCGGGGGCGAATGCGGCGACGGCGGCGGTGACGGGCGTGAGCTCGCCCACCTCGGAGAGGTCGAGGTCCACCGGGGCCAGCGTCTGCGGACCGGTGACGGTGAGTCCGGAGCGGTCGAGGTCACAGGTGCCGCCGAACGCCTCCGCGATCTCCCGGAAGCGGTCGCCCGCCTGCTGCGTGTGCGCCGGCCAGTGGGGGACCGTGACGGACCCGCCGGTGACGAGGGCGGCGGAGAGGAATGCGGCGGCGTTGGAGAGATCGGGCTCGACGGTGACGTCGAGGGCCCGAGGCCGGCCCGGCTCCACGACCCAGCGGCCGGGCGCGGGCTCCTCGACGTGGACGCCCGCGTCCGCGAGCACCTCGAGGGTCATGTCGATGTGCGGGCGCGAGGGCAGCGAGGCTCCCGTGTGCACGAGCTCGACGCCGAGGTCGAAGAGGCTGCCGGACAGCAGCAGTCCGGAGACGAACTGACTCGTCGCGGAGGCGTCGATCTCGATGTGGCCGCCCCGCATGCCGCCGGGCGCCTCGACGGTGAAGGGCAGGGTGCCGTTCTCCGCGGACACCTCCGCGCCCAGCGATTCCAGGGCGGTGAGGATCGTCGACATGGGGCGGGAATAGGCCTGCTCGTCGCCGTCGAAGCGCACGCGGCGTCCCGTGGCGGCGGCCAGGGGTGGGACGAAGCGCATGACGGTGCCGGCCAGGCCGCAGTCCACCCGGGCCTCGGCCGGGGCCGTGCCGTCCGTCCCGAGCGGCAGCGGGGCGACGCGCAGGGCTCCCTCGGAGTCCGTGCGTATGTCCGCGCCCAGCGCCCGCAGCGCGGACACCATCAGCTGTGTGTCACGGCTGACGAGCGCGTTGCGGACGACGGACTCCGCATCCGCCGCCGCGGCGAGGACGAGGAAGCGGTTGGTGAGGGACTTGGAGCCGGGGACGCGGACGGTTGCGGACACGGGTCCCGAGGCGGCCGGTGCGGCCCACTGCTCAGGCGAGGGCCCGGGGAGAGGAGAGGCGGAGCTTTCCATTCAGCTGCGGCTGCTCACGGCGTCGACGGCCCGGGCAGAGGTCTTCTCGATGCTCTTGCGCAGGTCCTCGGCGGCGTGCTGGGCGCGCCAGGCGAGCCCGGGCCGGCCGGCCGTGTCCACGGCGGCCAGCAGCGCGCCGCCGAGCAGCGAGGTGCGCGTGAGGAGGTCGCTCCGGCGCGCCGCCTTGTCCTCCTTGGACTCGGCGGCGTCCTGGGAGAGGGCTGTGCCGACGTCGTCGAAGTGGTCGGTGCCCACGCGGACGGACGCGCTGAGACGGGGGAGCGTGCCGATCGCGAGCAGGGCCCCGGCGGCCACCTGGGCGGCTCCGGCCGACCGGGCGAGGGTCTCCGGACCCACCGGCAGCTCCACCACGCGTGAGGCCGCGGCGAGGACGGCCTCGGCGGAGCGCTGGGAGCCGCGGGGAGCGCGGAGGCGGGAGATGCCGTTGGCGATGTAGGCGCCGGCGAGCAGGGGACGGGCGAGCAGACGGACAGGGCTCACAGTGGGTCCTT
>NZ_JALAHB010000106.1 GCF_022712115.1 Brevibacterium sp. | reverse complement strand
GCCGCGCCCACGCGGGGGGAGCCGGGGCCCGCCGGCGGGCCCCGGCTGGAACCGGAGAACCGGGGCCGAGGTGCCGGTCAGCGGATGGCGACCGGATTCACCGGCGAACCGCTGGCGCCGTGGATCTTCAGCGGGGCCGCGACGTAGAAGAAGTCGTAGCGCCCGTCCGCGGCGGCCGCCTCCGCAAGGCTCTCCAGGTCGCAGATCTCCGTGAACACGACGCCCAGGTTGCGCATCAGCGCATTGTGGAGGGTCAGTGCCACACCGGTGTCCGGATCCGAGGTGACCTCGTTGGCGATCGTGTCCGTGACGAGGTTGGGGATCTCCTTGTCCTTGAACCACTGCACCAGCTCCGGGGAGTACTGGAGCCCCGGCTCGCAGAAGTCGTCGTAGAAGGCGTCCCCCTGCTCGAAGAAGAGCTTGAGGTGATTGGTGCGGAGGACGAGGATGTCGTGCGGCTCGATGGTCAGGCCCTGCGCCTCCGCGCACTCCTCCAGATCCGTGTGGTCGAAGGTGCGGCCGGCCTCCACCGCCTCGACGCCCCAGTGGCGGGCGAGGTCGAGGAGGATCCCGCGCCCCACCACGCCCCGCTGCCCGATCGGCTCCACGCTCGCCTTCTCGAGCTTGCCCACGGTGGTGCGCGCGTCGTAGCCGTTGTAGATCTGACCGCCGTACCAGACGTGGCCCAGCGCGTCGTACTGCGTGGAGCCCTGCAGGAAGGCGACGAGCTTGTCGTCCGCGTAGTGGAGACCGCCGGGGAACTGCGGGGCGTCGTCCGAATCCCAGGTGGACTCGTCGAAGACCACCTCGCGGACGGCGGGTTCCCGCGAGGGCCAGACGGGATCCCCGTTCGGATCGCCGATCAGCCGCTGGAGCGTGTGGACCTCTCCGTCGCGGATGCTCCGGGCACCCCGCAGCACCTCCTGGCTCGTGAGGAAGTTGAGGGCTCCCACCTCGTCGTCGGGGCCCCAGCGGCCCCAGTTGGTGGGGGCGTCGGCGAGGAGTTCGGTGAGATCAGGGGCATCTGCCATGTGCGTGTCCTTTCCGGTTGCCCGACTGCGCCGTCGGTTGTCCGACAACACTGTCGGTTGCCCGACTGCACTGTCGGTCGTCCGACGGCTCTGTCGGCTCTCCCGGCAGCTCTGCGCGGGACGTCGGTCGCCGAGCGCCGTCGCTCGGTCGTTCGAGTTTTTCTCCGTAGCCGTCAGGTGTCAACACCGGCGAGGCACACGTCGCGGCCCTCGCGGCGCACATCCGCGTCTCCTCCCGAGGCGGGCCCGCGCAGAGGTCGTCCCCGGTGCCACCGGACCGACGGAGCCGTCTAAGCTGTACTCGTACAGTTGTCGAAAGGGCGGAATCCGCCCCCGGCCGGACGAGAGGCCCTCATGAAGTCCACGCACCTGATGGCTCCGCTCGCAGCGATCGCACTGACCGGGCTCGCGGCCGCCCCCGCGTTCGCCGCTCCCGGCTCCGGCGCTCCGGCGGCCTGCCCCACCAGCATCGACCTCTCGGAATCCGCGTTCTGCGCGGAGCTGAGCGGTGAAGCGCTGACGGACGGCACCATCGGCGCAGAGGATTTCGCGGACCCGTCGAAGGGCGTCTCGCTGTCCGTCTACGGTCTGCGCACCTACACCGCGGAGGAGGGAGAGCCGGAGCAGGTGACCTACACCGTCACGGCGGAGGACGGCACCGCAGTCCTCACGGGCACGGCCTCGGCCTCCGTCCTGGGCATCGTGAGCGGTGTGACGCTCTCCGCCGGTCCGGTGGACCCCGGCGAGTACGCGGTCACCGTCGCTGCGGAGGGCCGCGCGCTCCTCACGCAGACCTTCACCGTCACGGACGAGCAGGACACGACCGAGCCTCCCGAGGCGCCGGAGGGCACGGAATCCCCCGAGGGCCCGGAGGCGGAGGAGAGCGCGGAGCCCGAGGACGACGGCGTGCCCACGGGGGACCCCGCAGACCCCGAGGCCACGGCGGGCCCCGATGCACCGGCAGACCCTGATGCGCCTGGCCTGGGCTCGCGTGCGGATGAGGGCGAGGACGGTGCGGAAGGGAACTCCGCCGAGGAAGGCGCTGCGGAGGAGGTCGCGGACGGCGGCCTCGAACCCGATGCAGAGGACCAGGAATCACCGGAGAGCCCAGACGGGAACGCGCCGGGAGCCGGCACGGGCGACGACGCCGAGGTCGCGATTCCGCAGGTGCCCAGCGTGCTCGCACCGTCGGCGGACGCGGAGTTCGGGCTCGCCACCAGCCGGGCCGCCGTCTCCGCGGACGAGCTGCGGGACGAGGGCATCAGCTTCTCGCTCTACGGCCTCACGCCGGGCACTCTCGTCTCCGTCTCCGGCCTGCCCGGCAGCGGCGCACCTGCGATCGCCTACGCGGACGATCTGGGCACCGCACAGCTGACCTGGGTGCAGCCCCTCTGGGCGGCGGAGCTCTCCCCGGGCACCTACGGCTACGCGGTCACGGCCACGCCACTGGGCTCCACCGGAGCCGGCACCGCGAACTCCGCCTTCACGGTCACGGACTGACGCTCCGCCCGGAGGCCGCGAGCGTTCCTCACGGGTTGCCGCCCCGGGACACCTGACGGTGTTCCGGGGGCGGCTCCTGCCGGACCGGCGGCGGGAGACCGCCGCTGCTCGGCCTTCTGACCCGAAATGCCCGGCCTTCCGGCCCGAATTGCACTGACCAGAAGTGATCAGAAGTTTCGCCCGCCGAACCCTCCGCATAACGTGGGGCCGTACGCACTCGCAGAACCGTCCGTCTCCCTGTGATCACCGGCTCCCCGCGGAGCGCTTCCCGCTGATGACCACACGAAGACGAGAAGTCGAAAGGTCTCACTCCGTGAAGAAGAGTACCCTCCTCGCCCCGGCAGTCGCCGTCGCCATCGCCGGCCTCGCAGTGGGCCCCGCCGCCACGGCGAACGCCGCCCCCGGCGGCTACTCCGCCGCTGCGGAGACGACGGTCGGCGCCCAGGCCGCCGAACAGCCGGCTCCCGAGCCGACGGCCGACCCGAACGTCCGGGTCTCCCCCGAGGTCACCCCGGAGGATCTCCAGAACTCTCAGGTCGGCGTGTCCGTCATCGTCACCGGCGCCGAGCCCGGCTCCGTTCCCAGCGACAGCCTCACCGGCGAGTCCGACCAGCCGGTGGCCGATGACGGCACTGCCGCGTGGACCATCTACGCGACGGGCGCCGGACCTGAGGTCGGCTCTGTCGTCGACTTCACCGTCTCCTACACCTCGGCGGACGGCAACGAGAACACCGTGAACGCTTCCTTCGAGGTCGTCGAGTCCTACACGGAGGAGGAGCCCACCGAGGAGCCGACGCCGTCGGAGACGCCCTCCGAGGAGCCCAGCGAGACCGCTGAGCCCACGGAGACCGCCGAGCCGACCGAGACGGCAGAGCCGTCGGACGAGCCCACCGAGGACGAGGCCGACGAGGCCGTGGAGTACGCGCTCGCCGTCGACCCGCAGGAGATG
>NZ_JALAHB010000105.1 GCF_022712115.1 Brevibacterium sp. | reverse complement strand
GCCGCACCCCGCTCCGCCCTCTCCCGCGTGCTCGGCTACACCGGCTGGGAGCTGCTGCGCACCGTCCGGATGTTCTCCGCCACGTTCTTCGTCGCGGTCCTGCCGGTCGCCATGTTCCTCATCTTCGGCGGCATGGCGGACTACGGCGATGCCCCCATGGGCCGGGGCAACGGCAGCGCCTACGTCATGACCTCGATGGGCGTCTACGGCGCCGTCACCGCCATGACGAGCATCGCCGGCTCCGCCGCGGTGGAGCGTCAGCAGGGCTGGGGCCGCCAGCTGGGCCTCACGGCGCTGAGCAACGGCATGTACGCCGTGGGCAAGTGCCTCGTGGGGCTGGCGATGGCGCTGCTGCCCGTGGCCTGCGTGTTCACGGTCGCGGCGGCGATGGGCGCACGGCTGGACCATGCCGGCCTCTGGATCGCCACGGGGCTCCTCACCCTGCTGGGCGCCCTCCCCTTCGCCCTGTACGGCCTGGCCTCGGCCCTGCTGTTCCGCTCCGAGGCGGCCGTCTCCGTGGCGAGCGGGCTGCTCGTCCTCCTCGCGTTCTTCGGCAATCTCTTCATCCCGCTCTCCGGCACCCTTCTGTCCATCGCCAAGTTCTCGCCGCTGTACGGCTCCGCGGCGCTCGCCCGCTGGCCGCAGCTCGAGGGAGCGACGATCCCCATGGGCGACGGCCCTCCGCCGCCTGCGGACTCCCTGCTCGCGATCCTGGCAGGCGTCGCTGCATGGACCGCGGTGTTCGCCCTCATCTGCCTGCTGGCCGGACGCAGGCGCACGGCGCGCTGAGCGTGTGCGCCGGCACGTCGCTAGGGTGGAGGCATGAGCGAGGCGAAGACGCCCGAGGCCGGGGTCGCCGAGTACCGGCTGGCCGACAGGTGCCCGCGCGAGGACCTGGTCAGCACCCTCGTCATGGCCGGCGTCTGGCTGGGCTTCCTCGCCTTCCCCTTCTCCCGGATCCTCACGGATCCCGCTCCGTGGTCGCTGCGCGCACTCGGCATCGCCGGTCTGCTGGGCTTCTGCTGCGTCTACCTGTACGCCTATGTCCGGCCACGGCTGCTGCCCGCGCGCCCGCTGTGGGTCTCCACCAGCGTCTACACGGCCGGGATGGCTGCCTGTGCCGCCCTCGCCGCTCCCACCGGCGGTCCGGGCGTCCTCATCGCCTCGACCTACGTCTGCGCGCTGTGGCTCTTCACCCATCCGTGGCGCCGGGGGCTGCCGGTCGCCGCCGCCGTCCTCCTCGCGACGGTGGCGCTGACGGTGCTCGTCACGCAGGATCCTGCCGAGCGCTTCTGGATCATCGTGCCCCTGAGCCTGTCCGCGCTCACCATCGCGCTCGTCCGGTACGCCGTCGGCCGCGACGAGCGCACCCGGACGCTGCGCGAGGAGCTCACGCTCGCCCGGCAGCGGGAGGCGTTCGCCCGTGAGGTCCACGACGTGCTGGGTCACTCCCTCACCGTCATCAGCATGAAGACGCAGCTGGCCGCCCGGCTCGTCCGCAGCGATCCGGACCGGGCCCAGGAGGAGCTCGCCGCGATCCTCGCGCTCACCCGGGAGTCCATCGAGGAGTCCCGCTCCGTGGTCTCCCGCACCGCACCGCTCACGCTCGACGAACAGCTGGCGGCTGCGGCTCGTGCGCTCCGCGCCGCGGGGATCACCGCGGATCTGCCGCCCGCGAGCGCGACCGACGCGCTGAGCGCTCGCGCGGACGCCCTCTTCGCGGCCTGCCTGCGGGAGGCCACGACCAACGTGCTGCGCCATTCCGGGGCCCGCACGGTGCGCGTGTGCGTGGAGCCGGACCGCCTGCGCGTCGTGGACGACGGGGTGGGAGGTGCTGCGGGAGATCCCCGGGGACACGGCCTGGCGGGGATGCGCGCCCGGGCGCAGGCGGCCTCGGCGACGCTCACGGTGTGCGACGACCGGGCGGACGCCCTCCGGCCGGGGACACGGGTGGAGGTGCGGCTGTGAGCGACGGCGAGAGGCCCATCCGCGTGCTGCTGGCCGACGATCAGGCACTGGTCCGCGGCGCCCTGGCCGCCCTGCTCGCACTCGAGGACGACATCGAGGTCGTCTGCGAGCTCGACGACGGGGCAGGGGCCGCGCAGGCGGTGCGCGCACACGCCGTCGACGTGGCGGTGCTCGACATCGAGATGCCGGAGGTCGACGGCCTGGAGGCCGCCGAGGAGGTCCTCGCCGCCGGCACCGGCTGTGCCGTGCTCAACGTCACCACCTTCGGCCGTCCCGGCTACATGCGCCGTGCGGTGGAGGCGGGCGTGCGGGGCTTCGTCGTCAAGGACACCCCGGCCGAGGAGCTGGCGCAGGCGGTGCGCGAGGTGCACGCCGGGCGGCAGGTGCTGGACCCCGGCCTGCTCGCGCAGTCCCTGTCCGAGGGCCGGAGCCCTCTCACCGTCCGGGAGCAGGAGGTGCTCCGGGCGGCGCTCGACGGTTCGACGGTGCGGGAGATCGCCCAGGCGCTGCGCCTGTCCCCCGGGACCGTGCGCAACCACCTCTCCTCCGCGATCGGGAAGGCGCACGCGCGCACCCGCGCGGAGGCGGCGGCGATCGCCCGGGACCGGAGCTCAGCCGTGCGGACTCAGCTGTGCGGGACCACGACGGCGCGGCCGCTGAGCTCACCGGCCTCCAGGCGGCGATAGGCCTCCGGGGCCTCGTCCATCGTGAAGGTCTCCACGTCCGGCACGATCTGGCCGGCGCGGTACATCGCGGCGACGTCGTGGAGGTCCGCGATGGAGCCCCAGTAGGTGCTCATGAGCGCGGACTCGTAGGCGGTCCCGTAGAAGTTCCACTCCACCGTGCCGCCGGCGATGCCCACGATCACCACGGTGCTGCCCACCCCGGCACTGGACTTCGCGAGCTCCACGGTGGGTGCCGCGCCCACGAAGTCGAACACCGCGTCGGCACCGCGACCGCCGGTGAGCTCGCGGATGCGCTCGGCCTGGCCCTCGCCGCCGGGCACCGTGACCGCCCCGCGGGCGGCGGCCCGCTCCATGGCCTCGGGCTTGGTGTCCGTGGCGACGACGGTCGCGCCGGTGAGCGCCGTGAGGATCTGCACGGCGATCTGGCCGAGGCCGCCCAGGCCGATCACCAGCGCGTACCTGCCGCCCCCGGCCAGTGAGCGCTCCGCGAGGCGGACGGCGTGGTACGGGGTGAGTGCGGCGTCCGCGAGCGGTGCGGCGGCCACGGGATCGGCCTCGCCCAGCGGCACGAGGTTGCGGGCGGGCACGCAGACGTACTCGGCCATGCCGCCGTCGCGGCCCAGGCCGATCGCCAGTGCCGGGTTGGTCGCCGTGTTCTCGCAGTAGTTCTCGCGGCTCTGCACGCACTGGCGGCAGTGACCGCAGCCGGTGGGGCCGTAGACCAGGTGGGCGGAGCCCTTCTCCAGGCCGGTGACGCCGGGGCCCAGCTCCTCGATCCAGCCTGCGGTCTCGTGCCCCAGCACGAAGGAGGGCTGGATGTTGCCCGGATGCTCGGCGTCGAACTCGCGGTACACGGAGACGTCGGAGTGGCAGGCGCCGGCACCGGCCACCTTGAGGAGGACCTCGCCGGAACCGGGAGTGGGCCTCTCCACATCCTTGAGTGCCGGGAACTGGTGGAACTGTTCGAACACGACTGCGCGCATGGCGCTCTCCTCACGATCGGTGCGGGGACGCGGACTGCGACCGTGCCGCAGCGTCCCCCTATGCCCTGACGCTAATGCGTGAGGCCGCCGGTGTGCAGGGAATCCCACGATGGACGACGGCGAGGGCCGCAGGGCGGACGCCGGACCTCAGCGGAGGCGGTCCGCCAGCCTCCGCTGGGACTCGAGCAGGAGGCGGCCGATCTCCTCCGCACCCAGCTCCTCCATCCGCGCCACGGGGAGGGAGACGGAGATCGCACCGCGGAGATCTCCCGCCGCACCCCGCACCGGCACGCCCACCCCGGCCACGCCCTCGCGCCACTCGCCCTCGTTGACGGAGAAGCCCCGGGAGCGCGCCTCCTCCACGTGCGCCTCCACCCGCGCCCTGTCGAAGCCGGGCGCCTCCGCCTCGGCGGTCAGCACGGCCTCCGCCTCCTCGGCGCTCATCGCGGAGAGGAGGGCCCTGCCGGAGGAGCTCGAGTGGAAGGGGATGCGCGTGCCCAGGGGGAGGTAGGTGCGGATGGCGCCCACCCCGTCCGCGCGGGCCACGACGATCTGCTCCAGCCCGTCCCTGACCATGAGGTGGACGGACTCCCCCACGGCCTCACGCACGTGGTTCATCTCCTCCGTCGCGAGGCCGGCGAGCTCACCGGCCGGTGCGGCGCGCAGACCCGTGAGCAGGGCGCGGTTGGTGAGCGACCACTCCGCGTTCCGGTCCTCGCTCAGCCGCACCCAGCCCGCCTCCTGGAGGGTGAGCAGACACCGCAGCGTCGTCGTCTTGGGCAGCTGCGCCGCACGGGCCGCCTCGGACAGTCCCATGGGCGGATGCGAGGCGAGCGTCTCGAGGACGCCCAGCACGTTGAGCGCGCTCTGGATGGGCTTGGTCACTGGCTCCTCCTTCGTCGTCAGCGCCCCGCCGCCGGTGTGCGCGGAGACGGACGCTTGATGCAGATCAGGCCGATGAGGGGTATCCTATCCGTGGCGTGGACCACCGGTCCACACAGTAGACCGAGAACCCGGCCGCCGGCAGCCACCGCCGCGCACCACCCGCATGAGGAGAGGCACCCATGACCGTCGCATCCCACGAGACCGAGACCCGCAAGGACCTCCGCTCGCTCGTCGACCGCATCTGCCAGGACTTCCCGGACACCTACTGGCAGCAGGTCGACCGCGAGGACCGCTACCCGGAGGAGTTCGTGCAGGCCCTCACGGAGACGGGCTGCCTGGGCGCGCTCGTGCCGGAGGAGTACGGCGGCCTCGGCCTCGGCCTCGGCGACGCCTCCGTCATCCTCGAGCAGATCAACGCGAACGGCGGCAACTCCGGCGCCGTCCACGCGCAGCTCTACACGATGAACGCGGTCCTCCACCACGGCAGCGAGGAGCAGAAGCAGAAGTACCTGCCCGGGATCGCCTCCGGCGAGCTGCGCCTGCAGGCCTTCGGCGTGACGGAGCCCGGCGCGGGCACGGACACCACGAGCCTCAAGACCACGGCCGTGCGCGACGGCGACGAGTACGTGGTCAACGGCCAGAAGGTCTTCATCTCCCGCGCCCTGCAGTCCGACCTCATGATCCTCCTGGCCCGCACCACGCCGCTGGACCAGGTGAAGAAGAAGTCGGAGGGCCTCTCCCTCTTCCTCGTCGACATCCGCGACCTCCCGGGGCTGACCATCAACCCCATCGAGACGATGATCAACCACTCGACGAACGCCCTGTTCTTCGACGACATGCGCATCCCCGCCTCCTCGCTGATCGGCGAGGAGGGCAAGGGCTTCAAGTACGTCCTCACGGGCATGAATGCCGAGCGCATCCTCATCGCCAGCGAGTGCATCGGCGACGGCCGCTGGTTCATCAACCGGGCGGTGGAGTACTCGAAGGAGCGCGTGGTCTTCGACCGGCCGATCGGCTCCAACCAGGGCGTGCAGTTCCCGATCGCGCGCGCCCACGTGCAGCTCGAGGCCGCGGATCTCATGCGCTGGAAGGCCTGCGACCTCGCGGACGCGAACGAGCCCTGCGGCGCGGAGGCCAACATGGCGAAGATGCTCGCCTCCGAGGCCTCCTTCCAGGCCGGCGACACCGCCCTGCAGACGCACGGCGGCTTCGGCATGGCCACCGAGTACAACATCGAGAGGAAGTTCCGCGAGACGCGCCTCTACCAGATCGCGCCGATCTCCACGAACCTCATCCTCTCCTACGTGGGTCAGCACGTGCTGGGCATGCCCCGCTCCTTCTGACCCCGTCTCACAATCGGTCCTGCCATACGAGCCCTCGAGCTCTCATATGGCAGACTGCCGCGCGGGCGGATGCCGCTACCCCTGGCGTCCGCCCGCGCAGTCGCGCCACCCCGCGACCACTCGCGTGCCCGCGATCCGGAGCCGTCTGTCCGCCGACGCACACACCTGACGCTCACAGAGAAGCTGATCATGCACCATTCGTCCCCTCCCGGGAACTCCGACCTCAGCCGCCGAGGCCTGCTGGGGCTGGCCGCCGCCGTTCCCCTCCTCGCCGCCGCGGGCTGTGCCCCGGGCGCCTCCGACCGCGGCCTGCGCCCCGACGGCGCGCTGCGCGTCTCCAGCTACATCACCCCCGGCTACGACGACCTGTACCCCGGGCTGCTCGCCTTCAACGACGCCCTGGACCAGCGCCTCGGCGCCGGGGTCGTGGACTTCTTCGACTCGGGCTCGCTGCTCAACGCCGAGCAGCTCGTGCCCGGCATGCTGCGCGGCGTGACGGACGTGGGCATCCAGACCTCCAGCTACGTCTCCACGAGCTTCCCCATCCTCGGGGCGGCGGAGCTGCCCTTCGTCAACGACGGGTTCGAGCAGCTGCGGCGCGCGCTGGCGCCGGAGTCTCCGCTGGAGAACCTCATGAACGAGCACCTGCGCCCGCAGGGCATCATGAACCTCGGCGCCATGCCCTGCACGCTGCAGTGGCTCTTCACCGTGGACCGGCCGGTGGAGAAGCCGGAGGACCTGCACGGCCTGCGCATCCGCACCGCCGGCCATGTCGAGGGCCAGACCATCAAGGCCCTGGGCGGCTCGCCGGTGTCCATGTCCTCCGGAGAGCTGTACGAGGCGCTGGAGCGCGGGACCATCGACGGGATGGTCTCCTACCTGGGCACGGTCGTGTCCCGCGGGCTCGAGGACGTGCTCGGCTACGCCATGCAGGCGCACTTCGGCGGCTACAGCGTGGACGCCTACGCGAACACCCGCTGGTACGCGGACACCTCCCCGGAGGTCCAGGAGGCGCTGCTCGAGGCGGGCCGCGTCTATGCGGAGATCGGCACCGAGAAGCAGCTCGAGGTCTACGAGGAGTCCTACCTCCCCGGGGTCGAGGAATCCGGTCTGGAGATCATCCGCTACGACGAGGCGCAGGTCGACCGGTTCCGCGACGCCACCGCCGGCGTCGTCGACTGGTGGAGGTCCACCGTGGGCGACGACGAACTGGCCGACCGCGCACTGTCCTACGTGAAGGAGGCATGATGACCTCGGCATTCGCACTCCTGCGCCGTGTGACCACCGCCTGCCGCTGGGTCTCCGCGGCCGTCGTCCTGATCCTCATGCTCGTCACCGGCTTCGACGTCGTCATGCGCTACGCGCTCGCGCGACCGCTCGAATGGTCGATCACCGTCTCCATGCTGGGCCTCATCGCCATCGTCATCCTCGCCGTCCCGGACCTCGAGGCGAGTGACGAGCACATCGGCATGGACCTCTTCTATCGGAACTTCTCCGCCCGCCGGAAGGCCGTCGCGGACTGGGTCACCTTCCTCGCGACCTTCTCCTTCTGCCTCGTGGCGGGAATCGCGGCCGCGCGGACCACCGTCCACTTCGCCGATGCGAACCTGCTCACCGCAGGCACCTTCAACCTCCCCATCTGGCTGGGATACGCACTGCTCACGGTGGGTCTCCTCCTCACCGCGCTCACCACGCTCCTGCGCTTCCTCGTCAGGCGCATGGAGCAGAGGTCCGCCGCGAGCGCACCCGCAGCCGGCGCACCGGCCGCCCAGTCCCCCGCCGCACCGAGTCAGGAGGCATGAGCATGCTTGACGCACTCGCCGTGATCACGGCCGTCCTCGTCCTCCTCGTCCTCGTCTACCTCCGCACGCCCATCTTCGTCGCGCTCGGCACCTCCGGACTTCTGGGCCTGCTCCTGCTCGAGGGCTGGCGCGGGCTCGAGCAGATCCCCATCGCCTTCGTCTCCCAGCTGGAGAGCTACTCCCTCGTCGCCGCGCCCATGTACATCCTCATGGGCGAGATCCTCGCGGTGGGCGGCCTGGGACGCGCGATCTTCCGCTTCGCACACGCCTGGCTGGGCAGGCTGCCCGGCGGTCTCGCGGTCACCGCGGTGGGCTCCTCGACGGTGTTCGGCGCCCTCTCCGGGGTGAGCCTGTCCGCCGTGACCGTGGTGGGCCGCATGGCGGTGCCGGAGATGCTCTCCCGCGGCTACCGGCCCAGCTTCGCCACGGGAGCCGTGGTGGCCTCGGGCGCGCTGGCGATGCTCATCCCGCCCAGCCTCATGTTCATCCTCTACTCCTCCATCTCCGGGGTGAGCATCGGTGCGCTGTTCGCCGGCGGGATCGTCCCCGGCCTGCTGCTGGCCGCCCTCATGGTCGTCTTCGTCGTCATCGTCGCGGTCGTGAAGCCGGAGCTCGCACCGCGCGCGGACGACGGCATCACCTGGCCGGACCGCTGGAGGACCGTCCGCGACGTGGCTCCCGCGCTCATCCTCATCGCGATCGTGCTCGGCTCCATCTACACGGGACTGGCGACCGCCACCGAGGCCGCGGGCATCGGCGCTCTGGGTGCGCTGCTGGTCGTGGGGGTCTTCGACCGGGCGCTGACCAAGGAGAACCTCAGGAAGATCCTCGTCGGCACCACCCAGATCTCCGGCAGCCTGCTCATCATCGTGGGTGCGGCGTTCGTGTTCACGCAGATGCTCGTCGTCGTCCGGGCGGCGGAGGCCATCACGGAGTTCGTGGGGGCGATGGCCGTCCCGGACCCGGTGATCGTCCTGGGCCTCCTCGTCATCGTCATGGCGCTCGGCTGCCTCATCGACGCCGCCTCGCTCCTGCTGGTCGTCACGCCCATCCTGCTGCCGATCTTCGAGGCGATGGGCTACGACCCGCTCTGGGTGGGCGTCATCCTCGTGGTGACGCTGGAGACCGCGGTGATCACGCCGCCGGTGGGGCTCAACCTCTACGCGATGAAGTCCGTGGTGCCGGAGCTGGACATCGCGGCGATCATCCGCGGCGCGCTGCCCTACCTCGCGATCGAGGCGGGGCTGGTGGTCCTCATGGTCTTCGTCCCGGAGATCGCCACCTGGTTCCCCTCCCTCACTGCGGGCTGAACCCGCGGGAGGATCCGCACACGCACTGCGGGGGCAGGTCGTCGGCACGACCTGCCCCCGCAGTGCGTCCGCGGCGCCGACGCCGGGCTCATCCCTCGACGTAGAAGAGCCGCTTGTTGACGAACTCGTCCATGCCCACCGGCCCCAGCTCCCGCCCGTAGCCGGAGTTCTTCACCCCGCCGAAGGGCAGCTCCGCGCCTTCGCCGGCGGGAGTGTTCACGTTCGCCATGCCCACCTCCAGGCGGGAGGCCACCCGCCTGGCGCGCTCCTCGTCCGCGGAGAACACCGTACCGCCGAGGCCGTACTGGGTGTCGTTGGCGAGTCCGAGGGCCTCTTCGTCGCTGGAGACCCGGAACACCGCGGCCACCGGGCCAAACAGCTCTTCGTAGTAGACCTCCGATCCCACCGGGATGTCCGTGACGACGGCCGGGGACACGTAGGCACCGTCTCCGGCGGCGAGTTCACCGCCCGTGCGCACCGTTCCGCCCGCCGCCTCGATCCGCTCCAGCTGCTCCCGCAGCCGCACGGCCGCCGCACGCGAGGACAGGGGCTGGTAGACCTGTGCGTCCTCATCGGACCACTGCCCCGGCCGCATCGCCTGTGCCTGGCCCACCAGCGCTTCCACGAACTCGTCGTAGATGTCGTCCATGACGATGAGGCGCTTGTTCGAGTTGCAGGCCTGACCGGTGTTGTACATCCGCGTGCCCCAGGCGAGCTCTGCGGCTGCGGCCACGTCGTCCGCGTCCAGCACGACGTAGGGATCGGAACCGCCCAGCTCGAGCACCGCCTTCTTCAGCGCGGCTCCGGCCTGTGCCGCCACCTGCGCCCCGGCCCTCTCCGAACCGGTGAGGGAGACGCCGGCGATCCGCCGGTCCGCGATGATCTCGGAGACCTGCTGGTGAGAGGCGAAGATGGTGGAGTACACGCCTTCCGGCAGCCCGGCGTCAGCCATGATCTGCGCGATCGCGAGTGCTGAGCGCGGACAGATCTCCGCGTGCTTGAGGACGATCCCGTTGCCCAGCACCAGATTGGGGGCTGCGAAGCGAGCCACCTGGTAGTATGGGAAGTTCCACGGCATGATGCCGAGGACCATACCCACGGGCCTGCGTTCGATGACGGCCGTCCCGCTCGCAGTCTCCACCGGCTGGTCCGCGGCGAACGACGGGCCGTTGTCTGCGTAGTACCCGAAGATCTCCGAGGAGAACTCCGCCTCCTCGCGGCCCTCCGTCACCCGCTTGCCCATCTCCTCACCGATGATCGCCGCGAGCTCCTCCTTCCGCTCCTCGAACAGCGCGGCGACTCTCCTCACCAGCGCCGCGCGGTCCTCGATGGGCGTCTCCGCCCAGCTCCTCTGTGCGCGGGCCGCGGCCTCGAGGACCGCCTCGAGCGCCTCGTCCGTGAGCGTCTCGAATCGCTCCACGACCTCCCCGGTGGCGGGGTTCTGGACGCGGTATCCCGTCTCATTCATGCCGATTCCTCTCCCGTTCTGCTGTGCGTTCCCTCAGATCCGGTCCCACGCCTGCGTGAGCACGGTGCGCAGGACGGCCTCCATCTCGTCGAACTCCGTCTGTCCCACCGTGAGCGGCGGGGAGAGCTGGATGACCGGGTCTCCGCGATCGTCGGCGCGGCAGTACAGGCCGTTCTCGTAGAGCGCCTCGGAGACGAATCCCTTGAGCACCCGCTCCGACTCCTCGGCCGTGAACGTCTCCTTCGTCTCCTTGTCCTTGACCAGCTCGATCCCGTAGAAGTACCCGGCTCCGCGCACATCGCCCACGATCGGCAGGTCGTGCAGCCTCTCCAGCGTGCGGCGGAAGGCGCCGGCGTTCGCATGGACGTGCTGATTGAGGCCCTCGCGCTCGAAGATGTCGAGGTTCTTCAGCGCCACTGCGCACGCCACGGGATGCCCGCCGAAGGTGTAGCCGTGGTAGAAGGTCTCCCCGCCGCGGCCGAAGGGCTCGAACAGGCGGTCCGAGGCGATCATCGCTCCCAGCGGGGCGTAGCCGGAGGTGATGCCCTTGGCACACGTGATGATGTCCGGCACGTAGTCGAAGTCGGTGCAGGCGAACATCGACCCCACCCGTCCGAATGCGCAGATGGTCTCGTCGGAGACGAGCAGCACATCGTACTCGTCGCAGATCTCGCGCACCCGCTCGAAGTATCCCGGGGGCGGCGGGAAGCAGCCGCCGGAGTTCTGCACCGGCTCGAGGAAGACCGCCGCCACGGAATCCGCGCCCTCGAACTCGATGGCCTCCGCGATCCGGTCCGCGGCCCACCTGCCGAATGCCTTCTCGTCACCCGCGAAGCGTTCGTCCGCCCTGTAGAAGTTGGTGTTGGGGACTTTGTGCCCGCCGGGCACCAGCGGGCCGAACTGGTTGCGCAGTCCCGGCAGGCTCGTGACCGTGAGCGCTCCGTGCGGCGTGCCGTGGTAGGCGGTGGCACGGGAGATCACCTTGTGCTTCTCTCCCTTGCCCTGGAGCTTGAAGTAGTTCTTGGCGAGCTTGAACGCGCTCTCCACGGAGTCGCCTCCGCCGGAGGTGAAGAACACGCGGTTGAGATCGCCGGGCGCATAGCCTGCGAGCCGCTCCGCCAGCTCGATCGCCGGCTCGTGCGCATAGGACCACAGCGGCATGAATCCCAGCTTCTTCGCCTGCTCGTAGGACGCCTGGGCCAGCTCCTCCCGCCCGTGTCCCACCTGGACCACGAAGAGACCCGCCAGGCCGTCGATGATCCTCCGGCCCTGGTCGTCGAAGATGTGGTGGCCCTCGCCGTGGGTGATGACGGGCGTGCGCCCGCCCTCGTAGAGGTGGCGGTGGCCCGCCATGTGCATCCACAGGTGGTCCCGGATCCCGGCCTGCAGAGCGTCCCCCGTCCTGCCTGCAGCGTCCGTCGTTGCCTTGCTCATCGTGTCCCCCAGTTGTAGCGCTGATCCCACAGCTTCAGATAGGTCATGACCTCCGTCCGGAGCACCTGCGGAAGCGTCCGGATGCGGCCCAGCAGCGCGAGGAGCTCCTCGTCGTCCTCACAGACCACCTCGACGAGGAGGTCGTAGGTGCCGGCGGCTGCGACGACGTAGTCCACCTGCTCCATCCCGCAGATCTCATCCGCGAGCGGAGCGAGGTCGCCGGTGACCTGGAGGCCCAGCATCGCCTGCCGCTGGAAGCCCAGCTGCATGGGGTTGGTGACGGCGACGATCTGCATCGTCCCGTTCTCCACCAGCTTCGCCACCCGCTGCCGCACAGCGGCCTCGGAGAGGCCCACCTCCTTCGCGATGTCCGCGTAGGAGCGCCGGCCGTCGTGCTGCAGCGCCTCGATGATCGCCTTCGACCGCTCGTCCAGCTGGAGGTCGTGGCTGCGCAGACGGGCGTCCGCGTGGCCGCGGTCCCATCCGGCGCCCCGGCGTCCCCGTTCTGCGGACGGGCTCTCCGCCTCTCCCCGTGCGGACTCGCCGTGTTCGGTCATCGTCGAGGTCTCCTCTCCGGCGACCCAGCGGCCGCTCGCTGCTCACGATCCACTATCACCCACTGATTCCGCCTTTGCAAGGTCAAACTTCTGCGGATCCAATCGTTTCACCAAAGATCTGCTTCGGATTCCTCTTCTCTGTCCGGCCTGCACGTGTTAGCGTGTGGCCACTCGAACGTGTCAGCGGTCACACGCGGAGCGGTGCACCGCCGCACTCACCGCATCCGGACACACCCCCTCGCACACACCAGGAGAGAGATGCAGCCCATGCAGTTCATCGACGGGCAGCGCACGAGCGGCACTGGCCGCACCCACACCCTCGTGGGCCCCGCCACCGGAGAGGTGTTGGGCACCTACGCGCTCGCCTCCGCCGCAGACGTGGACGCGGCCGTGGCAGCGGCCCGCCGCGCCTACCCGGCCTGGAGGCGCCGCACGCCCGCGGAGCGCGCGGACCTCCTGCTCGCGCTCGCGGACGGCCTGGCCGCACGCGCCGGCGAGCTCGCCGCGCTCGAATCCCGGCAGACCGGCAAGTCTCTGCGACTGGCACAGGAGTTCGACGTCCCCGGCAGCATCGACAACGTCCGCTTCTTCGCCGGCGCCGCCCGGCAGCTCCACGGCCTGGCGGCCTCCACCTACTGGGACGGCGCCACCTCGATGATCCGGCGCGAGTCGCTGGGCGTCGTGGGCTCCATCGCACCGTGGAACTATCCGCTCCAGATGGCGGCGTGGAAGGTCCTCCCCGCCGTGGCGGCGGGGAACACGATCGTGCTCAAGACCTCGGAGATGACTCCGGGCACCTCTCTCCTGCTCGCGCAGACCGCCGCCGAGGCCGGCTTCCCGCCCGGTGTCCTCAACGTCCTCGCCGGAGACGGGCCGGAGTGCGGCGAGGCGCTCGTCTCCCACCCGGACGTCGTCATGTCCTCCTTCACGGGTTCCACACGGGTGGGCCGGAGAGTGATGGAGCTCGCGAGCGCCAAGGGCTCCCGCGTCCACCTGGAGCTGGGCGGCAAGGCGCCGCTGGTGGTGTTCGCGGATGCGGACGTGGAGGCCGCGGCCCGCGGCGCCGTGGCGGGCTCCCTCATCAACGGCGGGCAGGACTGCACCGCCGCCACCCGTGCGATCGTCCACTCCTCCCTGTTCGAGGCGTTCACCTCCCGGGTCGGCGCGCTCATGGAGAGCGTGCGCGTGGGCGACCCCTCCGATCTCGCCACGGACATGGGAGCGCTCATCAGCACGGGGCACCGGGACCGCGTGGCCGGCTTCGTGGACCGTGCCCGGGCCGAGGGAGCCACTGTCGTCACCGGAGGCGGGATCCCGGAGCCCGCGGCGGGCACCGCCTCGGCACCCACCGCCTTCTACTCCCCCACCCTCCTCACCGGGGTCGGCCGGGACTCCGAGATCTGGCGGGAGGAGGTGTTCGGCCCCGTCCTCGTCGCCGTCCCGTTCGAGAAGGACGACGAGGCGATCGAGCTGGCGAACGACACCCCCTACGGGCTGGCGGCGAGCGCATGGACCACCTCGACCAACCGTGCGCTGCGCGCCGCCGACGAGATCGAGGCCGGGACGGTGTGGGTGAACGAGCACATCCCGATCATGTCCGAGATGCCCCACGGCGGCTTCAAGGCCTCCGGCTTCGGCAAGGACATGTCGCACTACTCCTTCGAGGAGTACACGCAGATCAAGCACGTGCTCATCGACCGGACGGAGGGCCCCGTCCGCGCCTGGCAGTCGGCGGTGTTCTCCGCATGAGCACAGGCCTGGCAGCTCTGGCTCCGCTCGCACAGCGCGGCGAGCGCACCTCGTTCACGATCCGCGGCGCGCGCGTGTTCGACGGCCGCACGCGCACGTCGGCGGACACCGTCACCGTCGAGGACGGGGTGGTCACCGGGATCGGCAGCGGGCTGTCACCCGTCCCGGGCGCCCCTGTCGTGGAGGCCGCGGGCGGACTCGTGACCCCCGGCTTCGTGGACGCCCACGCGCATCCCGTCGCCGCCGGGGTGGAGGCTCTGTCCCTCGATCTCACCGGCTGCGACGGCCGGGCGGAGACGCTTGAGGCAGTGCGCCGCGCGCTGTCGGCCGGCTCCGGCTGGCTCACGGGCGGCGGCTGGAGGATGTCCGACTTCCCCGGCGGGGTTCCCACCGCCGCGGAGCTCGACGCGCTGGACCCCACAGGCACACGCCCCGTGTACCTCATCAATGCCGACCACCACTCCGCCTGGGTGAACACGGCGGCTCTGCGGCTGGCCGGGATCGGCCGCGACACGCCCGCGCCGCCCGGCGGTGTGATCGAGCGCGACGGGGACGGGGAGCCGGTGGGCACGCTCCACGAATCCGCCATGGACCTCGTGAGCGCACACCTGCCGGCACCGGCCGACGCGGAGCTCGACGCAGCTCTGACGGAGGCTCAGCGCCGCCTGCATGCACTGGGCGTCACCGGCTGGAACGACGCGATCGTGGGCGAGTACGGCGGCATGTCCGACGCCCTGCCCGTCTATCTGCGCGCCGAGGCGGCAGGCACCCTCACGATGGAGGTCACCTGCTCGCTGTGGTGGCCGCGTGACGTGCACGATCCGGAGGCCGCCGTGCAGGAGCTCGCCGGGCACCGGTTCGACCGGGAACGGCTGCGGACCACGAATGTGAAGCTGATGCTCGACGGGATCGTCGAATCGCAGACCGCGGCGATGAGCGCTCCCTACTGCCGCTGCGAGCAGGTCACCGGCGTGGCGGAGGCGACCACCGGCACCCGCTACTTCAGTCCGGCGCACCTCGAGGAGGCCTTCGCCGCGGTGCAGCGGGCGGGCTTCGACATCCACTGCCATGCGATAGGCGACCGCGCAGTGCGGGATGCACTCGATGCCTTCGCGACCCTGCGCGCACGGAGCGGCGGGGACGCCGCTGCGGATCACCGCCACCACATCGCCCACGTCCAGGTCGTGGACCCGACTGACGTGCCGCGGTTCGCGCAGCTGGGTGTGTCTGCGAACCTGCAGGCGCTCTGGGCGCACTTCGACGAACAGATGGTGGAGCTCAACCTGCCGGTGCTGGGCGGCGAGCGCAGCCGCTGGCAGTACCCGTTCGGCGATCTGCAGCGCGACGGTGCCCACCTCGCGATGGGTTCCGACTGGCCCGTGAGCACGCCGGATCCCTGGCAGGCGATCCACGTCGCCGTCAACCGCACCCACCCCACGGGCGCCCGTCCGGAGCCGCTGGGCCCGGATCAGGCCCTCGACCTCACCTGTGCCCTGCGGGCCTACACGACGGGGTCCGCACACCTCGGCCGCACCCGCACGGCGGGCAGGCTGGCAGTCGGCGCACCCGCGGACCTCGCCCTGGCCTCGGCCGACCCCTTCGCACTCGCCCGGGCGCAGATCCACACGGTCCGCAACCTCCTCACCGTCGCAGGCGGCCGCCTGGTGCACGCCGCCCCTTCCGGAAGGACCACACAGTGACAGCTCGACAGCAGACCCCCGCGCAGACGGCGGGCGGAACGGGCGCCGGCGGCTCCGCGACCGGCGGTGCGCTCCGGCTCTCCGCGGTGCACAAGCGCTTCGGTGAGCACACGGCGATCGACCGCGTCGACCTCGACATCCGCGCCGGGGAGTTCCTCTCCCTGCTCGGCCCCTCCGGCTGCGGGAAGACGACGCTGCTGCGGATGATCGGCGGCTTCGAGGATCCCACCTCTGGCGCGATCGCCCTGGACGGCGAGGACCTCACCGGGCTCCCGCCGTTCCGCAGGCCGGTCAACACGGTGTTCCAGTCCTATGCGCTCTTCCCCCACTACACCGTGGCGGAGAACGTGGCCTACGGACTCAAGCGCGCCAAGGTTCCGCGCAGGGACCTCGCCCCGCGAGTGGCGGAGGCGCTCGACCTCGTGCAGATGCGCCGCTTCGCGGACCGGAAGCCGGACATGCTCTCCGGCGGGCAGCAGCAGCGCGTGGCGCTCGCCCGCGCCCTCGTCAACCGCCCCCGCGTCCTCCTCCTCGACGAACCGATGAGCGCGCTGGACCGCAAGCTGCGCGAGGAGATGCAGCTGGAGCTCATCCGCCTCCACACAGACCTCGGGCTCACCTTCGTCTTCGTCACCCACGACCAGGAGGAGGCGCTCGCGATGAGCGACCGGATCGTGGTGATGAGTGAGGGCCGCATCCAGCAGGTGGGCAGCGCGGAGGAGGTCTACGGCAGTCCCGCCAACGCATTCGTCGCCGGCTTCATCGGCAAGCAGAACTTCGTGGACGCCGAGGTGGTGGAGGCGGACGCGGACGGTCTCCTGCTGCGGGGGCCGCGCTGCGACCTCCGGGCGACCGCCGCGGGATTCACCGCCGGGACACAGGTGCGCGCGGCCATCCGTCCGGAGAGCATGGGCATCCGTCCGGCCGCGGAGGATGCCCCGGGCGGAGTCAACGCCGTGGCCGGACGCGTGGTGGGAGAGTCCTTCCTGGGCGATGTCGTCCAGTACCTCGTCCGCGCCGCGGACGGCCACGAGCTGCTCTCCCGCGTGCGCACGTCGACGGCCCCGGACGTACACGAGGGCGATGACGTGGTGCTCACCTGGGAGGCGGCAGCTGTGCAGGTGTTCAGCCATGAGTGAGCGGAATCCGGTCCGCGTCCTCGCCGGACACGACACGATCGGCAGACTCAGCCGCAGGACCGTGCTCGCGGGCATGGGTGCTGCGGGACTCAGCCTGCTGGCCTCCTGCGGGCAGAGGGGCATGGCGGAGAGCCCGGCACCCGACGGGCAGCTGGAATCACGGCTCAACGTGTACTCCTGGGGAGACTACGATCCGCCGGAGCTGCTCGAGGCGTGGTCCGCGGACAACGACGTCCGGCTCCAGGTGGACGCCTTCGGCTCCAACGAGGAGATGATGGCCAAGCTGGCCGCCTCCCGCGGGACGTCCGGCTACGACATCGTGGTGCCCACCGGCATCTACATCCCCACGATGGTCGAGCACGGTCTGCTGCAGAGGCTCGACCATTCCCTCCTGCCCAACCTCGCGACCATGGATCCCGCGTTCATGGACCAGACCTTCGACCCCGGCAACGTGCACTCGGTGTGCAAGGCCTGGGGCACCACCGGGTTCGTGTACGACGCACACCGGATCAGCGGCGACCCTCAGAGCTGGCAGGACTTCATCGACCTCGCCGCCGGGGAGGCCTCCGGTGCCACCATGCTGCTCGAGGACGCCTGGGAGGTGTGCTCGATCGCGCTCGCCGCGCTGGGTCACGACCTCAACACGGTGGAGCCCGCGGAGCTCGACGAGGCGGCGGAGATCGTCGTCGACCGGCTCGCTCCGCACGTCCGCGCCTACATGGGCAACGCCAACACGGCGATGGCGCAGGGAAGCTTCGCGCTCATGCAGGCATTCAACGGCGACGCCCGGCAGGGAATGCTCGAGGCCGACGACCCGGAGCGCTGGAGGTTCGTGTTCCCCACACCGTCCGCCAATCTCTGGATGGACACCTGGTGCATCGCCACGGGCGCCCAGAACCCGGACGCCGCACACGCCTTCATCGACTGGATCATCGGGCCGGAGCAGGCACTGGCGGAGACGGACTACATCGGCTACTCCACCGGCTCCACGGCGTTCGCGGAGCCGGGGATCGAGGACGGGTTCGAGCTGGCGGAGATCATCTTCCCCGAGCAGCACGTGCTGGACCGGCTCGTGGCCTCGGAGATGAACGAGGGGATGCAGCGCCGGGTGGAGATCCTCACAGATGCGCAGACGAGGAGCGGAGCATGAGACGAGTCGCCGCACGCGTCCTGGGGCCGGGAGCGCTGTCGTTCCCCACCTGGGGCTACGCCCTGTTCTTCTTCGTGGTGCCGGTGGCACTCGTGCTCTTCTACAGCTTCGGCTACAAACCGGACGAGTTCACCACCGTCGCCACGGACCGGCTGAGCCTGGACCGCTACGGGGAGGTCTTCACCGGCTCCGTCCTCTCCACGCTCCTGGCCACGCTGCGCATCTCGATCGTCGGCACGCTCCTGTGCCTGCTCATCTCCGTGCCCTTCACCTACTGGCTGGCCGTGAAGGTCCCGCCCGAACGGCGAGGACTGCTCCTCATGCTCGTCATGGTGCCGTTCTGGACGAACTTCCTCGTCCGCACCCTGGGCTGGCAGATCATGCTCTCCCCGGACGGCTTCCTCTCCGAGTGGGGCCAGGCCCTGGGCCTGCTGGGCGGCCCGCTGGACATCCTCTACACCCGCACCGCCGTGCAGATCGGCGTGGTCTACAACTACCTGCCGCTCATGATCCTGCCGCTGTTCGTGGGCATGGACGCGGCGGGCAGGCATCTGCGCGAGGCCAGCTACGACCTCGGCGCCGGCCGCTTCTCCACCTTCTTCCGGGTGACGATGCCGCTGGCGATGCCGGGGATGATCTCCGGCTGCATGCTGGTCTTCATCCCACTCACCGGCGACTACGTCACCGCGAACGTGCTGGGAGGCGCCAGCGGCACGATGATCGGCCAGATCATCGCCAACCAGTTCAACACCGCGCAGAACTGGGCACTGGGATCTGCGATGGCAGTCTCCCTCATCCTCGTCACCCTCGCCGTGGCGGCGGCCGCCGGGCTGCTGCTGTGGGCCGGACGCCGGGTCTTCGACCGCGCAGTGCGGGTGCGGATCGACACCTCTGAGGCGGCAGTCATGGAAGGAGCACGGTCATGAGCAGCACGGGCGCACCGCAGAAGATGCGCGGCAGGAAGCGGACGGGGCTGCGCAACGGACTGTTCTCCGCCTGGGGCGCGCTCGTCTTCCTCTTCCTCTTCGCTCCCATCGCCGTCATCGTCGTCTACTCCTTCAACTCCGGCAGGGTGCTGGCGAGCTGGGACGGGTTCGGGTTCGGCGCCTATGTGAACGCCGTCAACAGCAGCGTCATCGTCTCCTCCGTCGTGACCTCGCTCCAGGCGGCGGTGGGTGCGGCGCTCCTCTCCACGCTGCTGGGGACTCTGGGCGGGATCGCGCTCGCCCGGGCGCGGCGCGGGACGTGGTGGGCCGGAGGACTCATGGGCCTCCTCGCGCTCACGCTCATCACCCCGGAGATCGTGGACGGCATCGCGTTCCTCCCCTGGTTCGTGACGCTGGGGGTGGACGCGGGACTGGGCCCGTTCAACAACGGCCTCGTCCGGCTGATCGTCGCCCACGCCATGTTCTCCGTCGCCGTCGTCACCTTCATCATCCGCGCACGGATGGCCGGGGTGGACGCCTCACTCGAGGAGGCCGCCGCAGACCTGGGCGCGGGGAGGTTCGAGGCCTTCCGCACCGTCACCCTGCCCATCGCGGGGCCGGGCATCCTCGCCGGCGCGCTCATGTCCTTCACCCTCAGCCTCGACAACACGATCCTGTCCAGCTTCGTCCAGCAGCCGGGCTACACACCGTGGCCGGTGTACATCTTCGCCTCCGTGCGCGTGGCACTCCGGCCAGAGGTCGCGGCGATGTCCACCATCATGCTGCTGCTCACGCTCGTCGCCCTGGCGGTCGTGGCGCTCGTCCTCAAACGCTCCGGCGACTCCGCAACCGGGATCGTCAAGACCATGGCCGGCAGCTGAACGCTCCGGACGGCCGGTGCGAGCGGGTTCCGCCCGCCTCGCGCACAACCCCACTCCCCTTCCACAAGGCAGGAACCATGACCTCAGCTTCTTCCAGCAGTCCGGCGCCCGCAGCGGCGGGAGCCCCGGCCTCGGCGGCGGAGATCTCCGCCTCCCTCGCAGGTGCGTCCACCGTCCCCTTCTGGCTGGACGACCCGGCCAGGCCGGCACCGCTGCCCCCGCTCCACGGTGAGATCGACACGGATCTGCTGGTGGTCGGCGGCGGGTTCGTGGGACTCTGGACGGCGCTGCTGGCCAAGGAGGCGGATCCGGAGCGCCGGGTGGTGCTCCTCGAGGGAGGCACCGTGGGCTGGGCCGCCTCCGGACGCAACGGCGGCTTCTGCGAGGCGAGCCTCACGCACGGCCATGAGAACGGTGAGAAGCACCTGCCGCAGGAGAACGCCCGGCTCGCGGAGCTGGGCATGGAGAACCTCGACGCGATCGAGGACGCGGTGCGCCGCTACGGGATCGACTGTGAGTTCGAGCGGACCGGGGTCATCAACGTCGCGACGGAGCGGTATCAGGCCGAGAACCTGCGGGCCGGCCACGATCCTGCCGGCGGCGCGCACTGGCTGGACCGCGAGGAGCTGCGCGCGCACATCGATTCGCCCTCCTACCTGGGCGGGCTGTGGGAACCCCGCGTCGCGGCGATGATCCATCCCGCGAAGCTGTGCTGGGGACTGCTCCGCGTCATCCGCGAGCTGGGCGTCGAGGTGTACGAGCACACGGTCGTGCGGGACCTGGGGTGGGCGCCGCGCGGTGCGTCCGGGCCGGGCCGCCGCGTCCTGGCCCGCACGGATGCCGGGGAGGTCCGGGCCGCACACGTGGCACTGGGCACCAATGTCTTCCCCTCACTGCTGGCGCGCACGCGCTTCCACACCGTGCCCGTGTACGACTACGCCCTCATGACGGAGCCGCTGAGTGCGGCGCAGCTGGAGGCGATCGGCTGGAAGGGCCGTGAGGGGCTCTCCGACTCCGCCAATCGCTTCCACTACTTCCGCCTCACAGCCGACGACAGGATCCTCTGGGGCGGATGGGACGCCGTCTATCACTACGGCCGTCAGGTCTCGTGGAAGTACGATCAGCGGCCGGAGACCTTCGAGACGCTCGCCCGTCAGTTCTTCGAGACGTTCCCCCAGCTCGCCGGCCTGCGGTTCACCCACAAATGGGGCGGCGCGATCGACACCTGCACCCGCTTCTTCCCGTTCTTCTCGACGGCCTACGGCGGGAGGGTCGCCTATTCCGCCGGGTACACCGGTCTGGGCGTGGGAGCCAGCCGGTTCGGAGCACGGGTGATGCTCGACCTCCTGTCCGGGGAGACCACGGAGCTCACCGAGCTGGAGATGGTGCGCAGGACTCCGCTTCCCTTCCCGCCGGAGCCCTTCGCCTGGGCCGGGATCACACTCACCACCAAGGCGCTCATCCGCGCGGACGAGAACTCCGGGCGCCGCGGTCCCCTCCTCAGGGTCCTCGATGCGTTCGGGGTGGGATTCGACTCCTGACCCGGCCGGGCGCGGCCCGGCCGGTCCTGACCCGTTCCCGCCGCCTCCCTTGTGCACGGGCGATCAGGCCACCAGACTGGCCGCATGCACCGGTCGCAGGCAGGCCGATCCGCAGGCGGGCTGAGGAGGGGACGATGGAGTTTCCGGACAGGGCGGACGTCGTGGTGGTGGGCGGCGGAATCGCAGGGGTGTGCACGGCGCACCGGCTGGCCGAGGCCGGCCGCTCCGTGGTCCTCGTGGAGCGGGGCGAGCTGGCTTCGGGTTCCACGAGCAGGGCGGCGGGCGGACTGCGGACGCAGTTCTCGGACGAGACGAACATCCTGCTGGGCGCGCGGAGCCTGGAGGCCTTCGCTCGGATCACCGCACAGACGGGGCAGGAGATCGACCTCGTGCGCTCCGGCTATCTCTTCCTGCTGAGCACGGAGGAGGACGCAGCCCGGTTCGAACGCGACGTCGCCCTGCAGAACTCGCTGGGGCAGGACTCCCGCATGCTCACGCCCGCGCAGGCGCAGGCGCTCAACCCCCACATCAGCACGGAGGGGCTCGTCGCCGCGGCGTTCAATCCGCACGACGGCCACTGCACGCCGGAATCCGCGGTGGCGGCCTTCGCCGCGGCGGCCCGGAATGCGCGAGCGCGCATCCTCACGC
This sequence comes from Brevibacterium sp., assembly GCF_022712115.1. Lineage (GTDB taxonomy): Bacteria > Actinomycetota > Actinomycetes > Actinomycetales > Brevibacteriaceae > Brevibacterium > Brevibacterium salitolerans. Next base: position 12,064 of record NZ_JALAHB010000105.1, on the reverse strand, counting down.
ACACGGAAGCCACCGGGGTGCGCATGTCCGGCGGGGAGGTCGAGGCCGTGGAGACCTCACGCGGAACCGTCCGCACCCCCGCCGTGGTCTGCGCAGCCGGGGTGTGGTCGCCGGAGTTCGCACGGACGGCGGGAGTCCAGCTGCCCATCACGCCCCTGCGCCGGCAGATCGTCGTGACGGAGCCGGTGGGCTTCGACGTGCGGTCGCTGCCGTTCACCATCGACTTCTCCACCTCGTTCTACTTCCACGCGGAGGGCACCGGGCTCCTGATGGGAGCACCGGAGGCGGAAGACCGGCGCACCTTCGACCAGCGGCGTGACCCCGGCTGGCTGGAGCACCTGGGCACGTTCCTCGAGCACCGTGCGCCGGCGCTGGCCGATGTGCAGGTGCGCAGCGGATGGGCGGGGCTCTACGAGTGCACCCCGGACCACAATGCGCTCATCGGCGCGGCGGCGGAGGCGCAGGGGTTCTACTACGCCGCGGGGTTCTCCGGCCACGGCTTCCTCCAGGGGCCTGCCGTGGGCGAGGTGATGCGCGACCTGGTGCTGGGGACGGAGCCCTTCGTGGACGTGCGCGGCCTGAGCGCGGACCGGTTCCACGGCGCGGAGGCGGACCTGCGCCGCGAGCTCACGATCGTGTGAGGAGAGCCGCCCGCTCAGTTCGCCACGTGGACGTGAGCGCGGCCCAGACCCCCGCGTTCGGCGATGTCGAGCAGAACCGTCGCGACCGGCAGGCCGCCGCCGTCATCACGGCGCGGCCCCTCCGCGTTCACTCCTCGCGTCCGCCGGGGGCGCTTCTGCCGGGACCGAACACCGGCAGGACCCGCCGCGTCTCCGCACTGCCCTCCTGCGCGGCAGGCGAGTCCACCTCGGTAAGCACCTCCAGGATCGCGTCGCCGTACTCCGCCAGCTTCTTCGCACCCACACCGCTCACGGTCCCCAGCTGCCCGGTGCTCGCCGGCCGGGCCTCGACGATGCCCACCAGGGTGGCGTCGGAGAAGACCATGTAGGGCGGGATCTGCTTCTCCTTGGCCACGGAGGTCCGCCACGCGCGCAGGGCCTCGAAGACCTCCTTCTGCGCGGGCTCCAGCCCGTCTGCCGCCCGAGCCCTGCCGGCGCCGGAGGAGCCGCCCGCACCCGAGGAGGAGCCGCCTCGGGCGCGGCCCTGCACCGGAGCACGGTCCTCCGCGAGCTCCACCGTGACCTCGCCGCGCAGCACCGGTCCGGACTCGCTGCCGGGCACCAGCACCCCGTACTCCCCCACGGCCTCCACGATCCCGCGCGCGGCGAGCTGGCGCGTCACGGTGCGCCACTGCCGGTCGCTGAGCTCCTGGCCGATCCCCCAGACGCTGAGCTCCTGGTGCCGCGACCGGGTGGAGCGCTCGCTCTCCCTGCCCAGCAGCACGTCGATCACCTGGCCGGCGCCGAACCTCTGTTCGCGCTCCCGGTCCAGCCGGATGATCGCGGACAGCAGCTTCTGCGCGGCGACCGTCCCGTCCCAGGTAACGGGCGGGTGCAGGCACGTGTCGCAGTTGCCGCAGGGCTGCGAGTCCTGGCCGAAGTACCGCAGCAGCTGCACGCGCCGGCAGGTCACCGTCTCGCACAGCGCGAGCATGGCGTCGAGATGGCTGCGCGCGTTGCGCTTGAAGGCGTCGTCGCCCTCCGAAGCGTCGATGAACCGGCGCTGGTTCACGACGTCCTGCAGCCCGAAGGCCATCCAGGCCGTCGAGGGCTGGCCGTCACGGCCCGCGCGCCCCGTCTCCTGGTAGTAGCCCTCGATGCTCTTGGGCAGGTCCAGATGGGCGACGAAGCGGACGTCCGGCTTGTCGATGCCCATGCCGAACGCGATCGTCGCCACCATCACGAGGCCGTCCTCGCGGAGGAAGCGCTCCTGGTGCCGGTGGCGCACCGCGGCGTCGAGGCCCGCGTGATACGGCAGCGCCGGCACACCGCGGGCGGCGAGCCACTCGGCCGTCTGCTCGACGCTCCTGCGGGAGAGGCAGTAGACGATGCCCGCCTCCCCCTCGTGCTCCGTGCGGATGAGCGTCAGCAGCTGGTCCCGCGGCCGGTCCTTGGGCGTGATCCGGTACTGGATGTTGGGCCGGTCGAAGCTGGAGACGAAGTGCTCCGCCCGCTCCATGCGCAACCGCTGGGTCATCTCCTCGTGCGTGGCGCGGGTGGCGGTGGCGGTGAGCGCCATGCGCGGAACGGAGGGGAACTCGCCGGCGAGGACGGCGAGCCCCATGTAGTCCGGCCGGAAGTCGTGGCCCCACTGGGAGACGCAGTGCGCCTCGTCGATGGCGAACAGCGCCAGCGGCGCGCGCTGGAGGAGATCGCGCGTGCGCGGCAGGACGAGGCGCTCCGGTGCCATGTAGAGGAGGTCCAGCTCACCCGCCAGCAGCTGCTGCTCCACGGCCGCGGCCTCGTGGGGTTCCAGTGTGGAGTTGAGGTACGCAGCCCGGATCCCCACCGCCTCCAGGGCGGCGACCTGATCCGCCATGAGCGCGATGAGCGGGGAGACCACGATCCCGGTCCCGGGTCGCAGGAGCGCCGGGATCTGGTAGCACAGCGACTTGCCGCCGCCGGTGGGCATGAGCACCACGGCGTCTCCCCCGCCGGTCACGTGCTCGATGATCGCCTGCTGGTTGCCGCGGAAGGACTCGTAGCCGAAGACGCGGGAGAGGACCTCGAGCGCCTGCGACGCCGCCTCCGGCGCAGATGCGGCGGGAGGCTGGACGGGTGCGGCGAGGTCCTGGTGATCCATGCCCTCAGCCTACGGCGTGGGCGGGACACGGCCCACCGCCCCTCAGCTCGTGTGGTGCACCTCCTGCTGTCCGTAGACCGGGGTGTCGAGGCCCTCGAGGCGCGCCTTGAGCTGCAGCGCGAGGTAGCGGGAGTAGTGCCTGGACTGGTGGAGATTGCCGCCGTGGATCCAGAGCTGGTCCACAGCGGTGGGCTTCCACATGTTCCGCAGCTCCCCCTCCCAGGGGCCGGGATCCTTGGCGGTGTCCGAACCGAAGCCCCAGACCTTCCCCACCCGGTCCGCGATCTCCGGGGAGACGAGGTCCCGCAGCCACTGGTTCATCGATCCGTAGCCGGTCGCGTAGACGATGAGGTCGGCCGGCAGCCGCCTGCCCTCCGCGCTGCCGTCGTCCACCACGACCGCGTCCGGCTCGATCCTCGTCACCTGTCCGCGGGCGAGTGCGATGCGGCCGTCGATGACGAGCTGGCTGGCACCGACGTCGATGTAGTAGCCGGAGCCGCGGCGCAGGTACTTGAGGAACAGCCCGGAGCCGTCCTCGCCCATGTCGAGCTCGAATCCCGCCTCCTCCAGCTGCCGGTAGAACTCCGCGTCCTGCTCCGCCATCTGTTCGTAGACCGGGATCTGCACCCCCGGCAGGAGCCGGTACGGCCATGAGGCGAAGAGCATGTCCGCCTTCTCGGTCGTGATCCCGTTCGCCAGCGCCTCCTCCGAGTACAGCGGACCCAGCGCGAGCGACATGAGGGATTCGCTCCGGGAGATGTGCGTGGACGAACGCTGCACCATCGTCACCTCTGCGCCCTTCTCCCAGAGTGCGGCACAGATGTCATGGGCGGAGTTGTTCGAGCCGATCACCACGGCGCGCCGGCCCTCGTACTCGCCCTCCCCGGTGAAGGCCGAGGAGTGCGTCTGCTCACCCTCGAAGCTCTCCGCGCCCTCGAACTCCGGGATGTTCGGATAGCCGGAGACCCCCAGCGCGAAGACGAGGTGGGTGGGCCTGAGCTCCACCGCCTCACCGCGGCGGTCCACGCGCACCCGCCAGGTGCCGGCGGCCTCGTCGAACTCCGCGCCCAGGCACTCCGTCCCGGACCAGTAGTCCAGCTCCATGAGTGCCGTGTAGTGCTCCAGCCAGTCGCCGATCCGGTCCTTCGCCGCGAAGACGGGCCAGTCGTCGGGGAAGGGGAGGTAGGGCAGGTGGTCGTACCAGACCGGGTCGTGCAGGTGGAGCGACTTGTAGCGGTTGCGCCAGGAGTCCCCGGCCCGCTCATTGCGTTCGACGACGAGTGCGGGCACGCCCTGCCGCTTGAGGCGAGCGGCGAGTCCGATCCCGCCCTGCCCGCCGCCGACGATCACGACGTAGGGCTGCTCCTCGTAGCCGAACCGCGCCTGATGCTCCTGCTTCCGCTCCAGCCAGGTCTTCCTGCCGCGTTCGATGACGTGGTCCACGCCCTTCTCCCGGGCGCTCCCCTTCTTCTCCTCGAACCCCTTGAGCTCCTGCATGGTGGTGAGCAGCGTCCACGCTCTGCCCTCCCGCAGACGGAGGTGCCCCCAGCCGCGGGAGACGCCCGTCTCGAACCGGATCCACGCCTCGGTCACGCCGTCCGCCTCCGTCGCCGGTTCGTCCAGCCGCCATCCGGAGGGAGCGACGTGCGCCAGCTGTGCACGCAGCATCTGCCTGATCTCCTCGCGGCCCTCCAGCGTGCGCAGGTTCCAGGTGAAGGCGACGAAGTCCCGCCAGTACCCGTCCTCCTCGAAGAGCTCCGCCGCGGCATCCGCGTCACCGGCGGTGAGCGCCTCGTCCAGTGCGCTCAGCCACGTCTCCACCCGCTCATCCGGGCCCGGCGCGTGGGTCTGCGTGTCCTGTGTGTGCGCTGTCACCGTCTCGGTCATGTCCACTCCTTCGTGTCCTCGACGTCCGTCCATGACGCAGGACACAGTCTCTTCCCGGAGAGGTTGCACCGTCGTTGCACGCGCCCGGCCAGACGCTGCGGGCGGGACGTTCGCCGCCGCGATCGCACGGGCCCGCGCGTGCAGCGCACGGCGGAGGGAGGCGGGGCTGCGGACCTCGGCTCCCGGCACGGCCAGCAGCTGCCCGACGGCGATGTCCTCCCTCTCCATCCGCAGCCGGAGGCTCAGGCACCCGTCCTCGCGCACTGCCGCGTCCACGGCCTGCGCCGTGGCCGGGCCCGGCACCGTCGCCAGCAGCGCCGCGACGGAGCCCTCCGGGATCCGCAGGTGCACGTCACACACGAGGACCGAGGCCTCGAACTCCGCCGAGGCCCGCTGCCAGTACTCCGCGAGGGAGAATCCCGGCGGCCGGGCTGCCCCGTCCTCACACACCACGACGTCGCTCATCCGCGAGACCCGATACGTGCGCACCCGTCCTGTGCCGGCGGCGACGAGATACCACGCACCGGCCTTGCGCACGAGGCCGAGCGGATCGAGCAGCCTCGGCGCACCCTCCGCGGGGTCGCCGCCGTACCGGGCGTACCGCAGGCGCACGCGCCGTCCCGTCCGCACCGCCTCCGCCACCTCGAGCAGGGCCGCCGGCCTCTCCACGGAGGAGAACCACCCCTCGCTGTCGAGCAGGAACCTCTCCCGCACGGAGGGATCGCCGCCGGGAGCCGCGGCCCCGAACTTCAGCTGCGCCGTGAGATGGGCCTCTCCCAGCCCCAGGTCCCGGGCACCGGCCTCCCCCAGGAGCAGCGCCTGCACCTCCGGACCGGTCATCCCGAGGACGGGCGAGCGCCAGCCGTCGACCACGCCCACACCGCCGGCCGGCCCGGTGCGCGTCCACAGCGGGACACCCAGCTCCCGCAGCGCGGCGAGGTCACGCTGCACCGTCCGTGCGGAGACCTCGAACCTCCGGGCCAGCCTCTCCACGCTGGTGGCGGGCACGCGCGTGAGCTCCAGCATCATCCCGAGCAGCCTCGAAGCGGTCATGCGCGTCACACTATCCCGCATTCACGACAGCGGATGTCGTCAACTCCTGTGAGAGTGGCTCATACCCGGCACACCCGCCGGAGAGGACGAGAGGACAGGACGATGACGGAGACGACTCCACTCCACGGCAGGATCGCACTGGTGACGGGCGCCACCCGCGGCGCGGGCCGAGCCATCGCACGGGAGCTGGCCGCGGGCGGAGCGGAGGTGTACTGCACCGGCCGCTCGACCACAGCCGCGCCCTCCGACTACGGGCGCCCGGAGACCGTGGCGGAGACGGCGGAGCTCATCCGCGCGGACGGCGGCACCGCCCACGCCGTGACGGTCGACCACCGGGACCGTGCGCAGGTGCGGACGCTGATCGAGCGGATCGACGCCGCTCACGGACACCTGGACGTACTCGTCAACGACATCGGCGGCGAGGCCTACGTGGAGTTCGACACGCCCCTGTGGGAGTACGACTGGGACGAGGGCATGCGGCTGTTCGAGACCGGATTCCTGACCCACCTCCTCACCAGCCACGCCGCTCTCGGCCTGCTGGTCCGGCACCGGGGCGGCCTCGTCGTCGAGGTGACGGACGGCACGCGCGCGTACAACGCAGCGCACTTCCGCTCGACCGTGTTCCTCGACGTGACGAAGACCGCGGTGGACCGACTCGCCTACGCGCAGGGGCACGAGCTGGCCCCGTACGGCGGGACGGCGGTCTCCGTGACCCCGGGCTGGCTGCGGTCGGAGATGATGCTCGAGCACTTCGGCGTCACGGAGGAGACGTGGCGGGCCGCGGCCGAGGCCAATAGGGGCCGCGAGGACGCCCTCCCGCCGTACGCGTTCGCGATCTCGGAGACGCCCGCCCTGCTGGCCCGCGGCGTCCGGGCACTCGCCTCGGACCCGGACCGGCACCGGTGGAACACGCAGTCGGTGAGCTCGTTCGAGCTGGGACGGCACTACGGCCTCACGGACGCGGACGGCTCGCTGCCGGACTCCTGGTCGTTCATCGAGGCGCTGGAATCCGCCCAGGGCGCCGAGCCGGAGGTCGACGACCACCGCTGAGCACACGGTGATGCGATGCGCACGCCGGCCGCCGTGCGCACACTCATTCCGGCCGCTCCGCGACCTCACTGCGCCGCCCTCGCCGCTGAGGGCACACTCATCCGCTCATCCCGCCTCCCACTCTGGGTGTGCGCCGGACGGCCCGGCGCACACCCAGTGAGGAGCACTGACCATGAGCGACACTCCCGCAACGACCACAGTCCCCACCGACGGCCTCGGCCCCACCGCCTCCGGGCCTGCGGAGGAGAAGGAGCACCGGAACGGACGCAGGCGCCTCTTCGTGGGAGGCGGTGTGCTCCTGGGGATCGGCGCGCTCGCCACCGCAGCCGCATTCACGGACTTCGCCCTGCTGGATCTGGGCGCAGGCGGACTGGGCGGTGAGTCCAACGGCTACAACATCCAGGTCTCGACCGGGCAGGAGCCCGCCGTGGGCTCCGTGGCCCGCTGGGTGGAGGCGAACCCCGATGCCGAGGCGGTGACCATCCCCGGCTCCGACTCCCTGTCGCCGGGCGGCGGCCCGCTGACGGTGAGGCTCCCCGTGCGCAACGCCTCGGAGAAGCTCGACTCCACCCTCTCGCTCACGCTCGAGAACACCACCGAGAACCCGTCTGCGGCGGACCGCGCCTACACCGGGCTGCTCCGGTTCTCCTATGCGGAGGTCGACGACGCCTCCTCCGCCCCCGCCCAGTGGAAGCCGGTGGGCAGCGGTGTGCTCGGCGCCTCCGGCAGCACCTCCACCGTGAAGCTGGGCGACCTCGCACCGGAGAGCGGCCGGGTCGTCGTCCTGCGCATCTCCCTGGCGGACGGCGCGGACCAGGAGGCCACGAACGCCGCGAACGGAGGGGGCACCGCGATCCAGGTCCGCTTCGACGGCTCCAGCAGGTGATGCGCTCCTCGGGCGCGCCCGAGGAGCCCGTGCTCCGCATCCAGCGCACCCGCCCCGTCCTCTCCCTCGGCCTGCTGGCCGGCGCGTGCGCGCTCCTCACCGCGGGACTCGGCCTCGTGTCCGCGGACGTCGTCGTCGAGCTGCGCGAGGACGCTGGCTTCGACCTGCAGGCGGCTGCGGGGGCCGCGTCCGGCTGGTCACCGCGCGCGGACGACTGGCAGCAGGGCAATCCCGTGCCGATCACGCTCAGCGCCGCCGACGACGCGAATCCGTGGACGTCCGGATCCGAGAACGTCTACACCCTCGCGGTGAGAAGCTCGCCGCCTGACATCGGCGCCCGGCTGTGCGCGGAGCTCGCCCCTCGAGCAGCGGGTGGGAGCGCGCGAACGGACTGGGCGGGCTCGCGGGTGCGCCTCACGGACGCCCACGGCCCTCTCATCACCATCGGCCCGCACACGGAGTCCGCCTCACGGGGCTGCAGCAGTCGCGCACTGGAACCCGGTGAGGTCCGCCGTCTCCGGCTCCGGGTGGACCTGCCGGACGGAGCGGAGACGACCGCGGCACCCACGGGAGTGCTCGTCACCCTGGAAGGAGAATCACGATGACGAAGCCACGGGACCGCACGGTCCGGACGGCCGGCACCGCACACGGCCTCACCGCGGCCACAGCGGCTCTCGCCGCCGCAGCGACCCTCCTGGGGGCGCTCGCCGCGGCTGCCCCGGCCGATTCCGCCTTCACGGCGGGGTTCTCGACCGCCGTCTCGGCCTCGGGCGAGGTGGACATCGCACAGCCGGAGGGCCAGTTCGCCGCACCGGATGCCCCCAGCGCCCTGAGCTCCAACGGCAGGGCCGCGGCTCCTGCCGGAGCGGACGGCTCCCCCGGTGCGGCCACCGCGGTGGTGAGCTTCCCCGTGATCAGCCGTTCCTCGGCCGCAGCGGTCGAGGTCTCGGTGGCGCTGGAGGAGGTCGAGCCGGACGAGATCCTGGAGCACCTGCGCATTGCCGCCCAGGCGGAGGGAGGCACACCGGTGCCGGACGGCACCACGGTCTCGGGATCCTGGTTCGCGTCACACCCGGAGGGGCTCGTGCTCCTCCGCGGTCTGGAACCGGACGAGGAGACCGAGCTGAGTCTCAGCTTCTGGCTCGCGGCCGACGCCCCCGCCTCCGCCCGCAATGCCGGCCTCGACGTCCTCATTCGCGTGAGCGGGGAGACGCAGGCACCGGAGGAGCCGGTCCGGATAGAAGGAGCCTGGGCATGAGGCTAGCTCCACGGGCAGTCCTTCTCGCCGTGCTGACCGCCTGCCTCTGCGGCGTGCTCCCCTCCACCGCCGCCGAGGCCCGGCCCGCCCTGGAGACCCGGGGCGAGCAGATCTCGCTGACGGTTCCGGCGCCGGGGCACAGCGTGGACTGGCAGATGGGAGTGCGCGCATCGTCGGCCCGGGCGTCCGCATTCGACCTCGTCCTCGTCTCCGCGACCGGTGCCGCACTGGACGGCCCCGGTGGGCTGATCCTCACGCTGGAGGACGACGACGGCGAGATGCTGGCAGAAGGCACTGCCGCACAGCTCCGCGGCTCTCCGATCACCGTCGCGGCCACCCCGTCCCAGGGCTGGACGACTGTCCGCGCCCGCGCGCGGCGCCCCCTGCAGGCCGGGGACGAGTACCGCGGCACCTCCGCGGTGCTCCGCTTCCGGTTCCTCTCCCAGGCGGCTCCGGAGGACGACGGCGCGTTCGGACCTCCGGACGGAGGGCACCTGCCCCGCACAGGGGCCGCCGGCGTGCTCACGGCGCTCCTCGTCGCACTCGCGCTCATCCTCGCCGGCATACGTCTGTACCGCGCCGCACAGACGGAGCGGCCGCAGGAGGAGGGCCCCGATGACACGCCGGCATGAGCGCACACGGTTCGCTCTCCCTCTCACGGGCGCACTCCTCGCGGCGTGCCTGGTCCTCGCCGTGCTGGTGAGTGCCGCATTCACCGATGCCGCGCGCCTCCGGACGGAGCTCTCCAGCCGTTTCGAGATCGCGGTGCTGGACGACGAGGGGGCGATCGCGGCGCTCACGCGTGCGCCCGGGCAGCCCCTCACCCGGACCTCGACCGCGGAGCTGATGCCCGGCACCACCCTCGAGCTCCCCGTCCGCATCGCCAACAACAGCCCCGGGCCGGCATTCGCCCCCGTCCTCCGGGTGAAGGCGACCGGCCCGGAGGCGGCTCTCCTGGGCCATCTCCGCCTGGCGGTCTCCCACACACAGGACGGCACGGCCACGGTCCTCACCGGTGACCCCGCGGATCCGGAGGACTCTCCCGACCTGCGGCAGGAGATCTCCGTGGCTCCGCCGGAGCTCGCTCCCCGGACGGGAGCCGCGCAGGCGGCCGGCGAGCACTTCTCCGGCGGGAGCCGGTCCTCTGCCGTCCTCACCGTCCGCCTCACCCTCACGGACGACGCGGACCTCCGTCGCCTCTCGCACGCCTCCTGGACGATCGACCTCTCACTCGAAGGAACCTCCCACACATGAGCACCAGCATCCGCACGGGTCACAGCCGGCAGCGGACCCTCGCCGCCCTGCTCCTGCTCTGTCTCGCAGCGACGGCGGGGGCCACCGGCCTCGGCAGCACCCTCACCACGGCGGGCTTCACCGATCCCACCTACGGGTCCGTGTCGCTGCGGACGTCCGCAGGACCCGACGCCGCCCCGGTCGCCTACGACCAGTCCGCGGCGGCTGCCGTCTTCCTCACCCCGAGCGGGGACCTCTATGTGGGCGGACTCCGCAGCACCGGTGACGGCAACGGCGCGGTGCCCGGCCCGCGCACGGATCCCACCCGAGTGGATCTGCCCCGGGGCGTCCGCATCGTCGACGCGGCGGGCTCCACCAACGACTTCCACACTCCCCACACGCAGACGACGTCCTTCATGGCGCTCGACGACGACGGCGGAGTCTGGACCTGGGGCATGACGTACAGGTCTCCGGCGGGCCCGCAGCTGATAGGGCGCGGTGACATCTCCGTCGCCGCCAGCCGCTCCGCGGGAAGGGTGACGCGCACCGCCGGTGGCGGCGAGCTCCCCGCCATCGCGCGGATCGCCCGGATCGAGAACCAGTTCCTCGCTCTCGACCGCGCCGGGATCCTGTGGGCGTGGGGATACGGCGGGGAGAACCTGCCCGCTCCCGCCGGTGCCGGGGACGCACCCCTCCCGTTCCCCGCGCAGCGCACCACCGCCGTTCCCTCGGGGAGCGGCTGCGCTGCCGACGGCGGGAACAGCCTGGGCGAGGTGCACTGGCATTCCGTGTGGAGCGGTCCCAACGCCGCGGGCGCGGTGGCCCGCAACGGGCTCGTCTACACGTGGGGGTTCGACAACTCCGACGGCACCGGCTCCCCCGCCGTGAGCACCCGCTGCCCAGCGCTCAACGAAGGAGCCAATCGCGCGCTCTTCCAGCGGTATCCGGAGCTCTACACGACCGCGGACGGCCTCGTCTACGCCGAGGACGCGCTGACCTCCGAGAGCGCCCGGCACGAGCGGTACGCGGACATCGTCGCGCACATGCGCACCCGCTCCCTGGACGCGTGTGACGGAGTGCTGGGCGCCGAGGCCGTCGACTCCGGCCGGTGCCCGGTCCGCCAGCTGGGATTCAGCGCTGGCGCCGCACGGCTCCTCACCCAGGACGGCGAGCTCCTCACGTGGACGACGAAGAGTGCCTGGGGCCGGCAGTTCCTGGGGCGTCCGGACCGTTCCGACGCTCCCGCGGACCGGCCTGCTCCTGTAAGCGGCGACCGCCGGTACGACGCGGTCGCGGCGGGGGTGAGCTCCGTGCTCGCACTGGGCAGGGACGGACGCGTCTACGGCTGGGGCGCGAACAACGTCTGCCAGGCGGTGGGGGCACAGACCGCCGGAGGGACGGTCAGCAGGACGGACTGCGCGAACGACGCGGCACCCTCGGACCGGACGACGGTCCTCGAGCCGCTGGCCGTGTCCGGAGTGCCCCGCGACGTCCGGGTGGAGCACATCGCCCTCACCCAGTGCGCGGCATGGGCCCGGCTCGCGGACGGCCGCACCTACGCCTGGGGAGCCGGCACGGCCGGCGGCCACCTGTTCTCCCAGTGCAGAGTCCCCGCCTCCCCCTCACTGCGCGGCTACAGGATCTACCGCCACACCGAGGCCGCCGACGCCCATCCGTTCGGCACCCCGATCACGGGAGCCGCCACTCCCACGGTGCTCGTGCGGAGCTGAGACCCCACTCACCGCAGCCCACGCCCCGGCCCGTCCCCCACACGAATCGCACCGGCCCCGGAGGTCCCCATGCGCATCCTCGGCATCATCCGCTCAGTCCTGCTCACCACCGGCGCGGTCGCCGGCGTGCTCTGCGTCGTCCTCTTCGTCCTCGCCGCCGTCCTCCGAATCCGACCCTCCGTCCTGGTGTCCGGGTCGATGGAG
>NZ_JALAHB010000104.1 GCF_022712115.1 Brevibacterium sp. | reverse complement strand
CGTGCGCGGCCCGGCGCCTGGCATTCTATGGGGCCCCGGCCGGCGGTCCGGAGCCGGCGGGCGACGGGGGCGTCCACGACGCCGGCGCGGCCGCGGTGAAGGTGGTCCGCGAGTCCGGACTGCCGCATCGGACGGATTCCATGTTCACCACCATCGAGGGGGAGTGGGACGAGGTGTTCGCGGTCGTGAAGGCCGCGACCGAGGCCGTGGCCCCCTTCGGTCCGCGCATCTCACTCGTGATGAAGGCGGACATCCGGCCCGGACGCACCGGCGAGATCGACTCCAAACTCGAGCGGCTGGAGAAGGCGCTGGGCGAGGCCGAGGCCTGAGGGCGGGACGCGGCACGAGGTGCTGTAGGATCGTGTCGCCTCCGTAGCTCAGCTGGATAGAGCAGCGGCCTTCTAATCCGCAGGTCACGGGTTCGAATCCCGTCGGGGGCGCCGCTGCCGGACCGCAGGGTGCCGGGACATCGCACAGGCGAAGTTCCGGCACCTTCGTCATTCATCCGCCGGTGCGGATGAGCGGGGCCGTGTCGCGAGGCCGTTCTGCGGGAAGTTCTGCCGGGAAATGATCCTGCAGGTGACCGTCCGCGGGATCGGGCACAGGAAATGCCGAAGAATCTGAGAATCCCATTGCCAAGCTCTGAATGCCGGTGCTACGGTGGTGGCGGATCTGCGGTGAGCGGCATTCTGTCGGAAAGAACGGACAGCGCCACCGCGATCACAAAGAGACAGGAATGACAGGGTGGTCCTCGGAGGACCGGTGGCCTGTCGAGGCGCATCTCGGTGCAGACTGCGAATGGAGGCGATGGCAATGGTGAATGCACAGCGGCATGAAGGACCTTTCCTCGGCTCCGCACGCTGGCTCGGCTCTCCGCGCCTGCTCGGAGGCCTCACATCCGAAGTGACGTGCGCGGCATCTGCACTCTCTGCGGCGAATCCGGGCGCGCGGGGCTGAATCGTCCCGCTGTTCCGCGGCTGACGCGTATGCCTGCGGTCCCCGCGGTCATGTGACGAGCGTGACGCCTGCGTCTCCCGCTCCTCGAGCGCGGGCGGCTCTGCCCGCACCTCTCCTCGAGGCAGCGACACGTCGTCCGTGAAGCTGTTTCTCGGATCCGCGTGGTCTCGCCTGCGAATGAGACCTGGTGCGGGAATCCCCGAAGCGAATGCATGAGCATTTCCAGGGATCCGGCTGCGCTCTCCTCTGCACGTGATGATTCTCCGCGTGCGCAGGAATGAGACGCAGCGCTGGCCTCTTTTCCTCTCCCTTTCTTTCGGCATGCCCGAATATGGCATTCGGGCTGCCCTGCACTCAAGGAACATCTGTGTCTGCAGTACCTCTGTATCCCATTCCCCGTCGACTGGCGCTGTCCGCCGGGATGCTCCTCGTCCGCTGGGCGCGGAGCCCGGTGCCCCCGCCGCCTGACCCGGTTCTCCCGCGGGCGGAGCTGATCCGCCGGCACCGGCTGTCGCAGCAGCTGGAGCGTGAGCGCGAGGCCGCGCTGCGCCGCGCGCTCACCGCACCGCTGGCGTGGTGAGACCCGCGGGTCCCTGGGGCAGAATGCCCCCATGACCCCTGCGGCCCTCTCCCTGCCGTCCGTCCTCCTCGCCCTGGCGCTGCTCACGGCGACGGCGTGCACGGTCACGGCAGCGCTGCGCCTGGAGCGTCCGTGGCTCCAGGCCTGGTCGCTGGCTCGCGCGGTCCTCCAGCTGGGAGCACTCTCGCTCGTCCTGGCCTTCCTCCTCGTGATGGTGGGGGCCGCGGCCACGGTCGTGGCCTCGCGGATGGAGTGGGGGCTCCGGGGCGGCCTCCGCGCCGCAGGAGTGATCGCAGTGGCGGCCGCGGTGCCCGCCGTGCTCGTCTTCTCCTCCGGCGCGGTGCCGCCGCACCCGCGCTCTCGTCCCCAGCACGGACCAGACCCGGGTGACGGGTCTCGTCACGCTGCCCGGTGCCTTTGTGGGCGCAGTGTTCGGCGGCCTGCCCGTCGTGGAGGCCGCCCTCCTCCAGCTCGTCGTCCTCGCCTGCCTGCTGGCCGCCGGGGCGGTGGCCGTCGCCCTGTGGTCCCTCCTCCTCGGGGCACCGGCACGGCTGCCCGATGACTCAGCGGCCCGGACGGGCTGAGGGGCGCGGGTGAGGGGGCGGCCGCTCACTCCATGTTCTGCGCCACCATCGCCTGCAGCCCGTAGCCCAGCTCGCCTCGGGAGTCCGCGAGGGCGTTGTGCACGATCCCGCCGTGCCCGGGAGTCGCGAGTGACTGCGCGCTCATCCGCAGCCACTGCCCGTGCATGTCCCGGTCGAGCGCCACGTGGAGATCGCAGTTGATGAAGCGGTGCACCCGCGGGTCGACGGCGAGGCTGATGCCACCGGCGGAGTCCGCCAGCACCAGAGTGCGCTGCCAGGGACTCGGCTCCTCGCCCTCCACCAGCTGATTGAGCTGTCTTCCCCATGCAACGGCGGGCCCGCCGGAGCCGGGCCCGCCCTGGACGAAGCGCCATTCCACGGAGCGCTGATAGCCGCTCTCGTGCCCGCCGGTCAGGACGACGGCACGGGACTCCCCACTGGCCTCGGGCACCGCCGGCACCTCCCCGTCCCGCCACCCGGACAGTGGTGGATAGTCCTCCGGTGCGCGCCGGATGCGCCAGGCACGTGCGGTCATCACGGTCCGCCCGTCCGCGCTCGCCGAGGCCTCCAGGAGCTCCATCGAGCGGCCGCTGCGCAGGGTGGACACACTGATGTCGAGAGGGCGGACGGGGACAGGGCCCAGGATGTCCGAGCGGACGTCCGCGAGCCGCATGCCCTCGTGCTGCCCGTGCTCCTCCATCGCCCTGACCAGCAGGGCGGCCGGCGGACCCGCGTGCTGGTGCTCCGGCGACCACACCCCGGTGGTCGCCGGCAGGGAGTCGAAGCGGTGTGCGTCCACCTGGCGGTAGAAGGGCTCCGGGCGGGTAGGCGGGTTCGTCATGGGTGCTCCTCGTCGTCGAGTGCGTGCGTGGCCGGTGCATACGCGCCGGTGCGTGTCTGTACTGCGTCTGTGCGGGGCCCGTGCCGCAGCGACGCCGGGTCGGACAGCTGATCGAGTGTTCGAACGTGTCTCCGCCAGCGTACGGTCGCCGGTCCGATTCCCAGCGAATCCCCAAGCTGTTCGGCGTGGTGGGTCGACGTGAGCGTCCCGAGCGTCGATGCTGGTCACGTGGATCGACGTGCGAAGAGCCCGGCCGCCGGAGCAGCGGCCCCGGCCCTGACTGAGCTGCTCCGGCGTATCAGCGACGCCCGCCTGCCGCTTGCCGCCCCGGGCGCGGAGGAGGGCAGAGCCCTGCGCCGCGAACTGGCCTCCCAGATCGAGGACTACCTCCTGCCGCGGCTGGAGCATCCGGACGCGCCGCTGCTCGTGGTGCTCGGCGGCTCGACGGGCGCGGGCAAGTCGACGCTGCTCAACTCGATGCTGCGGAAGCCGGTGACGGAGGCCGGGGTGCTCCGACCCACGACGCGGGTGCCCGTGCTCATCCACCATCCCGCCGACACCGCCCACTTCGCCGGTGCGAGCGTGCTGCGCGGCTTCGAGAGGACCACGGAGGCCCTCGCCCCACGGGCGGAGGAGGACCTGTCCGAACGGCCCCGCATCCGTCTCCTCGCAGACGCGGCCGTGCCGCAGGGTCTCGCGCTCCTGGACTCACCGGACGTCGACTCGGCGAGTGCGTGGAACCGGAGCGCCGCGAGGCAGCTCCTCGCCGCCGCCGATCTCTTGCTGTTCGTCACCACCGCCTCCCGCTACGCGGACGCCGTCCCCTGGAGCCTGCTCACCGAGGCCGAGGCGCGGGGGACCACGATCGCGCTCGTCCTCGACCGCGTGCCGGCGGCGGCCAACCGCGAGGTCCGCCACCATCTCACCGAGCTGCTCACCGGTGCCGGTCTCGGCGCGTCCCCGCTGTTCACCGTTCCGGAACTCGAGCTCGAGGACGGCCTTCTCCCGGAGTCCGCGGTGTTCACTCTCACCTCGTGGGTGATGAATCTGGGGCGGAGCGAGGAGGCCCGTCGCCGGGTGGCGAGCCGCACCCTCGGGGGAGCGCTCGCGGCCGTGCCGGAGACCGCTGAGCGCCTGGCGGACGGACTGGCCGCCCAGGAGGAGGCCCACGCCGCCCTCGCAACCGCCGTCGACGATGCGTTCGCCGCCGCGTCCTCCGCGCTCGCCGAGGCGCTCACCAGCGGCAGGGTGCTCCGCGGGGAGGTCCTGGCCCGCTGGCAGGACTTCGTGGGCACCGGCCAGTTCTTCCGGGGCCTCGAGCCCACGGTGGCACGCATCCGGGACAGGATCACCGCGACCGTCACCGGCAGGCGGGACACCGCCGGACCGCTGCGGCAGGCGATCGAGTCCGCAGCCGCGGTCCTCATCCGGGAGCAGGCCGTGGCGGCCGTCTCCACGGCGCGCATCCGCTGGGAGGAGGACCGCGCGGGGCGTGCGGTCATGGAGGAGTGCGGTGCGCCGGAGCGCTTCCGGGTTCCGGCGGACTTCGACGTGCAGGCCCGCACCGCCGTGTCCTCCTGGGCGGAGGAGGTCTCCGCCCTCGTGCGCGATCTGGGGCAGTCCGCGCGGGCCAAGGCCCGCATCCTGTCGTTCGGTGTGGACGGGGTGGCGTGCGTGCTCATGCTCGCGGCGCTCTCCGGACCCCACGACAGCCGGGGGAGGGGCACGCTCGCCGTGGCGGGCACGCTGCTGGCGACGAGCTTTGGGGAGGAGGCGGCGCGGGATCTCGCCGCCACGGTGCGGACGCGCCTGCTGGACCGCGCGCAGAGCCTGCTCTCCGGATGCCGCAGCGGCTTCGACATGACACTCTCCGCCGCCGAGGTCCCTCCCCGGCAGGCGGGCGCGCTCAGAGGCAGCGCAGGACGACTTCAGGAGGCACTCCGATGACCGCTTCGGCCCACGCCCGCACCCGCGAGGAGCTCGTGCGCCTCACCGAAGGGCTGCGGTACGCGCTGGACGAGGGACGTTCGGCCCTGAGCGCGGAGCTGGCGGTGGAGACGGCGCTGCTCCTGGGCCGGGTCGAGGAGCGGCTGGGGCTCGGCGACGACTTCACCGTGGTCGCCTTCGCCGGATCCACGGGTTCGGGCAAGTCCTCCCTGTTCAACGCGGTCTCCGGGCTGGAGATCGCGGATGTGGGGGTCCGCCGGCCCACCACCTCGAAGCCCACCGCCTGCGTGTGGGGCACCGGCGGCGAGGAGATCCTGGACTGGCTCGAGGTGCCGGAGAAGAACCGCACCTGGCGGGAGTCCGCGCTGGACGGCGACGACGAGACGGATCTCCACGGCCTCATCCTCGTGGATCTGCCCGACCACGATTCCACCGCGCAGGCCCATCGCCTCGAGTCCGACCGGATGGTGGGGCTCGTGGACGTCGTCTTCTGGGTGGTCGACCCCCAGAAGTACGCCGACTACTCCCTGCACAGCGGGTACCTGGCCTCCTTCGCCGAACACAGCACGGCGATGGTCTTCGTCCTCAATCAGATCGACAGGCTGAGCCCCGCGGACCGCGACCGGGCGCGCGCGCACCTCGCCTCCCTCCTCCGCGAGGACGGGATCGAGCAGGCGCGGGTCCACGGCGCCTCCGCGGTCACGCGCGACGGGGTGCCGGAGCTCCGGCGGATCCTGGCGGAGACGATCACCGCCCGCGAGGCCGCCACCGAGAGGCTGCTCGCGGACGTCCGCACCGCCGCGGCACGGGTGCGCGCGGAGATCGGGGAGCCGCCGGAGGACCTCGACGACCTCGCCCGCGCCCAGCCGCTGGTCGACGCGATGATGGATGCGGCGGGGGTGGACGCGCTGGTGAGCACGGTCCGGGAGGACTACCTCCGGCGCGCCTACCGGGCGACCGGCTATCCCGTGCTCGCCTGGGCGCAGCGCTCCCAGGCCGATCCGCTGGGCGCCAAGCACGGGAGCGAGCGGAGCGAGCTCCTGCGTGCGGCCGCACCGGAGGTCACGGGGGCCCAGAGCGCACGGGTGAGCCTCGCCGCCCATGAGCTGGTCGAGGACGCCGTGGCGGGGCTGCCGGCCGTGTGGCGCGGGAGGATCGCCAAGCAGGAGAGGTCCAGTGCGGAGGTGCTCTCCTCCGCACTGGACGACGCCCTCACCGCCGTGCCCCTCGAGCGCGAACGTCCCGGCTGGTGGTCGACGGCGAGGTTCTTCCAGATCCTCTTCTTCGTCTGCACCGTGGCCGGTCTGCTCTGGGTGCTCGTGCAGGGGGCTCTCGTGGCATTCACCGACCTCGAGGCGCACGTCCTTCTGTGGATGGTGCCCGCCGTCCTCCTCGTCGGAGGCGCTCTCGGCTCGTGGCTGACCTCCGCCTGGGCCGCGCGGGCACGTGTCCGGGGTGCGGAGGCAGCCGCCTCCGCCGTGGACGAGCGCCTGCGCAGCGCTGTGCTCTCCGCGGCCAGGGGGTCCTTCCTCTCTCCGATCACCGCGGTGCTCGACCGCCATCGCCGGCTCTGGGACGCGGTGCGCTGAGTGTGCGCGGCGGGCGTCCCACACGTCCCGCCGGCTGTCGCCTGCCGCGATGCGTCACCGCGGGTGTGCGGACTCCACCTGGAGTGCGCACACCGCGCTGTGGATCCCGCACGCTCCGTCCACAGCCGTCGTCGACCCCTTCCCGCCGGTTGGCGCAGCGGCCAGTGTGGTGGTGCACGGCGGCGCCGAAGGGGTCGGCGCCCGGCGGGGAAGGACAGCACCATGAAGGTCATGACGGCGATCGAGGGCAGCCTGGCTGCCAGGGCGCGCACCGGCACCACGACGGACGGTCGCGGCTACGCGAACTTCCGCGTGGCCGTCGATCAGGAGAGGCGGAACCCGGACACCGGGTTCTACGAGAAGGTCGGCACCAGCTGGTTCCATGTGAGCGTCTTCGGCACGCTGGCGGCGAATGCCGCCTACTGCCTGGGAAAGGGCGACAGGGTCGTCGTCGCGGGTGAGCTGAAGCTGCGTGAGTGGGACAACGGCGAGAAGAGCGGCACCAGCGGTGACATCACGGCCTATGCGATCGGGCCCAGCCTGCGGTTCGGCCTCGCACGGCTCACACCCACCAAGGCGCTCGAGAATCCGTCGCCGGTTCCGGCCGAGGATGAGCCTCCGGCGGGTGCCGCCGGAGGCTGGGACGGCATCGGTGCGACGGGCGGCGAGAGCCCGCCGGCGGTCTTCCCCGAATCCGCTGAGCCGGAGGAGGCGTTCGTGGGCGCGGTGCCCGGCGGTGCGGCGCCCGGTGCCGCCGTCCCGAGTGATGCGGTCTCGGGTGGGGAGGACCCTCCCTTCTGATCCGGACGGAACCGCTGCGGGCGGGAGCTCGCCGGGCGGTGGACGCCACGGCCAGTGAGGTCACATCGGTGTGGACTCGTGCGTGGAAGCGGTCCCTCGCCGCGGACGGTGCGGAATGACCGCATCCGCGCAGCGGTGCGGCTACAGTGGGACCGATCCGCCACCTCCGGAAGGGACGTCCATGACCCGAGCGCTCAGCCGATCCGCCGCACTGTGCGGCTCCGCGGTCCTGCTGGCTGTGCTGGCAGGCTGTTCGGTGTTCGCAGACACGCCCGCTCAGGAGCCGAAGGTCGTGGAGACCGAGGAGCCGGCGGAGGTGGACGAGGTGATCGCCGCTCTCGAACCGCTCCTGGGGGACGCGGAGTCCATCCCGAGCTCCGCGAAGGTGTTCGAGACGCTCATGGACGCCGGCTACGAGGCCGACCAGCTCGAGGCCACGCAGGACGAGACGCCGCTGGAGACCGGTGTGCCGTCCAAGCAGTTCGCGGTGCTCGTGGACGCGGGCTGCGTGGTGGGGGAGATCCGTGAGGGGAAGGCCGCGGCCACGCTCATGCCGCCCTCGGAGTCGACGGGCACCTGCATGTTCGGAGCCGTGGACCGGCCGGAGGGCGCCCCGGAGCCCAGCGGAGAGCCGCGGGACGAGGACGGCGAGGACAACGGCACGGGGCACATCCCCGGTGAGAGCTTCAGCACCGCCGAACCGAGCGAGGCTCCCAGTGAGGCCCCTGGGGAGAGCGGCGAGGGCGGGTCCGCCGGCCTGGGCGGCAACTGAGCCGAGCGCATTGGGCGGGAGGTCACCCGCCCCTATATGGTGGTGGCACTATGGCAGAGTTCATTTACACCATGCACAAGGCGCGCAAGGCGCACGGTGACAAGGTCATCCTCGACGACGTGTCGATGTCGTTCTACCCCGGAGCGAAGATCGGCATGGTCGGCCCCAACGGCGCCGGCAAGTCGACCATCCTCAAGATCATGGCCGGCCTCGACCAGCCCTCCAACGGCGAGGCCCGGCTGAGCCCCGGCTACACCGTGGGCATCCTCCTCCAGGAGCCTCCGCTCAACGAGGAGAAGACCGTCCTGGGCAACGTCCAGGAGGCAGTGGGGGAGATCAAGGGCAAGCTCGACCGCTACAACGCGATCTCCGAGGAGATGGCGAACCCGGACGCGGACTTCGACGCCCTCATGGAGGAGATGGGCAAGCTCCAGGAGGCCATCGACAACGCCGATGCCTGGGACCTCGACTCCCAGCTCGAGCAGGCCATGGACGCGCTTCGCTGCCCGCCGCCCGAGGCCGAGGTCACCCACCTCTCCGGCGGTGAGCGCCGCCGCGTGGCGCTGTGCAAGCTCCTCCTCGAGAAGCCGGACCTGCTGCTCCTCGACGAGCCCACCAACCACCTGGACGCGGAGAGCGTGCTCTGGCTGGAGCAGCACCTCTCCAGCTACCCGGGCGCCGTCATCGCGATCACCCACGACCGCTACTTCCTCGACCACGTGGCGGAGTGGATCGCAGAGGTGGACCGCGGACATCTCTACCCCTACGAGGGCAACTACTCGACCTACCTCCAGAAGAAGGAGGAGCGCCTGCAGGTGCAGGGCAAGAAGGACGCCAAGCTCGCCAAGCGCCTCCGTGAGGAGCTCGACTGGGTCCGCTCGAACCCCAAGGCCCGGCAGACCAAGTCGAAGTCGAGGCTCGCGCGCTACGAGGAGATGGCGGCCGAGGCGGAGAAGACGAGGAAGCTGGACTTCGAGGAGATCCAGATCCCGCCGGGCCCCCGGCTGGGCGACATCGTCATCGAGGCGAAGAACCTGCAGAAGGGCTTCGACGGCCGCACCCTCATCTCGGACCTGTCGTTCTCCCTGCCGCGCAACGGCATCGTCGGTGTGATCGGCCCCAACGGCGTCGGCAAGTCGACCCTCTTCAAGACCATCGTGGGCATGGAGCCGCTGGACGGCGGCGACCTCAAGGTGGGCGAGACGGTGAAGATCTCCTACGTCGACCAGTCGCGCGCCGGCATCGATCCGGACAAGTCGCTGTGGGAGGTCGTGTCCGACGGGCTCGACTTCATCCAGGTGGGTGCGGTCGAGATGCCCTCGCGCGCCTATGTCTCCGCGTTCGGCTTCAAGGGGCCGGACCAGCAGAAGAAGGCCGGCGTGCTCTCCGGCGGTGAGCGCAACCGCCTCAATCTCGCACTCACCCTCAAGCAGGGCGGCAACCTGCTCCTGCTCGACGAGCCGACCAACGACCTGGACGTCGAGACCCTCGGCTCGCTGGAGAACGCGCTCCTGGAGTTCCCGGGCTGCGCCGTGGTGGTCTCCCACGACCGCTGGTTCCTCGACCGTGTCGCGACGCACATCCTCGCCTGGGAGGGCACGGAGGAGAACCCGTCGAACTGGTACTGGTTCGAGGGCAACTTCGAGTCCTACGAGAAGAACAAGGTGGAGCGTCTGGGCGAGGAGGCCGCACGGCCGCACCGCGTCACCCACCGCCGCCTCACCCGCGACTGAGCGGACCCCGCCGCCGGCGGGACAGCGAGAAGCGCCCCTGTGCTGCGAGCACAGGGGCGCTTCGCATTGTCGAGCTGGGCGCCTCCGGGCGGCACCGCCGGAGGCGCTCAACCACATGCGCGGACTGTGCGTCGGATCCGGCCCGGCGGCTCAGCGCGGGAGGCGGATCATCCCCTGCTGTGCCACATCGGCGAGGAGACGGCCGTCCCGGGAGAAGATGCGGCCGGTGCCCAGGGCCCGCCCTCCGCCGGCCTGCGGCGAGGAGTAGTCGAAGAGCAGCCAGTCGTCGAGGTCAATGGGCGCGTGCCACCACATCGCGTGGTCGAGGCTGGCCATGCGCAGGCCGGGGGAGTACACCGCCACGCCCTGCCTGCGGAGTGCGGGTTCGAGGAGGTTGTAGTCGCTGGCATAGGCGGTGGCCGCCGCATTCAGCACCCGATCGCCGCCGAACGGCGCCGCGGCGCGGACCCAGAAGCGCGACTGCGCCACCTGTTCGCCCCGGAACATCCCCTGGATGGGCGGTTCCACGGGGCGGAGGTCGAAGGGGCGCTTGAAGACCCAGCCCTCGAGCAGCGGGTGCTCGTAGCCCGCGAGCAGCTCCGTGAGGCTGGAGAGCTCCTCGGGCTGGGGGATGTCCGCCGGGGGAGCGACCTGATGCTCCGCGCCGGCCTGCTCGTCCTGGAAGGAGGCCATGCCGGTGAAGATCGGCACGCCGTCCTGGTAGGCCTGCACACGGCGGGCGGAGAACGAGCGGCCGTCCCGGAGGACGTCCACGCCGAAGGTGATCTCCTTCTCCACCGCCCCGGCGCGCAGGAAGTACCCGTGGAAGGAGTGGATGGGACGGTCCTCGGGCACCGTGGCGGAGGTTGCGACGACGCACTGGGCGAGCACCTGCCCGCCGAACAGCCGCCCGCCGGGCTTCTGCTGATTCCAGCCCAGGAATGCGTGGGCCTCCCCGCCGATCCCGGGGGCGTCGAGCGGCTGGAGGCCGAGGACGCGTCTGAGCTCCCCGATGCTCGCCGCGCCCGCTCCCGCGGAGTCCGCCTGGGTGTCCGTTCCTGGTCCGTTGTCCATGTCTGCGTGCGACTCCGTTCGTACCGAGTGTGCCGGGCCGTTCGCCCGGCCGCTGTGCTGTGCGCCGGGCGAGGGATCGTCCAGCGGTGCCGGTACGAGTGTAGATCGTTCGTTCAGCCGCATGCTCCGGCCCACCCGCATGCGAGCGCCGCGTGCCGAGTGGCAGGATGAGGGCATGGACCATTCCCCCCTCACCAGCACCGTCCTGTCCGGCCCCTTCACGCGGGTGCTCATCGAGCTCCGCTGGGGCGACATGGACGCCTACCGCCATGTGAACAACGTGACTCAGCTCCGGATCCTCGAGGAGGCGCGCGTCCGCGCCTTCGGCTCGCCCACCGCCGCCCGGGACTCGGCTCCCGTCCGCGTCCCGGGAGTGGGGGAGTCCGTGCTGGGCGAGCCGCTGCCGGGCGTGCTGGGTGATGCGAGCGCGGACACGGACCTGCTCGTGCTCTCGCACCGCATCGAGTACCGGGAGCCCATCCCGTACAGGGAGGGTCCCGTGGCGGTGGACTGCGTGATCTCGGCGGTCTCGCCGGTCTCGATGACGGTGGGCTACGTGATCGCGGAGCCGGACGGCAGCGTCGCCTACACCGTCGCCGAGACGGTGGTCGTCTTCGTCGATTCCGCCACAGGCCGGGCACGCAGGATCAGGGACGACGAACGCGCCCGGCTGGAACCGGCGATTACGGCTCCGGTGCCGCTGCGCCATGTCTGAGGCGCCCGGTCCGCTGGTGCCCCAGGATCCGCGTGCGCTCGCGGACTGGCGCACGTTCGTCGCCCGGATCCAGCATGCGGAGGCGGATGCCGCTGTGCGGCTCAGCGTCACGGGAGACGTGCTCGTCCTCACCGCTGCGCCGCTGCACCCGCGGGGGCTCGGTGACTCCATGCCGCTGGTCCTCGGGATGCGCATGCTCCGGCTGGCGGATTCCGGTCACGACGGGCTGGACGCCGTGGTCGAGGCGCGGGCGCTGCTCGACAGGTTCGCCCGGATCGAGGCGGGCGCTCCCGGCGCCGCCTCCGCAGCGGCGTCAGACGCCGTGGGCGTGGCCGTGCCGCCGGTGGAGGTGAAGGCCGCGTGGGCCGGCATCTCCCCGCCTCGCGGCCCGTGGGAGCCGGTGGGGACGCTCAGCGTCCGCCGGCTCGCGGAGGCGGCGGAGGCGGGCATCGCCGAGGTCGCGGAGGGCACTCCCTCCGGCGCGGGCTCTCACGCCGTCGAAGCGCTGCGTAGGCAGGTCTGGTCCAGGACCGCCGCCGAGGTGGCCCCGGCTGAGGACGCGCATGCCGCGGGAGCGCGGGTGCCGGTGAGCGCGGGAGCGGCCTTCGGCGCCCACGTCCTCGGATTCCTTGGCCGCGCGGGCTCCCACGAGGCAGGCGGGCACGCGCGGCCCGACCCCCGCGTCCGGGTGCTGCGCTGCGGTGTGTGGCAGCGGCTTAGTCTCCCGGGCGGCCACATCCTCACCCGGTGACCAGCGTCGCCCGGGAGTGCACCCGGTGCGGCCGCGCGGGAGGCTGCATCCTCACACGCTGAGAGCCGGCCGGAGCCGTCCGCTCAGATGAGAGGGCTCGGCTGCCCCTCACCCGGATGATTGATCATCGCCGTCGCGGCGCGCTGGAAGTAGTCCCACATGAGCTCGTCGTAGAGGGGCGGCAGCGCGATCTCGTCGAGCGCCGCACGCATGTGGGTCAGCCAGCGGTCCCGCGCCTCCGGCGTCACGGGAAAGGGCATGTGCCGCATGCGGAGGCGGGGATGGCCGCGCTGCTCGGAATAGGTGGTGGGCCCGCCGAAGTACTGCTCGAGGAAGGCGCACAGACGCCATTTCGCGCCCTCGAGCTCGTGGCCGTCCGGGTACATCGCGAGGAACGGCTCGTCCTGGGCCACACCTGCGTAGAAGGCGTCGACGAGTGCGGCGAAGGTGGGGTGGCCGCCCACCGCCTCGTACACGCTCTCCGGCTTCCCGCCCGTGGACAGGCTCACACTGCTGATCGCCACTCTCGCTCCTCCTCCGCGGCGGAGTCAGCTCCTGCTGTCCGCCTTCTCTCCCGTGCTCTCCTGGTCCGAGCCGTTCTGCTCCGCGCCGTTCTTCGCGGCACCTGCCGCAGCGCTGTCGGCAGGAGCGCCGGGAGCGGTCGTGCGGAGCACGGTCTGCTGGGTCCACGGTATCGCGAGTCCGTGGGCCGTGAGCTGTCGCTTGAAGGCCGCCCGGAACTGACGGCCCACGGAGAACTGGTCGCCCGGCGTCGTCTTGATGGTCGCGCGCACCGTGAGCGCCTCGCCGGTGATGTCCTGGACGCCCAGCACCTCCGGCTCCTCGATGATGCTCCGGTCCACGGCCGGATCGCGGCGGAGCTCGTCGAAGACGTCGCGGATGACGCCTTCAGCGGTGTGCTCGTCCGTGTCGTACGGGAAGGGCAGATCGAGGACAACCTGACCCCAGCCCTGCGAGTAGTTCCCCACGCGGAGGATCTCGCCGTTGCGCACGTGCCACAGGGTGCCGTCCAGGCCGCGCAGCTTGGTGGTGCGCAGACCCACCTCCTCGACGGTGCCCTCGGCCTCTCCGGCGTCGATGTAGTCGCCGATCCCGTACTGATCCTCGATGACGATGAAGAAGCCCGCGAGGTAGTCCTTCACGAGGGTCTGCGCGCCGAAGCCCAGCGCCAGACCCGCGATGCCCGCCGAGGCCAGCACGGGTGCGAGGTTGAAGCCCAGCTCCGTGAGGACGGTCATGGTGGTGATGAGCCAGATGACGATCGTCGCGATGGACTGCAGCAGCGAGCCGACGGTGTTGGCGCGCTGCGCGCGCCGCTCCCGCACGGACGGATCCGTCTTGAGGAACTCGGAGGTGACGGACCTCTTCTTCGTCTCTCCCAGCCTGCGCCGGGAATCGCCTTCCGCGATGGACTTGGCGAACTTGCGGATCACCCGCCGGATGATGAATGTGATGACGATCGCGACGACGAGGATCACTGCGACGCGCAGGGGTGTGCCGGTGATGAAGTCCCAGCCGGAGGAGGCGGACTGCTCAACCGCGCGCTGCACGTCCTCGACGGAGGTCGTGGGCGTGGGAGTCGGATCATCCATGGGAGTGGACGCGGGGGAGGAGGTCTGTGAACTCATACTGTCCCCACCGTAGGAGCCGACCCTGAGCCTGCGCCTAATGCCGAGCGTGGCGTACGTCGCACACCGGCGCGCACCTCGAGGGGCGCCTGCGGCCGCGGGAGGGGAGGCCCCCTCGCAGCAACTGCAGGGTCACCGCCGTCGGGCCTGCTGAGCGCGCTGGGCGCGGCGGGCGTTGTCGAGGTTCTCGCGCATGAGCCGCAGGAGTCCCTTGGGTGCCTGGGGATGGGTGCTCAGCCAGTTCTCAGCCGCTTCCACCGTCTTCGCAGTCGACGGCGGGAACAGGGCGAGGGTGAGCGTCTGCGCGATCTCCAGGGTGCGTGTCTCCCACCACCCGGTGACCCGGTCGAAGTACTCGCGGCTGAAGCTGGTGAGCGGCTCCTGCGCCGGGATGCAGTCGCCGGAGTCCAGCTGCAGCCCGCGGGAGAAGCCCTGCGCGATCGCGCTGATGCGCGCATTGGGGAGGTCGCGCTGGTCCACGAGGGCGAGGAAGGCACGAGACTTCGCCTCCGCCGTCGTCCGCGCCGCACGGGCCGTGTCCGCGTGGCGCTGGCCGGCGGCGGTCCTGTCCGCGGCGAGGTGCGCGTCGATCTGTGCCTCGGTCAGCCTGTCCGCGCCTGCGAGCGCGATGACGATCGTCCAGACGAGGTCCGTGTCCACGACGAGTCCCGGCAGGCCTCCCGGTGCTTCGGAACCGGCGGCGGACGATCCGGGGGCCGTGGCGAGGACCTCCTCGAGCACCTCGAAGTGGGCGTCCGTGCAGGCATGACGGCACAGCGCCTGGAACAGCTGCAGCTGCTGATCAGAGCCGGGCTCCACCCCGTCCTCGCCGCGGGACAGGCCGAGCAGCCTGTCCGCGATGCGGGTGCGCAGCGCTGGGCGCTCCGCGGGCGGAACGTACTCGCCCAGGGCGGTGGCCAGCTGACGGAGCTGCACCAGCAGCCCCGAGGAGTGGGAGACCGCCGGCAGGTGGCGGTGCAGCAGCTCGACGTACTCGGCGGCCGGCAACTCACCGTCGCGCACCATGTCCCAGACCGTTGAGAGCACGAGGAGCTGGGTGAGCGTGTCCTCGAATCCGGAGAGGCGCTCCATCGCCAGGCGCAGGGAGACCTCGTCGAAGCGGGCCTTGGCATAGGTGAGATCGCCGTCGTTGACCACGACGATCTCCGCGGACTCCGCGCCCGCGGGGAGCGGGACCTCGGCGCTCCGCCCGTCCAGATCGACGTCGGCGCGCCCGAGCCGGGTGAGGCCCCCGCCGTCCTCGGTCCGGTAGAAGCCCACGCCCACGCGGTGCGGGCGCAGGCTCGGGACGGGCTGGCCCGGCAGCACGTGGGGCTCCTGCGTGAGCGTGACGGAGGTGAGTGCGCCGTCCTCACCGCGCTGCGGCTCCGCCCGCAGGACGTTCACCCCGGACTCCTCGAGCCAGAGCCGGGACCAGGCGCCCAGGTCGCGGCCGGAGGCGCGCTCGAGCTCGGTGAGGAGGTCCGCCAGCTCCGTGTTCCCCCAGGCGTGCTTCGCGAAGTACTCGCGCAGGCCGGCGAAGAAGCTCTCCCGCCCCACATAGGAGACGAGAGCGGTGAGGACGGAGGCTCCCTTGGCGTAGGTGATCCCGTCGAAGTTCACCTCGACATCGGCCAGGTCCGCGATCTCCGCGACGATGGGGTGCGTGGAGGGGAGCTGGTCCTGCCGGTAGGCCCAGGACTTCTCCAGCGTGGCGAAGGTGGTCCACGCGTCCGTGAACTCCGTGCCCTCCGCGGTGGCGAGCGTGGACATGTACTCGGCGAAGGACTCGTTGAGCCACAGGTCGTTCCACCACCGCATCGTCACGAGGTCGCCGAACCACATGTGGGCGAGCTCGTGGAGGATGGTGACCGCCCGGCGCTCGACCATCGCCCGGGTGGGCCGGGAGCGGAAGACGTAACTCTCCAGGAAGGTGACGGCTCCGGCGTTCTCCATCGCACCGGCGTTGAACTCCGGGACGAACAGCTGATCGTACTTCTCGAACGGGTACGGCGTGCCGAAGAGGTCCTCGTAGAGGGCGAAGCCGGAGCGCGTGATCGCGAAGATGTCCTCGGCGTCCAGGTGCTCCGCCAGGGAGGCGCGGCAGTAGGCGCCGAGGGGGATCTCCCTGCCGTCCGTGCTCGTGAGCGAGGAGTGCACGGAGGTGTAGGGGCCTGCGACGATGGCCGTGATGTAGCTCGAGATGCGCGGCGTGGGCGCGAACTGCCAGGCACGCAGCCCGGGCGGCAGCTCGCCGAGCGCTCCTGCGGCCTCGGCGGCATCCGCGGGATGCGGTGTGGGGGAGTTGCTCACGACCGTCCAGTGCTCCGGCGCCAGCACGGTGAAGGTGAACGTGGACTTGAGGTCCGGCTGTTCGAACACCGCGAACACGCGCCGGGAGTCCGGCACCTCGAACTGCGTGTAGAGATAGGTCTCACCGTCGACGGGGTCCACGAAGCGGTGGAGGCCCTCGCCGGTGTTCATGTACCGGAAGCGCCCGTCGACGGTGAGGACGTTCTCCGCCGCGAGGCCGGGCAGCCGGATCCGGCCCGGGGTCACCAGCTCCGCAGGATCCAGCTCCACGCCGTTGAGCACGACCGAGTCGATGCTCTCCGCGATCGCGTCCACGAAGGTCTCCGCGCCCTCCTCCGCGGAGAAGGTCAGGGTGGTCACGGAGCGGAAGGTGTCCTGCGAGGGATCGAGGACGAGCGTGACGTCACAGCCGTGGGAGGAGAGCAGGGCCGCGCGGGCCTGTGCCTCCGCGCGGGTGAGATTGTGCTGGGGCATGCATTCCTCCGGTCGTGGCGGCGTGTGGCTGGCTGCTGTCCGTCATTCTGTCACGGAGGGAGGACGCCGGATCGAGGCGATGCGGCTAGGCTTGCCAGCGGCGGCCCCGTCGCGACGTCCGGAAGGCGCGCGGACCGCACGGAACAGCACGTGATCCTGCAAGGAGGACCCTCATGGCGACCACCCTCGATCTCTGGTTCGACCCCATCTGCCCGTGGGCCTGGATGACCTCGCGCTGGGCGCTCGAGGTCGAGAGGGTCCGGGACGTCGAGGTGGTCTTCCACCAGATGAGCCTCTCCGTCCTCAACGACGGCCGGGACCTGCCGGAGGACTACAGGGAGAAGATGGATTGGGCGTGGGCGCCCGCGCGCATCGTGAATGCGGCGCGGGTGGAGCACGGCGAGGAGGTCCTGCGCGACCTCTACACCGCTGTGGGGACCCGCATCCACCCGGGCGGCGAGACCGACTGGGTGCGGGCCTGCGCCGAGGCCCTCGAGGAGGTGGGTCTGCCCTCCTCCCTGCTCGAGTACGCGGAGAAGGACACCTACGACGCACAGCTGCGGGCCTCCCACCAGGAGGGCATCTCCAAGGTCGGCGAGGACGTCGGCACGCCCGTCGTGGCCGTGGGCGAGGTCGCCTTCTTCGGCCCGGTCGTCACGCCCGCGCCCAAGGGCGAGGAGGCGGGCAAGCTCTTCGACGGCGTGCTCGCCGCCGCCTCCGTGCCCGGCTTCTTCGAGCTCAAGCGCACCCGCACCAGCGATCCGATCTTCGACTGACGGCTCTGCGGCCGACAGTCCGTCCCGCGGGGCTCTCCGCTTCGCGGCACACCTCCATCCCCTGCAACCCATCCGAGAGGAACCACTGTGCAGATCCACCTGGGCACCGACCATGCCGGCTTCGAGTTCAAGGAGGCGCTCAAGGCGCACCTGCGCGCTGCCGGACATGAGGTCGTGGACCACGGCGCCGCCGAGTTTGACGCGCTCGACGACTACCCCGCGTTCTGCATCGCCGCGGCCGAGGGCGTCGTGGCCGCCCGTGCCGCGGGCGAGGACGCGCTCGGCGTGGTGATCGGCGGGTCCGGCAACGGTGAGCAGATCGCCGCCAACAAGGTCGCCGGTGCTCGCTGCGCGCTGGCCTGGAACACGGACATCGCCCGGCTGGCCCGGGAGCACAACGACGCCCAGATCGTGTCCGTCGGCGCCCGTCAGCACCCTGAGGCCGAGGCGATCGCGATCGTGGACGCCTTCCTCGCCACCCCGTACTCCGACGACGAGCGGCACAACCGCCGGATCGCGCAGATCGCGGACTACGAAGCGCGCTGAGACCGGCAGCGCCCGGACCGGCAGCGCAGAGGGCTGGAAGCCGCATGCAGCGGTTTCCGGCCCTTCGCGGTCTCAGGGTGCTGTGCTCCCAGCCCCGTGCTCTCGGTCGGCCTCGGCCTCAGCCTGCCGCGGCCTCGCGGGCGAGCAGGCTGCGCTTGACGTCCAGGCCGTAGCGGAAGCCGCCCAGGCTGCCGTCGGTCCGCAC
The DNA here is from genome assembly GCF_022712115.1 of Brevibacterium sp. Classification (GTDB taxonomy): domain Bacteria; phylum Actinomycetota; class Actinomycetes; order Actinomycetales; family Brevibacteriaceae; genus Brevibacterium; species Brevibacterium salitolerans. The sequence goes on along the minus strand of NZ_JALAHB010000104.1, from coordinate 18,618 downwards.
GATCCGGTGGCAGGGGACGAACAGTGCGGCGGCGTTCATGGCGCAGGCGCCCGCCGCGGCCCGCACGGCTGCGGGGCGTCCGCTGCGCCGGGCGTACTCCGTGTAGGTGATCTGTTCACCGGGAGCCACTGTGCGCAGCACCTCCCACGCATGCGTGCGGAAGTCGCCGGAATGCTGGCGTACGGGAACCGTGCTCACCGCCGAGGGATCTCCGGCATAGTAGGCGCGCACCGCTTGTGCGGCAGCCCGCGCAGTGCGGACCGCAGCAGTCGGGGCGTCGTGCGCGGATGCCGCTGCCGGTGGTCCGGAGCCCGCGTCTTCGTCCAGGAGGTGAACCGCCCCCGCCTCGGGCCGGAGGCTCCCGTGGACGAGCGCGAGCAGTTCGGCGAGATCCTCCGTCCAGCCCGAGGCGAGGACGGAGGCGTCGTCCGTGATGAGGGAGAACGGCCCGTCGGGGGTGTCGAGGGTGAGCGCTGCGGCCGAGGTCGTGGTCATGAGTGAGGTCCTTCCGGAGGAGCGGTGCTGGGATCGGTGCCCGGGCGGACACCTGAGGGCATGGGCGGTGCGTCGCCGAGGGCGGCGGCACGCCACAGGTGCAGGGCGGCATAGGAGCGCCACGGGGCCCACCGCTGCGCGTGTGCGGCGAGTTCCCGGTGCGCTCGTGCCCGCGGCGCGGAACCCATGGCGAACGCACCCGTCGCCGCTGCGCCGTGGAGGAGGGCGACGTCGCCGGGCAGCCAGGCATCCGGATCGCCGAGCACGCGCATGGCGACGTAGGCGGCCGTCCACGGCCCCACCCCGGGCAGGGCGAGGAGCCCTGCGCGCAGGGCCGGGGCCTCGGCTGCGGGGTGGACGGGCAGCTCCCCGGATGCCAGTGCCCGCGCGGCTGTGCGGACGGCGGTGATCGAGCGCCGCGGCAGGCGCAGCGGGCGGTGAGGATCGAGCGGGCCCTCGTCCGGGGGAGGCGGTACGGCCGCGAGGATGTCCTGCGGGGCGGGGAACACGTGGGTGAGACCTGCGAAACGCGAGGTGTGCGCCGTGCCCGCCGCCGCCACGAGCCTGCCGAGGTGCGTGCGGGACGCCTGCACGGAGATCTGCTGGCCGACGAGGGCGCGGACGACGATCTCCGGGCCGTCGACGGCACCGGGGACGCGGATGCCCGGCACCGCGCGCACGCGGGGTGCGAGTGCGGGGTCCAGGCAGAGCGCGGCGTCGACGGCCTCCGGGTCCGCGTCCAGGTCGAACAGCCGGCGGATTCGGGCCAGGGCCGGCGGCAGGTCCGCGACGTCCGTGAGTTCGAGCTCCGCGTGCAGGGACCAGGTCCGTGTGCTTCGGCCGGCGGCCGCCTCGCACCTCGCCGTCACCTGTGCCGCCCCGGGGCCGTGCGGGAGGGAGAGGGTCCGCGCGTAGACGAGTGCCCCGTCATCGGAGGTGCGGACGTGCTCGACCCCTGCGACCGCGCGCCGTGCGAGGAAGTCGAAGACCCCGGGGGCGTCGAAGGGCGGGCGCGTAGGCAGCGCGACGCGCACGAGGAGGCCGGGAGCGTGCACCCCAGCCGGGGCGACGGCTTGGCCCGGCGCGGCCGACTGGCCCGGTGGGACCGCCCCGTCCCGTGTGGCTGCGGTGCGCCGTCTGCGCGCGGCCGGACGCTGGGCGCGAAGCTGTGACGGTGAGACGGCGAAGACCTCGCGCACGGTGTCGTTGAACTGCCGCACGGATCCGAACCCCGCGGCGTGGGCGACCTGTGCGAGCGGCAGGTCCGTGTCCACCAGCAGCGAACGGGCGATCTGGGCCCGGTGCGCGCGGGCGAGGGCCGCCGGACCGGCGCCCAGCTCCGCGACGAGGATGCGGCTCAGGTGGCGCGGGGAGTACCCCAGCCGCTCCGCGAGAGCGGGGACGCCTCCCCTGTCCAGCTCGCCGTCGAGGAGGAGGCGCATGGCGCGGGCGGCGACGTCGCCGCGGAGGTTCCACGCGGGGGTGCCCGGCGCGGCCTCGGGCAGGCAGCGCTTGCAGGCGCGGAACCCGGCCTCGTGCGCGGAGGCCGCGGTGAGGTGGAAGACGACGTGCTCCCGCCGGGGCGTGCGTGCCGGGCACGAGGGGCGGCAGTAGATGCCGGTGCTCGTGACCGCGGTGTAGAACTGCCCGTCGAAGCGGGAATCGCGCGCGGAGATGGCGCGGTACCGCTCCTCGAAGACGGGATCGACTGTGCTCATGGGACCAGTCAAACACGCCGCGAGGACCCTGCGCTGGCGGAAATCGGACATGGGTGTGGGGCGGCCGGTGCGCGGAGGCACGGCGCAGGACGATCAGTACACGAAGATCGGCAGCCGGTCCGGATGATGCGCGTGGGCGATCGACAGGAAGACCACGAGGTCGAAGAGCAGGTGGACCGTGATCGTGTACGGCAGGGACTTCGTCCGTGTGAAGACGACCGCCTGGACGAGGGCGAAGGGGATCGTCAGCAGCGGTCCCCAGGAGCGGTAGCCCAGCTCCCAGAGGAAGCTCACGAAGATCACGGAGGTGAGCACGTTCGCCGTCCAGAAGGGGAAGTGCCGGGCGAGCAGGGTGAAGACCGTGCAGATGAAGAAGAGCTCGTCCCAGATGCCCACCGCGTTCACTCCCACGAACAGCCGGCCGATCTCGCTAGGCGTGGTCACAGCAGGCCAGTTCTCGTAGGCGCCGGAGCGGAGGAAGTAGAACGGCAGGACGAAGTATGCCGTGAGCAGCACGAAGGCGAGCCAGCCCCACTCCAGCCGCGACCAGCGGCGGCCGCGTCTGCGGGGGAAGCGGATCGCGTCATCGCGGAGCACGAACCGGTGCACGAGCCAGGGTGCGACCACGGCGGCGGTGAGCACCCCGCCCATGAGGAAGTACCGGGGCCAGGCGATGTCGGCCTCGACGGAGATGGTGCTGATGATCCCTAGGCCCAGGACGATGAGCCCCAGGTCGCGGCCCAGTGGGCGGGACGCGGCGAAGCCCAGTGCCACCCCCGCCAGCAGCGGTGCATAGCCCCAGGGACTCATGAGGGCGAAGATCAGCACTGCACCTGCGGCGACGAGCGCGGCGGCCAGGCCTCCCGGGCCGAGGAGGCGCTGGGGGACGGGAAGCCCGAAGAGCGGGGCGACCGGAGCCGTGCGGGCAGTGCTTGCGCCTGCGCCCAAGGTCGTGCCTGCGTCTGTGCCCGAGGCGCCGTCCCGTGCACCGGTGTCCGTGCCTGCGGCATCGGACGGCGCTGCGTTCTCCTCGGGTTCCGGCATGCTTCCAGCCTATGTGCGCGGAGCCCGGGTGCGGGAGGAGCCCGCCGGTCCCGGGGGTCGGAGGAGTGCGGCACCTCAGTCCAGCGCCGCGGTGAGGAACTCGTCCTCGGCGTCGTTGCCGCTGAGGGAGAGGGCACGGCGATACGCGCGGGCGGCAGCTTCCGCGTCCCCGAGCTCCTCGAGGGTGATCGCCCTGGCGATGTGGAAGGGGCGGAAGCGTGCGAGGGCGGGGTCGGACGCAAGGGCGTCGAGGCGGCGGAGGCCCTCCTCGGCTCCGTGCGCCCGGCCGAGTGCGACGGCCCGGCCGAGCCGCACCACAGGGCCGGGCTCGTGGGCTTCGAGCATGCGGTAGAGGACGGCGATCTGGCGCCAGTCGGTGGCCTCGGCAGACGGGGCCTCGGCGTGGACGGCGGCGATCGCGCCCTGGATCGCATAGGTGCCGGCTTCCGCCGAGGCCGCCGCGGCCTCGGCACACCCGATCCCCTCCGCGATGAGCGCGGCGTCCCAGCGCTCCCGGTCCTGCCGGGCCAGCGGGATCGGGACGCCGCCGGCGGAGATGCGGGCCGGGCGCCGCGCTTCGGTGAGGAGCAGGAGGCCGAGCAGGCCCGTGACCTCGCCGGCGGTGGGCAGCGACCGGTGGAGGACGCGGGCCAGGCGGATCGCATCGGCCGTGAGGTCGTCGCGCACGTGGGTGTCGCCGGTCGAGCGCGCGTACCCCTCCGCGTAGAGGAGGTAGACCACCCGGAGCACTCCGTGCAGGCGCGGGCGGATCTCGGCGGGCGGGGGAGTGGTGAACGGAATTCCCAGGGTGCGGATGCGCTTCTTCGCCCGGACGATGCGCTGCTGCATCGTGGTGGTGGGCACGAGGAGGGCATGGGCGACCTCCTCGGTCGTGAGCCCGGCGACGAAGCGGAGGGTGAGGGCGACCCTGTCCTCGGGCCGCAGCGCGGGATGCGCGCACGTGAAGAACAGGACGAGGCGGTCGTCAGCGAGCGGGCCGGCACTTCTGCTGAGCGCGGCCTCGGCAGGATCCGCGCCCGAGGACGTGAGCGGCGCGCGCTCCTCCTCGATGCGCAGCTGTGCGAGCTTCTGCGCGAGCACGCCCTCGCGCCGGACCGCGTCGAGGGCACGGCGGCGGGCCGTCGTCATGAGCCAGGCGGCCGGTGCCGCGGGGACACCGGTCTTCGGCCAGGTCCGCAGGGCCTGGACGAAGGCGTCCTGGAGGGAGTCCTCGGCGAGGCCGAGGTCGCCGAACCGCCGAGCCAGGGACGCGAGGAGCCGGGCCCTGGCCTCCGGTCCGAATGCGGCGAGGGCGCGGCGGGCCCCCTCCTGCGCCTCGGCGGCGGAGGAAGGGGTGCCGTGCGGGGTGCGGTTCATGCTCAGGCTCAGTACGGGGCGAGCGGGCGGATCTCGACGTGGCCGCCGGCCGCCGAGGCCGGGCTCTTCTTCGCCCACGCGATCGCATCGTCGAGGTGCGGGACCTCGATGATGTAGCCGCCGCCCACGAACTCGCGGACCTCCGCGAACGGTCCCGCGGAGACGATGCGCTCGCCGTCGTCGCCCGTGCTCACCTGGACGGCCTGGTCCGGATCCTCCAGGGCGAAGGAGTCGACCACGACGCCGGCGGCGGTGATCTCCCGGTCGAAGGCGAAGAACTCCTCCGGATCCGCGCCGCCGTCCTCACCGCATGCCGGATCGTTCACATGGCCCATCAGCAGAAGTGCGTACTTCATCGTTCCTCCTCGAAGAGTCGCGGTCCGGGACGCGCGTTCCTCGGACCGGACTGCGGATGCCGAACCGGATGGTCCGACACCATGATGACGGACGGGCGGCCGCGGGATCGACAGTTCTCACGAGAAGAAGGGGGAACCAAGAACGACGACGCGAGACAGACAGGGGCTGCACGATGTCGCGAGACACCCCGCGTCAGAAACGAGAAATGTGCCGCGACATCGTAGGAACGATGTCGCGACACATCACACGGTCGAGGCGACAGGATTTGAACCTGCGACCCTCTGCTCCCAAAGCAGATGCGCTACCAAGCTGCGCTACGCCTCGCAACGAGGTCAATGATAGCCCACCGAGGCGCTTCGGCCGACAGCCGGGGCCCTGCCGACCCGTCAAGTGCCGTGCCTCACACTTCCCCCTGATCGCCTCTTCGAGTTGGCAGGCCGCGCGCCGGTGGTCTAAAGTTCATGGAGCGCCCGGGGATGTAGCTCAATGGTAGAGCCTCAGTCTTCCAAACTGATGGTGCGGGTTCGATTCCCGTCATCCCCTCCGAGGACGAAAGCCGCTGGTCACAGCGGCTTTCGTCATTCACGGCACCGGCAGCCGCGCGGTGTTCGGTGCCTGCAGGGTCGCGTGCGGGTCGGCCCTGCACAGGCCTGGAGCGGATCTTCCGCGGGTCGGCTTGGCATGCTTCCGTGCATGGGGCTCACGGACACCGCCGCCGTCTCCTCTGTCTTCGACGACGTCCGCCGGCACACGGGAGGGGACTTCCTCTCCGGACCGGATTCCTCGGCCGCCTGTACCCACATGGGCCTCTTCCTCTCCTGGGCCGTGACCCGAGGCTTCGCGAGCACCGCGTTCCGGCGGGAGCACCCCCGCACCCTCGCCGCTCTGCCGGACGGCGCGGTCACCGGCTCCGAGGTGCTGGAGCGCTGCTGGGACGACGCACTGGTGGCGGAGGCATCCACGGAGAAGCTCGAACGGCGCTGAGCCGTCCGCGTCGCCCTCCGCGTCACCCGCCTATCGGCGAGCACCTGTTCGCGGCGGCCACCTCGGACTCGATCTGCGAGACCGTTCCCGCGTCCGGCACCCGGGGGATTCCGTCGGAGCCGATCACCATCGGCTGGAACTCGAAGTCCGTCACGCGTGTGCCGGGATCCTCAGCGCCGGGGAAGGGGACCTCGACGTCGAGGGAGAGCACCCCGGTGTGCGAGGACGGTCCGCTGCCCCCGGTGTACCAGACGACGTTCCCGAGGCCGTAGGCGACGAAGGCCTCGCCGCTCGGGCCCATGTCCTGGTGGCCCATCCCCGCCAGCCGGTGGGCGTGGGCGGCGACGACGATGTCCGCGCCGGCATCCACCAGCTGCTCGGCGCGGCGGGCGTCGACGTCCCGCACGCAGGTCGATCCCTCCTCGCCCATGTGCATGTAGGCGATGACGACGTCGTGGGTCCTCGCCGCGGCCTCCACCTCCGTCAGCATCCGCTCCGGTTCCACGAAGGCCGCGATGCCGGGGGCGGTGTCCGTCGCCTCGTGGTGTTCGTACGTGTCCTCCCACAGCGCGCTCGAGGCGAGCACCGCCACCTCGGCCCCGTCCAGGTGGGTGGAGAGAGGGGCGAACGCCGCATCCGCGTCCTCGCCGATCCCGAAGATCTCCACGGGGGAGTCCTGCGCCGCGGCGAGGGTGTCCGCCAGGCCGGAGTCCCCGTAGTCCGCCGCGTGGTTGTTCGCCATCGTGATTGCGTCGATCCCCGCGTTCGCCAGTGTGGTGAGGGCGGACTCCGGTGCCCGGAAGGCGAAGTCCTTGGTGGGCAGACGCGTGCCGCCGGAGGTGATCGCGGTCTCCAGGTTCACGACGGCGAGGTCTACGTCCGCGAAGTACGGACGCAGCGCCGCCAGACCCTCCGGATCGTCCGCCACGCTGCGGAGCTGCCGCTCGAAGTGCACGTCGCCGGCGAAGGCGAGGGAGAACGAGGCCGGGTCCGAGGCCCGTTCCGGGGCCGCAGCCGGCCGACCGTCCTCGGACCTCGCGGGTGAGGAGGCGCGCGGCGCCGAGGCCGTCCCATCCGCCGCGTCCGTGTGCCGCACCGCGAACGTCACTGCGACAGCCCCCGCGCCCACCAGCGCGAGCGCGGTGACGGCGGCGGCGAGTCCCGTCCCGTGCCGCCTTCCGGCACGGCGCCCGTCTGCGCGTCTGTGCGCGGTGCCGGTGGACGCACGCGCGCCCTCGGCGGGGCCCGAGCCTGCGGGACCCTTCGCTGCGGCGGGCAGAACGGATGCCGGAGGGATGACGGCACCGTCCGGGCGGCGTTCGGCCAGGAGGTATACGGGACGGCGGCGCTTCGACATGCCTCACATCCTCTGCCAGGCACACGCCCGGGGCAAAGCCGGACGGCGCCCCGGTGGATCAGGGCGGCGCCTCGGCGGGTCAGGGCAGCGCCTCGCCGGGTCCGGGGTGCGTCCGTAACCCGACGCCGCACCCAGTGCGCCCGCGCGCCCGCCGCCCTGCGCGGTGTGCGATTCGGCATCTGCAGGGCCCACGCGTAGTATGGAGCGCGCGCATTGCGGGGTGCCTTTCGTGGTGCCCGCATGAACGACCCGCACACTTCCGCCGCGGTCCCGGCCTGTCTCCGGCGACAGCGGCTGCCAGACTACGAGAGGGAAACCGTGAAGAGCTCCGTCGAGAACATCGACCCCACCCGGGTCAAGCTCAGCATTGACGCGCCTTTTGCCGAACTCAAGCCGAGCGTCGACGAGGCCTACAAGGAGATCGCCAAGCAGGTCAGCATCCCCGGCTTCCGCCGCGGCAAGGTGCCCGCCCGCATCATCGACCAGCGCGTGGGCCGCCCCGCCGTCATCCAGGAGGCAGTGAACAACAGCCTCGACGGCTTCTACCGCCAGGCGATCGCCGAGAACGACCTCACCCCTCTCGGCCAGCCCGAGGTCGAGGTCTCCGAGGTCCCCGGCCTCGACGGCAAGGACGAGGGCGATCTCTCCTTCACCATCGAGGTCGACGTGGCCCCGGCCATCGAGCTCCCCGCCTACGACTCGATCGAGGTCTCGGTCGACGCCGTCGAGGTCACGGATGAGGACGTCGAGGCCCAGCTCACCGAGCTGCGCACCCGCTTCGGCACGCTGGTGGGCGTGGACCGCCCGGCGACGAAGGACGACTTCGTCACCCTCGATCTCGTCGCCAAGATCGACGACGAGGAGATCGACACCGCTTCCGACATCTCCTACCAGGTGGGTGCCGGAACCATGCTCGAGGGCATGGACGAGGCTCTCGAGGGGCTCTCCGAGGGCGAGTCCACCACCTTCGAGACCACGATGGCCGGCGGCGACCACGCGGGTGAGAAGGGTCAGGTCACGCTCACCCTCAAGGCCGTCAAGGTCCGTGAGCTGCCCGAGGTGGACGACGAGTTCGCCCAGCTGGCCAGCGAGTTCGACACGGTCGAGGAGCTCCGGGAGGACCTGCGCAGGCAGGCCGCGGAGAAGAAGGAGTTCGACCAGGGCGTCGAGGCCCGCGACAAGGTCCTCGAGGCCCTCCTCGAGAAGATCGACCCGCCGGTCCCGGCCAAGCTGGTCGAGGACGAGGTGCACCGCCACCTGGAGGGCGAGAACCGCCTCGAGGACGACGAGCACCGTGCCGAGGTGACGGAGGAGACCACCCGCAACCTGCGCGTGCAGTTCATCCTCGACGCCGTCGTCAAGGCGGAAGAGGTCGAGGTCTCCCAGCAGGAGCTCATCGAGTACATCATCAACGCCTCCCAGCAGTACGGCATGAACCCCAACGAGTTCGCGCAGATGCTGGACCAGGGCGGTCAGGTGCAGGCCATCATGGGCGACGTGGCGCGCCGCAAGGGCCTCGCCGAGGTGCTGGCCAAGGCCGTCGTGAAGGATCCCGCGGGCGAGGTCGTCGACATGACGGCCTTCACCACCCCCGGTGGCGCCGCTGCCGCGGCGGCCGCTGAGGAGGAGGCCGAGGCGGAGACCGCCGAGGCCGAGCCGGTCGAGGCCGAGGAGGCCGCGGCCGAGGAGAAGTGACCTCCTGACCGCTTCATCCCCATGAGCGGAACGACCCCCGGGCACGCCGAGTGCCCGGGGGTCGCGCGCATCCGCGTGGCGCCGACGGGGCGCCCTTCACGCTGAGGGCGAACACCGGGCGCTCCGCGGACTATTGCGGAGTCCGCGCGGGTTAGGCTTCGAGACGGATACGACACCCTCAGGAACAGGAGTGAGACGTGGCAGACGGAGGAAGCTCCTCGATCGTCCGGACGATGGCGCAGTCGCCCACCATGGCGGAGCAGTCCAGCGGGCTGGGCCTCGACGATCACATCTACAGCCGGCTCATGCGCGAGCGCATCATCTGGCTGGGTTCGGACGTGCGGGACGACAACGCGAACGTCATCTGCGCGCAGATGATGCTGCTGGCGGCCGAGGACCCGGACAAGGACATCCGGCTCTACATCAACTCGCCCGGCGGCTCCGTGACGGCGGGCATGGCCATCTACGACACGATGCAGTACATCCAGCCGGACGTCGCGACGGTGGCCATGGGCATGGCCGCCTCGATGGGGCAGTTCCTGCTGTCGTCCGGCGCCAAGGGCAAGCGGTTCGCGACCCCGCACGCGCGGATCCTCATGCACCAGCCGCTCGGCGGGATCGGCGGCACCGCCACGGACATCAAGATCCAGGCGGAGCTCATCCTGCACATGAAGCGGCAGATGGCCGAGCTCACGGCGGAGCAGACGGGGAAGTCCGTGGAGCAGATCCTCCGCGACAACGACCGCGACCACTGGTTCACCGCGGACGAGGCCCTGGAATACGGCTTCATCGACGGAGTGGTGACCAACGCGAGCGACGTCCCCACCGACTCGGGCCAGTGACGGCAGGCACTTCACACAAAGGACTCAGGATGAATCACACCCCTTGGGCGGCCGCGGGCCAGATGCCCTCCTCCCGCTACGTCATGCCGCAGTTCGAGGAGCGCACCCCCTACGGCTTCAAGCGCCAGGACCCCTACACCAAGCTGTTCGACGACCGCGTCATCTTCCTGGGCGTCCAGGTCGACGACACGAGCGCCGACGACGTGATGGCTCAGCTCCTCGTCCTGGAGTCCCAGGACCCGGACCGGGACATCACGCTCTACATCAACTCGCCCGGCGGCTCGTTCACGGCGATGACCGCAATCTACGACACGATGCAGTACATCAAGCCGGAGATCCAGACGGTGTGCCTGGGCCAGGCGGCCTCGGCGGCCGCCGTGCTCCTGGCCGCGGGCACCCCGGGCAAGCGCCTGGCGCTGCCCAACGCCCGCGTGCTCATCCACCAGCCCTCCATGCAGGGCGGCGGGCAGGGCCAGGCCTCGGACCTGGAGATCCAGGCGAACGAGGTCCTGCGCATGCGCACGTGGATGGAGGAGACCCTGGCCCACCATTCGAACCGGACGGCGGAGCAGGTCTCCAACGACGTCGAGCGCGACCTCTTCCTCACGGCGGAGGAGGCCAAGGACTACGGCCTCGTCGACCAGGTGCTGACGTCGCGGAAGGCGGCGCTGCAGGGCTGAGCGCCCGTCTGCGGCACGGACCGCGGCCCCGCGCCGGACGGATCCGGGCGATGACACGCCAGGAGCCGTCCGGCGCGTGTGCGTCCGTGGCCTGTGGGATGCTTGGGACCAACGAGACAGCGGAGTATCTTGGAGGCACGGAGCTTCCAGGGAGGCAGTGAGAAGTGGCGCGCAGTGCAGAGGGAGCGGAACTCCTCAAGTGCAATTTCTGCGGCAAGTCGCAGAAGCAGGTCCGGAAGCTCATCGCCGGACCCGGGGTATACATCTGCGACGAGTGCATAGGGCTCTGCAACGAGATCATCGAGGAGGAGCTCAACCAGGCGGTCGAGGAGGCGGGTGAGGGGGCGCTCCCCACACCGCGGGAGATCTTCGACTTCCTGGAGGAGTACGTCGTGGGCCAGGAGCCGGCCAAGCGCGCCCTCGCCGTCGCCGTGTACAACCACTACAAGCGCATCCGCTCCCAGGCGGAGGCCTCCGAGGACGACGTGGAGATCGCGAAGTCCAACATCCTCATGGTGGGCCCCACGGGATCCGGCAAGACCTACCTCGCGCAGACCCTGGCGAAGAAGCTGGACGTGCCCTTCGCCGTGGCGGACGCCACGGCGCTCACGGAGGCCGGCTATGTGGGTGAGGACGTGGAGAACATCCTCCTCAAGCTCATCCAGGCCGCGGACTTCGACATCGAGAAGGCCCAGAAGGGCATCATCTACATCGACGAGATCGACAAGGTGGCCCGCAAGTCGGAGAACCCCTCGATCACCCGTGACGTGTCCGGCGAGGGCGTCCAGCAGGCGCTGCTGAAGATCCTCGAGGGCACGGAGGCGGCGGTGCCTCCGCAGGGCGGCCGGAAGCACCCGCACCAGGAGTTCCTCACCATCGACACGACGAACGTCCTGTTCATCGTCGCCGGAGCCTTCGCCGGACTGGAGGAGATCATCTCCTCCCGCCGGGGCAAGCACGGGATCGGGTTCGGTGCGCTCATCCAGTCCAAGGACGATCAGGAGGACGTCTTCGCGGAGCTCCAGCCGGAGGACCTGCACAAGTTCGGCCTGATCCCGGAGTTCATCGGCCGTCTGCCTGTGCTCGCGACGGTGGGGGAGCTGGATCGCGCCGCGCTCATCCAGATCCTCACGGGCCCGCGCAATGCGCTCATCAAGCAGTACCAGCGGATGTTCGAGTTCGACGGCGTGGAGCTGGTGTTCGAGGAGGAGGCCCTCGACGCGATCGCGGACCTCGCGCTGCTCCGCGGCACCGGAGCTCGCGGACTGCGCTCGATCATGGAGGAGGTCCTCCAGCCGGTCATGTTCGAGATCCCCTCGCGTGACGACGTGGACCGTGTGGTCGTCACGAAGGACACGGTGGAGGACAACGTCGCCCCCACGATCGTGCCCAAGCAGGCACCGGCGAAGCGCACGTCCCCGCGCCGCAAGAGCGCCTGAGCACAGAGCGCGAGAGCCCCGACCGTCTCCAGGACGGTCGGGGCCCTGCGGGTTCCGGGCGGGCCTCGGCGGGTCCGGCTCCCGTGAGGGTCCTCAGAGTTCGGAGGGCTGCACCACCACGAAGCCGGGACCGTGGAAGCGCATCTGCACGCTCTCCCCGGAACCGCGGCCCACGAACGAGCCGAGGGAGACGTCCGTGTGGATGTCCGGGCTGAGGTTCGCGGACCAGCACACCGCGGCCTGCGGATCGACGAAGGTGGGCTGCTGGGAGCAGTCGAGCACGAGCGGATCCCCCTGGCACGCGATCGCGGCCATGCCGTGCCCGGAGAGCACCACGTTGAACAGGCCCGCGCCCGAGGCCAGCGCACCGAGCCCCTTCACCCTGCGGATGTCGTCATTCAGGGTGGGGTCGTAGGCCAGCAGCGACTGGGAGTTGACGCTCAGCGCGTCGTTCTGCCCCTCCAGCTGCATCATGAAGATGTTGGCCGCGTTGCGGGCGAAGAACACCTCGCCCTGGCCCTCCGCGCGCATCATGGGGGTGTCCTCGCCGGTCATCTGCTTCTTGAGGAAGTTCCCCACAGAGCCGGAGCCCTGATGCTTGAACTGCACGCTGCCCTGATAGGCGACCATCGCACCCTTCGTGGCGACGACCGGGGTCTGCGGCGTGACGAGAGTGCGCAGCATCTTCTGCGACTGCAGGGTCCAGCGTTCGGTGGACTGGATCTCTGCGTTCCTCTTGGCGAACAGCTCAGAGCGCATCTGAGGTCTCCTCTGTGTATGGGTGCGCCGCGTGCCGGACCGGCAGGGCGTGGTGACGGGAAGGACGAGGGGCGGAGCAGGTTCCCCCTGCTCCGCCCCTCAGCGTAGTCCTCCCCGGCAGCCGGCCCGCCGCCGGCGGTGTGGCAGATCCGTCACCGCCGCGCGCCGCACACGGGAGGCCGCGTCACTCCGCCTTGGCCTCGAACACCACGTCCGTGACAGTGACGGCCTCCGCGTCCGTGCCTTCGCCGGAGGCCCCCGCCGCGGCCTCGGCGGTGGTGAGCGCCTCCACGCGTCCGGCGGCGAGCAGATCCCCGCGAGCGGCCTCGAAGGCGGCCAGCACGGCGGCGGGTGCCGTGAGCACCGCGGACTCGATGCGGGTCTTCTGCGAGGCCTTGGCCTCGGTCTTGGCCTTGCGGACCTCGCCCAGGACAGCGGCGACGCGGGGCAGCAGGCCCTCCTCCGCCTCGGGGGCGGAGACGTCCCCGGTGGTGGGCCAGGCGGCGCGGTGCACGCTGCCGGTGCGCCACCAGGACCAGACCTCCTCCGTGACGAACGGCATGAACGGCGCGAAGAGCCGCAGCAGGACGTCCAGCGCGGTGGCCAGCGTGGCATGGGCGGAGAGCTGGCCGGCCTCGCCCCGGGCCCCGTACGCGCGGTCCTTGACGAGTTCGACGTAGTCGTCCGTGAAGTCCCAGAAGAAGGACTCCGCCAGGCGCAGCGCGTGGGCGCCGTCGTAGTCGGCCATGCGGGTGCCGCACTCCTCGACGACGGTCCTCAGCTGTGCGAGCACGGAGGCGTCGAGGGATTCCGTCACGAGGTCCGTCCGGCCCACCAGGCCGGAGTGCACACCCTGGGCGAGCGCGAACTTCGAGGCGTTGAGCAGCTTCATCGCCAGGCGGCGGCCGATCTGCATCTGCGCCGTGTCGTAGGCGGTGTCCGCGCCGAACTTGGCGCTCGCGGCCCAGTAGCGCACGGCGTCCGGCCCGAATCCGGGCTTGGACTCCGCGAGGATGTCCGAGGGCACGACCACATTGCCCTTGGACTTCGACATCTTCTTGCGGTCCGGGTCGAGGATCCACCCGGACAGCGCGGTGCGACGCCACGGCACGGAGTCGCACAGGGAGTTCGCCCGGACCATGGTGGAGAACAGCCAGGTGCGGATGATGTCGTGTCCCTGCGGTCGCAGGTCCATGGGGAAGGTGCAGGCGTTGAGGTCCTCGTCGCGCTTCCAGCCGGTGACGAGCTGCGGGGTGAGCGAGGAGGTCGCCCACGTGTCCAGCACGTCCGGATCCGCGGTGAAGCCGCCCGGCTGGTCCCGCTGCGCCTCCTCGTAGCCGGCCGGTGCCTGGGCCTGCGGGTCCACGGGCAGCTGCTCCGGAGCGGGCACGATCGGGTTCTCGTAGTCCGGGGTGCCGTCCGCGTCCAGGGAGTACCAGAGCGGGATGGCGACGCCGAAGTAGCGCTGACGGCTCACCAGCCAGTCGCCGTTGAGTCCCTCGACCCAGTTCTCGTAGCGGGACCGCATGTAGCCGGGGTACCACTCGACCTCGCGGCCGCGGGCCAGCAGCTCCTCGCGCAGCTGGGCGGAGCGGCCGCCGTTGCGGATGTACCACTGCCGGGAGGTGACGACCTCGAGCGGCTTGTCGCCCTTCTCGTAGAACGGCACGGGGTGCGTGATGGGCTCCGGTTCGCCGATGAGGTCGCCGGACTCGCGGAGCAGATCGACGATCTCCTTGCGGGCGGAGAAGGTGGTCTTGCCGGCCAGCCGGCCGTAGAGCTCAGCCGCATCCGCCTTGGGGGAGTCCGCGATCCATGCCGGGGTCTCCCGGGCGAGGCGGCCGTCGCGGGTGATGACGGCGCGGGTGGGCAGGTCGAGCTCGCGCCACCAGGTCACGTCCGTGAGGTCGCCGAACGTGCAGACCATGGCGATGCCCGTGCCCTTGTCGGACTTCGCGAGCTCGTGGGACCGCACCTCCACCGCGACGCCGAACAGCGGGGAGACCACCGTCGTGCCGAAGTGCGGCCGGTAGCGCTCGTCGTCGGGGTGGGCGACGAGCGCGACGACGGCGGGGATGAGCTCCGGCCGCGAGGTGAGGATGACGATGGGTTCGGCATTCAGATCCGCGGTGCCGTCCCCGGCGGCCGGATAGAAGTTCACCCGGTGATAGGCGCCCTCCTTCTCCCGGTCCTCGAGCTCGGCCTGCGCCACGGCTGTGCCGAACGTCACGTCCCACATGGTGGGCGCGTCCTGCGAGTAGGCGTTGCCGCTCGCCAGGTCATCGAGGAAGGCCCGCTGGGACAGCGCGCGGGATGAGTCGTCGATCGTCCGGTAGGTGTACTTCCAGTCGACGGAGAGCCCCACTGTCCGGAACAGATCCTCGAAGACCTTCTCGTCCTCCGCGGAGAGGGTGAGGCAGAGCTCGATGAAGTTCTGACGGGAGACCTTGACGAAGTCCCGCGCGTTCCTGGCGGGCTTGGCCGGAGGGGTGAAGTCCGGGTCGTACGGCAGCTGCGGGTCGCAGGTGACGCCGTAGTAGTTCTGCACGCGGCGCTCCGTGGGCAGGCCGTTGTCGTCCCAGCCCAGCGGGTAGAAGACGTTCTTGCCGGTCATCCGCTGGTACCGGGCGATGACGTCCGTCTGCGTGTAGGAGAAGACGTGTCCCACGTGGAGCGAACCCGAGGCGGTGGGCGGGGGAGTGTCGATCGAGTAGACGGCCTCGCGGGTGGTGTCCGGGTCGAAGGCGTAGGTGCCCTCGGACTGCCACCGGGAGTCCCACTTGTCCTTGAGGCCCTCGAGCGCGGGCTTGGCCGGAAGATGCACCGTGTCGTGTGTGCTGGATTCGGGAATCGTCATGCGTGCGATTGTCCCACAGCGCCGCATGCCGCCGGACCGGTGCCCGCGTGGCCCCGGGCGGTGCTTCCGTGGCAATGTTGCAGCCATGGCTCTGATCGACAGGATCGACGAGGTGGGTCCGCCTCCGCGGTCCACGCAGTGGATGAACCCCGCCCGCACCCTCGCGATCCTCGCGGTCATCGCGATCCACACGATCGCCGACACGGTGGGCACGCGCTTCGCCGAACACGGCTCCGAGGCGTGGTGGATCGCGAACGTGATCGACAGCGCCTCACGGTGGTCCGTGCCGGTCTTCCTCATGATCTCCGGTGCGCTCGCCCTGGACCCGGCCAAGGGCGGCAGCCCGCGGGAGTTCCTCTCCAAGCGCTTCTGGCGGATCTTCGTCCCGCTGGTGGTGTGGACCGGCGTCTACATCCCCTACCGGCTCTTCGCCATGTCCGGCTACGAGACGGGCTGGAACCCGGTCCTCGCGATCCTCACCGGGTCCCCCTTCGTCCAGCTCTACTTCCTCTACGTGCTCGCCGTCCTCACGCTGCTGACGCCGTTCATGCGCCAGCTCACCGTCCACGGCTCCCGGCGCGCGCAGTGGGGCACCGCAGCGATCCTGCTGGGCATCGGCATGCTCGACCACTTCGCCAGCTACGTCTTCGACGTGGGCGACCCCAACATCGCCACGCGGTTCCTCCCTCTCATGGGCTACTACCTGTTGGGCTGGATCATGCGCGATCACCTGCTGCGCGGGGCGCAGGTGGTGTGGGCCGCGCTCGTCTTCCTCGCCGCCGTGGCGGTGACGATCCTCTGGGCGGGGCTGGGACCCGGGGCCGCGCCGTGGACGGCGGTGTACGAGTACCTCTCGCCCACGGTGGTCGTGATGAGCCTCTCCGGGTACCTCCTCCTCCACCGGCTGTTCGACGCGGACGGGCGCGGCTATCTGGGCCTGCGCCGCCTCTACCCGTACTCGTTCGGCGTGTTCCTCCTGCACCCGCTGTGCGTGTACACCTTCCGCGACTGGATCGGGGTGCCGGACTCCGTCCCGGCCGTCCTCGTCCACGGCCTCGTGCTCCCCCTCGTCTACGCGCTGCTCTGCACGGCGGTGACGTGGGCGGCGCTCAAGGTGCCCGTGCTCCGCGTGGCCTTCGGCGAGGTGCCGCGCAACGCCCCCGTGCCGGCGCCCCCGCCTCCGCCGGGGCACGCCTGAAGCCCGTTGTACGATGCGGGGCATGACAGTGCCCATGAACAGGATCTCCGTCGGCTGGCGGGTGGGAGCGGCCGCTCTCGCCTTCGGCATCCTCTGCGGCGGACAGGCGCTGGACACGAACGACTGGTTCCCGCTCGGCTCCCTCTCGCAGTACTCCGCCGCCAGGGACCTCGACGCGACGGTCTCCCGGACCGTCCTGGAGATGAGGTTCGAGGGCGAGGAGGAGTTCCGGGCCGTCGGCATCTCGCACGGGAACGTGGGCATCGTCCCCGGTGACCTGGACTCCCACCTGGGCGAGCTGCGCCGGGACCCCTCCCTGCTGGAGCCGCTGGCGCGCAACTACGCGAAGCTCCATCCGGACTCGCCCCCGGTCGAGGAGGTGCGCCTCACGCGGCGCGTCCACCAGCTGGAGAACGGCCGCGCCGTGGGCGAGCCGACGTTCGACGAGGTCGCGGAGCTGAAGGTGGGGGCCGCGTGAACCCGGTGCTCCGCTTCCTGCTCCCTGCCGTCCCGCTGGCGCGCGTGGCCTGCTTCCGCGTGATCGTCTATGCCTTCGTGCTGGTGGATGTGTGGACGCTGTCCAACGATGTCCTGCGGCACTCCCTCATCCCGGCGGTCTACTCGCCGCTGCTGCTGCCGCGGCTGCTCGGCATCCCGCCGGTGACGCAGGCAGGCGCGATCGCCCTCCTCGTGATCGTGACGGTGAGCTCACTGGTCGCGATGACCGGACGGCTCCCGCGGACCAGCGGGTGGATCGCGGCGGGCTCCTTCTGGTGCTGGATGTTCTACTCGCAGGGCTACGGCTACGTCGCCCACGACCACATGGCGCTCATGATCGCGGTGGTCGTGCTGCCCACGGTGGGTGCGGCCGGATTCCGGGACGACCGGCTTTCCCGGGCCGCCGGCTGGGCCCTGCGCTGCGTGCAGATCGCCGTGGTGCTCACCTATTTCTTCTCCGTCTGGTCCAAGTGGGTGCGCTCCGGGAACCTCGCCAACTGGGCCAACGGCGCGGTGTTCGTGTGGGCGATCATGCGGCGGGGCTCCTGGATCATCAGCTGGACGCTGGCCTTCCCCTGGCTGCTCATCGTGGCGCAGTGGTGCCTGCTCGTCGTCGAGATCCTCTCGCCCGTCGCTCTCTTCCTCAGGGATAGGTGGCTCTACCTCACGGTGGGCTTCTTCATGCTGTTCCACCTGGCGACGTTCCTGTCACTGGGCATCAGCTTCCTGCCCACTGTGATCTGCTGGGCGGCGTTCCTGCCGCTCGAGCGCGTGCTGTGGAAGGCGCGTCCGGGCCTCGCGCCGCAGCCGGCCGCGAGCGGGAGCTGAGCTTCCCTCAGCCCTCCGGTGACCCCTCAGCTCTCCGGTGACAGAGAGGGCAGCTCGCGGATGCCGAACTCCCGCCTGAGTGCGCTGCGCGCCGCGAACCAGCCGTTCATGCCGTGCACGCCGGGGCCGGGGGTGGTCGCGGCCGAACACAGGTAGTAGCCCGCAGCCGCCGGCCCGCCCACGGCCCCGCCGGCCTCGGAGCGGCTCACCAGATGCGGATCCCAGGTGAGCGCGGGCCGCGCCACCATCGTGAGCAGGGAGACGGTGCCGGTGGCGATGTCGCCGCCCACCAGGTTCTCGTTGTGCGCGGCCATCTCGGAGGCCGGGACGGAGGCGCTGGCCACGACGGTGTCGCGGAAGCCGGGGGCGAAGCGCTCGATCTGCCGGGTGACGGCCTCGGCGGGATCGATCGGCGAGTCGAAGGGGACGTGCGCGTACGCCCACACCGGCCGCAGCCCGCCGTGCGCGCGGGTGGGATCCACCGTCGCGG
>NZ_JALAHB010000103.1 GCF_022712115.1 Brevibacterium sp. | reverse complement strand
GGACTGGATGACGAGGAAGCTCAGCGCCCAGATGACGGGGAAGGCCACCGTGAGGACGCGGATGATGCGCGTGCGCGTGGCGAGGTCGTGCCAGTCGAAGGCTCCCAGGAGGGAGACGGTGTTGGTCCACAGGCGGGGCACGCTCGCGGTGGAGGCGATGAAGGTGGAGAACAGCACGGCGAACGCGCCGATGAGGAAGATCCAGTGGCCGGGCTCGCCCATCACGGAGGTGTACATGACGGACAGGGTGGTGATCATCTCGTTGCCCTCCGGCACGAGGTCCTGCGGGTGGAGGATGGCCGCGCCGATCACGTAGAAGGACATCGTGCAGACGGTGGAGATGATCCAGGAGACGAGGACGTCCGTGCGCATGACGGAGATCCAGCCGTGGGCGCGGCGGGCGCGTTCGGCGGAGCCGTCGTCCGGTCCCGTGTAGCGCGCGTATCCCTTCTCGAGGCACCAGTAGGTGTACGTGGTCATCTCATCCGCGCCCACGCCGGTGATGCCGAACATGGCGACGGCGAAGCCCAGGGTGCCCGCGGGGATGGCGAAGCTCAGCCCGCTCATGATGTCTCCGCCGGTGAAGGCGAAGTCCGTGAACGGCAGGGAGAGGGCGAGGCCCACCGTGGAGAGGGTGAAGATGATGACGGCGGCGACGGAGAACTTCTCGACGATGCCGTACTTGTTGGTCACCAGGAGAGAGATGACCACGGTGAGTGCCACGACCGTCCAGAAGACGAGGGACGGGGTGCCCAGAGGTTCGCCGACGACGGGGAACATGATGCTCAGTGCGGCCACGGCACCGCCGATGATGCCGCCGCGCTGCAGCACCTTCGCGAAGTCCATGAGGATCCAGAGGAGATTGATCCAGCCGGCGCGGCCGATGAGGCGCGGGCCGACGCTCGCGTAGCCCTCCAGTGCGGGCTTGCCGCTGAGGATCGTCCACTGGGCGAGCTCCAGCTGCACCCACACCTTGATGGCGGTGGAGATGATGACGAGCCACAGCAGGATGAATCCGGCCTTGGCGCCCAGCGCGGTGGTGGTGATGAGTTCGCCGGAGCCGATCACCGCCGCGGAGATGATGAGGCCCGGGCCCAGGTACCTGAGCCTGCCCGCGAACGTGGTGGGCGGCTCGATGACGTCCTGGGGGTCGAGCCGGTACGGGTCCGCGGTGGTGTGCGCCGAGGCCTGTGCCGGGGCGGGGTCCACGCTGTTCTGTGTCATGGTCGGCTTCCTTGCGCGAAATGTGCAGTCCGAAGAGAAGGCGCCGGGACTGCGACATCTCACGCGTCACCGTGTGTGTGACGGTACGAGGCCGCTTGCCAGGCTGTTCCGAGTCTGCCACGTGAAGCGCAGATCACGCAATGCACGTGCGCAGTGTGTGCATCTTCCGGGAAGGGAGCGGTTCGTCATGAGCGCGGTGGGATCTGCTCTCCCGCTGCCTGTCCCGCTCGACTTGCCCCTGCACCCCCGTACCCCTCAGGCTGTCCTGGGCCCATCTGCGGCCCGCCTCCTGCGGGGTCTCCCCGCAGCACCCGTGCGCGGCGTCCCGCGCCTGTTCATGCGCGGTGATCCCGCGCGTCCCGAAGTGTTCGAAGGGAGACGATAGATGGAGACGAGTGAGTTCAGCCCCTGGGCCCTCCTGGTCGATGCCGGAATGATCGGCGCACTGCTGGCGGTGGGGACCATCCTCCGCGCCCGGGTCAGATTCCTGCAGTCGATGATGATCCCGGCGGGAGTCATCGCCGGCTTCGCCGCACTCCTCCTGGGACCCAATGTGCTGGGCTGGCTGCCGTTCTCCGACCAGCTGGGAACCTACACCTCGCTGCTCATCGTCTTCGTCTTCGCCTGTCTGGCGCTCTCCAGCGACTTCAACATCCTCAAGATCGGTCGGAACGTCGCCGGCTTCGCCAGCTACGGTGTGCTCATCTACGCGGCCCAGACCGCGATCGGCATGCTTCTGGTCCTCGCTCTCCTCGGGCCTCTGCTGGGCGCGCCGGACCACATGGGCCTCCTGCTGTTCGCGGGCTGGGCCGGAGGATTCGGCTCCGCCGCGGCACTCGGCACGGCCTTCGCGGACGCGGGAGACCCCACGGTGCAGTCGCTCGCGTTCACCTCGGCGACGGTGGGCCTCCTCGTGGGCGTCATCGGCGGGATCGTCCAGGCGAAGATCGGAGCCGCCCGAGGCCATGCCCAGGAGTTCGCGGGCGTGCAGCAGATCCCGGACGACCTCCGCACGGGTGTGCTCGACCAGCGCGAGGAGCGGCCGCCTATCGGTACGCACATGTTCTCTGGCGGCACCATCGAGTCCCTCACCTTCCAGGCGAGCATCATCGCTGCGGTCTCCGCTGCCGCCTACGGCGTGAACCAGGTGCTGGGCGAGCTGGTCCCGGCGGTCTCGTTCCCGCTCTTCTCCATCGCCTTCATCGTGGGCCTGGTGCTGCGCGGCCTGCTCGTCGCCACCCGCACCACCCGCTTCATCGACCGGGACTCCATGAACTCGATCTCCGGCCTCTCCACGGACCTGCTCATGGTCTGTGGCATCGCCTCCGTCGTCCCCAGCCTCGTCGCCGACAACTGGGTCGCCCTCGTCATCCTGTTCGTCGTGGGACTGGCGCTCTGCCTGTTCCTGGGCCAGTTCATCGCCCCGCGCGTGATGACGGACGGCTGGTTCGAGCGGCAGCTCTTCACCTGGGGATGGGCGACCGGCGCGGTCGCCACCGGCATGGCTCTCCTGCGGATCGTGGATCCCAAGCTCACGTCCCGCACCCTCGAGGACTTCTCCCTCGCCTACCTGCCCGTGGTGCCCGTGGAGGTGACCGCCGTGACCTTCGCACCGATCCTCGTCATCGCCGGAGCCTCCTGGGCGGTGGTGGGCATCTGGGGCGCGATCACCGTCGTGGCGCTCGTGGTTGCCGCGGTGATCGCCGCGACGAACAGGAAGGCGGGCGCTGCGGCTGTGTCCGCGGGCGTGTAGCCGTTCCGCTTTGCGTGCGGTGACGGGGCGCGTCCTGCACACAGTTGCCGGCCACGACGCATCTCCACACACGTGGCTGTTGTGTGGAGATGCGGGGAAACACTTCCACACAAGTGGCAGTTGTGTGGAAATGTTGGGTGACATCTCCACACAACGGGCCGTGTCGTGGAGATGTGGACATCGCACGCTTGGGACCGGAGGCCAACGGGCGGCTGGTCGACATCGCCGGCCCTGGTGAGGAGCTGGACTCGGGGTGGAAGCACAAAGCATTCGTGCCTGCTCCGCTGGGCGCAGAAATGCCGGAACTCAGTCCAGTGACGTTTCTGCAGGTGGCTGAGGCTCGAGCAGCGCTCGCAGCGCTGGACAGCACTGCCAAGCGTCTCCCCAACCCCGCGCTGCTGCGCACGCCTGCGCTGCAGCGCGAGGCTCAGAACACTTCAGCTCTCGAGGGAACGTATGCGCCGCTGGGAGAGGTGCTGACTGCAGATGCCGGCGGACCGCGGTCGCTGGAGCTCACTGAGATCCTCAACTACGTGCACATGGCCAATGCGGCATCCGACGCATTGGCGGATGGCTACCCGCTGACCGTCACATTCCTGGCGGAGCTGCAGGGAATCCTCATGACGACGACGCCGCTGGAGGCCGTGTCCGGAACGATCCGAGACAGCCAGGTCGTGATCGGCATCCGAGAAGATGCTCCTGTCAGCGGTCATCGGATCCACGCGGCGGAGTTCGTGCCGGCTCCTCCGGGTCCCCTGCTCACAGATGGCATCGAAGACTTGGTCGCATGGATGCGCGACGATCATGCGGGCACCATCGATCCGGTCGTGGCTGCGGCGATGTCGCATTACCAGTTCGAGACGCTGCATCCCTTCCGTGACGGCAACGGGCGGGTGGGGCGACTGCTCATCGTGCTGCAGTTGACGATGACGGGTGCACTCTCGGAACCCACGCTGACTGTTTCGCCGTGGTTTGAAGCGCGCCGCAGGGAGTACTACGCGGCGCTGATGGCTGTCAGTGCTGCGGGGGACTGGGACAGCTACATCCGCTTCTTCGCCGCTGGTCTGGCGCAGGCAGCCAGCAGAACCCACACGCAGATGCTCGACCTCGTCGAGGTGCAGGCGCAACTGAGGGAGGAGGTGGTGACTGCCGGATTCCGCTCTCAGAATGCGCTGGCTGTGGTGGACATTGCAGTGGCGAACCCGACTTTCACCGTTGCAACCGTGAAGGACGAGCTTGCTCTGGCAGCGAGCGGTGCCTCTCGCATCGTCACGCAGTTGGTCGACCCGGGCATTCTGTCCGTAGTGGATCCAGGTGCGTACAGGAAGCGCTACTTCGCGCCGCGTGTCTTGGACGTTCTCTTGCGCGACTCGCGGTGAGGCGTGGATGCTCTGCGAAGCGGTGGCGGGCTGAGGGCCGTTCAGCCGCGCGGTCCTGGGCCCGTGGAGTCCTTCTCGCCTTCTGCGAGGCTCTCTGTTGCTTCCGCAGCGCTTCTGGCCTCGTCGTCCGTGTCCGGCCCGACCGTCGCTGCACCCGGCTGGTTCTGGGAGCCGGGGTTCTGGGAGCCGGGGCCTCGGCGGCGTGAGCGCTGGCGCTTGCGGAGCCAGCGGACGAGCAGGTAGGCAGGAATGCCGAGCACTGCCAGCCACGGCAGGAACGCTGCGAGGACCACCACCAGTCCGCCTGCGGAGTGCAGCAGCGTGGTCCGCACATCGTTGAGCCAGCCGGTGAGTTCGCCCGAATCGTCCGCCCTCTCCGTTTCGCGCAGCTCGACCCGGAGGGTGGACATCGACACCTGGTCCTCCAGGTCCTTGCGCTGGGCGACGTACTCCTCCAGCTCACCCTGCCGTTCGCTCAGCCCCGCTTCCGCCTCGAGCAGATCGGCACTGGTGTCGGCCTCGGCCATGATGTCCTCCAGCCGCTCCGTGGAGATCTCCAGCGCATGGATGCGCGCATCGAGATCGCGGACGGCTCCGGTCACGTCCTCCGCATTCTGGCTCCGCTGCACCACCTCGCCGCTCTCGCTGACATCGGCCATCAGCTGCTCGAACGCCTCGGCGGGGACGCGCAGCGTGACCACCACGGTGGCTTCGCCGCCACGGTCGGTCCGTTCGTCACGGCTCTCCACGAAACCGCCGCGAGACTCACCGTGCCCGGCGATGTCGTCGGCCGCCTCGGCGGGATTCTCCGTGATCACCTGCATGTCACCCGTGGAGACGACCTGGCGGTCGCTCTCGGACTCCTCGGGTTCTGCGTCCTGCGCTCCGCCGCCCTGTGCGCCGCTGTCCTGCGCGCCGTCTGAGCCCGCTGCGCCTTCCGAGCCTGCGGAATACTCCGGCGCTCTCGCGTCTCCCGCCGATGGCGACGGGGAGGCGCAGCCGGCCAGAACGAGGCCGAGGCCGAGGGCGAAGGGAGCGATGATGCGTCTCATGTCCACAACCTAGGCCGGTGCGACCACGCGCAGGGCGGTCTCGCGTGGCAGGTCTGGAACGTCGGTTCACCGGCACACGCTCCCCGCCTGCCGTGCACCGTTCCTCTCCGCCCCCGCGTATATCATCGGAGTCATGCCCGCCCCGGACTCTCCCACACCCTCCATCCGTGCCCGCGTCCAGGAGTCCATGGCGGATCTGAGCAACGCGGAGCGCAAAGTGGCGCGCGCCCTCCTCGCGCGGTACCCGGGCGCCGGTCTCACCACGGTGGCGGCCCTCGCCCAGGAGGCCGGCGTGAGCGCTCCCACCGTCCTGCGGTTCGCCGCCCGCCTCGGCTGCTCCGGCTTCCCGGAACTGCAGCGGGCGCTGGTCGCCGAACTCAATGCGCTCGGCTCCCCGCTGCTGCAGTACGAGGCCAAACGCGGCATGGGGGCGGGCCCCGGGGTGCTGGAGAAGATGGGGGAGTCCTTCTCCTCGCTGCTCACCGCCTCCTATGCGGAGGTGCCGCCCTCGGAGTTCGCCGCCGTCGCCGCCCTCCTGGCGGATCCGTCCAAGCAGGTTCTCGTGGTGGGCGGACGCTTCTCCGGTCTGCTGGCCGAGTACCTGGTCCTCCATCTCCAGCTCCTCCGCGCCGGTGTGCAGATGCTGCCGCCGGAGGGCATCGCCCGGCGCGGGGCGGTGCTGGCGACCTCGCACAGCACCGTGCTCCTCGTCTTCGACTACCGGCGCTACACGGAGACCAGCCGCGAGCTCGCGCACGAGATGCACGCGCGCGGGGCGACCGTCTGCCTCATGACGGACAACTGGCTCTCGCCCATCGCCGAGTTCGCCGCGCACGTGCTCCCCGTCCACGTGGACAACGCCTCGCCCTTCGACTCGCTCGTGCCCGCGACCGCCGTGGCGGAGAGCCTGGTCGCCGGCGTGACGGAGATCCTCGGCGACGCCGGCATGGACAGGGTGGCGCAGTTCGAGGGACAGTCCGAGCTTCCCTGAGCCTCGCCGTGTAATGTTCGTTACAAGAACTGGCGCGAAGGTCTGCTCTGTAAGAACAGGGTGCGCACCGTCACGCCGCCCCGCCCAGTGCTGCGAGCCCGGCCCAGCACGTGCAGACCTCGGTGAGGAACCATGACCCTTCCAGCGCTGACCTTCATCGCCATCAACGACCTGGTCGGACACACACGAGGACGGTCGGTGCCGTCAGCGGAGACGACCAGAGCCCTCCGCCGAGGCGTGGGCTGGGTGCCGGCCAACCTCGCCATCAACTCGTTCGGCGAGATCGCGGAGGAGAACGTGTTCGGCGCCTCGGGCGATCTCCGGCTGATCCCGGACCTGACCACCGGGATCGACATCCCGGCCGGTCACGGCAGGCCCGATCTCCGCCTCCTCCTGGCCGAGCAGCGCCTGCCGGACGGCGGCGAATGGGGCGGCTGCCCGCGCACCTTCGCCCGCAGGGCGCTGGCGGACTTCACGGAGGCGACGGGCCTGGAGGTGGTGGCCTCCTTCGAACACGAGTTCACACTGCGGGACGCTCCGTCCACCTCTCCCTTCTCCCTGCGCCGCTTCCGGGAGGCGGAGCCGTTCGGCACCGAGCTCGTCGAACTTCTCGACACTGTGGGCCTCCAGCCGGAGAACTGGCTGCCGGAGTACGGTGCGCAGCAGTACGAGATCACCCTCGAACCGGCACCCGGTCTGGTCGCAGCGGACCGGGCCATCCTGGTGCGGGACCTCGTCCGCGATCTCGCCGCGCGCCACGAGCGCAGCGTCACCTTCGCTCCGCTCTCCGCCCCCGGCTCCGGCGGCAACGGGGTGCACGTCCACCTCTCGCTCCGCGATGCGCAGACGGGCGCCCCGGTCCTCTTCGATCCCTCCGCGCCCGCGCAGCTCTCCCGCGAGGGCCTCCGCTTCGCCGCCGGAGTGATCCGCCACGCGGGTGCGCTCACCGCCCTGAGCGCCAGCAGTCCGTCCTCGTACCAGCGGCTGGCCCCGCACACCTGGAGCGTGGGCGGTGCCTACCTCGCCGAGCACAATCGCGAGGCGCTGCTGCGCATCTGCCCCACCTCGGAGCTGGGCGGCGGGGATCCCCGGAGGCAGCTCAACCTCGAGTTCCGCGCCGCCGATGCCACCTCGAACCCCTGGATTGTCCTGGGCGCCCTGGTCCGCGCGGGCCTGGAGGGCTTCCAGCGCGACTACGAGTCCCCGGTCATCTGGCCGGAGGAGACCACCGAGGACCAGCTCGCGGGAGTGCCCCGCCTCCCCGCCAGCGTCGAGGAGGCGGTCGCGGCCCTCGTGGCGGACGAGACCGCCGCAGGCTGGTTCCACCCGGACCTGCTCCGGACCTTCCTGGACATCCGTCGTTCCGAGACACTGGCCGTGCAGGGGCTCACCCCTGCCGAGATCTGCGCAAAGGTCGCCGATGCCTACTGATCCCTCTCTCCTCGCCGCCGCCATGGACGTTCCGCTCGTGGATCACCACGTCCACGGCCCACTCGCCCACGACGTGACCCGTCGCGAACTCGAGATGCTGCTGACCGAATCGGACCGGGAGATCCCCGCCGGCACCACCGTGTTCGACTCCCAGGTGGGCTTCGCCGTCCGCCAGCACTGCGCGCCCCTGCTGGGCCTGCCCGCCGGTGCGAGCCCGGAGGACTACCTCGCGCGGAGAAGCGAGCACACCGCAGCGCAGCTGGCGCACATCTTCCTCGAGCGTGCCGGGGTCTCCGACTGGGTGGTCGACACCGGGTTCGGCACGGACGCCATCTGGTCGCTGGAGCGCATGGACGCAGAGCTGAGCGGCCGCACGCATGAGATCGTCCGGCTCGAGGCCCTGCTGGAGGAGGTGGCGGCGGGCGCCTCGGCGGCGGATCTGCAGGAGCGGTTCGAGGCGGCGGTGAAGCACGCGGCTCAGCACGCCGCCGGCTGGAAGTCGATCATCGCCTACCGCTACGGCTTCGACTTCGACCCCGCCCGGCCCGGCGCCTGCGAGATCCGTGAGGCCGCGCAGCGGTGGCTCGGCGGCAGGTCCTCTGACGCGGAGGACGACGTCCCGCTCCGCGTCGACGACCCGGTCCTGCTGCGCTGGCTGCTCCACGTCGCCTGCGACACGGGGCTCCCCGTCCAGCTGCACTCCGGCTACGGTGATCCGGACCTCGACCTGCACCGCTGCGACCCGCTGCTGCTCACGAACTGGCTGCGCGAGGTGGAGCACACCGGCAGCAGCATCATGCTCCTGCACTGCTATCCCTTCCACCGCCACGCCGGCTATCTCGCCCAGGTGTTCCCGCACGTGTACTGCGACGTGGGGCTGGGGATCAACTACTCCGGTGCGGCCTGCCGCCAGATCGTCTCCGAGTCCATGGAGCTCACGCCCTTCAGCAAGCTCCTCTTCTCCTCCGATGCCTGGGGGCCGCCGGAGCTGCACTACCTGGGCTCGCTCCTGTGGCGCCGTGCGACGGCCGCCGTCATGAGCGAGTGGGTGGAGAACGGGGACTGGCCCGCGGCCGAGGCCGCGCGCATCCTGCGCATGGTGGGCCGTGACAACGCCGTGCGGGTGTACGGCCTGGAGGGCGTCCGTGCAGAGTGAGGACAGCCGTGCCGTGAGGCTCTGGAACGCGCTGGAGAATCACATTCCCGCCGCCGTGCGGCTGCGGCACGAGCTCCACCGCATGCCCGAGGTCTCCGGCGAGGAGTCACGCACCCGCGATGCCGTGGCCGCAGCCCTGCCCGAGGCCATGCGGGCCTCACGGACGGAGGTCGCGGAGACCGGGGCGGTGCTGCGCCTGGGCGGACCCGGCCGGCCCGTGGGCATCCGGGGTGAGCTCGACGCGCTGCCGGTCACGGAGACGACGGGGGTCGAGTGGCAGTCGCAGGTCCCGGGGGTCATGCACGCCTGTGGGCACGACGTGCACCTCGCCGCCCTCGTGGCGCTCGCACACGCCGTCGCCGAGGCCGGGGCCCCGGTCCCGCTGCTGGCCGTGCTCCAGCCCCGTGAGGAGACCTATCCCTCCGGCGCCGAGGACATCATGGCGTCGGGGGTGCTGGGCGCACAGGAGTGCGCGGCGATGATCGGCGCGCACCTCCAGCCGACTCTCGCCCGCGATGTGGTCGCCTGCGTTCCCGGCGGGGTGAACGCGGCCGCGGACGAGTTCGTCATCGAGGTCACCGGTTCGCCCGGTCATGCGGCGTACCCGCATCTGGCCGAGGATCCCGTGCTCGCGACGGCACAGGTGGTGGTTGCTCTGCAGACGGTGGTCAGCCGCCGGGTGGATCCCATGCGCGCAGCGGTGCTGGGCGTGTCCTCCATCGAGGCGGGCACGGCGGCGAACGTCATTCCCGGCACGGCACGCGTCTCCGGGACTCTGCGCGCACTCGACACCGAGACCCGAGCACTGCTGCGCAGGCAGCTCGAGGAGGTGGCGGTGGGGGTGGCCGCGGCACACGGCTGCCGCGCACAGGTGACGGTGACCTCGGGGGAGCCGGTGCTGGAGAACCACCCGGAACTCGCCGCGCTGGCGGGGAGGGAGCTGGCCGCGCGCGGCTTCGAGATCTCGGACACCCTGCGTTCGCTGGGTGCGGACGACTTCTCCTTCTACGGAGCGCAGGCCCCCTCGCTCATGATGTTCGTGGGGACGGGTGCGGCCGCGGGTCTGCACACCGCGGACTTCCTCCCCGGTGATGACGATGTGCGGCGGGTGGCGCAGGCGATGGCCGCCGGCTACCTCGCCGCGGCGGAGATGCTCCGGGAAGGCTGAGCGGGCGGAGCCCGTCTCACCACCCGCCGAACGCGGCCGCCGCGTCGCAGTCGACCTCTCCGGCCTCCACGTCCGTCAGCGCGGCGTCGAGGACATCGAGACCGTCCCGAAGCTGCCTCTCCGTGATGACCAGGGCGGGGGTCAGCTCGATGACATTCGAGTCCGGACCCACGGGGTAGGCGACGGCACCCAGCTCGAACGCGCGGCGCAGTGCGCCGGCGGTCTCCCGGCCGGCGGGACGCCCTCCCTCTGCGGCGGACGAACGAAGCTCTATCCCTGCGATCAGTCCGCGGCTGCGGACGTCTGCGATGAGCGGGTGGCGCTCCCGGAGCTCCGTCAGCGCGGTTTCCAACACGGTGCCCAGAGCGGCGGCGTGCGCGAGGAGCCCATCCTCCTCGATCGCCCCGAGCACTGCCAGACCCGCTGCTGCGCAGACCGGGTTGCCCGCTGTCGTCAGCAGTGAGGCTCCGGGTGCCGAGTCCCAGACCGCGCGGGGTGCGAGCGCGGCGGAGAGGGGCATACCGCCGCCCAGGCCCTTGCCCAGGGTGACAACGTCTGCGGCCACGCCGTCGAAGCTGCTGGCCAGCAGGGATCCGGTTCGTCCCATACCGACCTTGACCTCGTCGACCATGAGCAGGGTGCCGGTGCGGTCGCAGGCCTCGCGCAGCCTCGGGAGGAAATCCGGTGCGGGGATGACGAGGCCGCCGTCGGCCATGATCGGCTCCACCACGATCGCCGCGAAGCGCCGGGACTCCAGCGCGGCCTCGGCGGCATTCGCGTCGCCGTACGGGACCTGTTCCACTCCGGGATCGAGCGGAACCCCGCCGGCCGCCGCGAACCCGGAGACGTGCTGCGCCGGGCCCAGCCCGCCGTGGTAGGAGTTCTCGAACACGAGGATGCCGGGTCGCTCCGGTCCCGCCCACGCGCGGATCGCCCGCAGCGCCGCGGAGTTCGCGTCGGAGCCGGCCAGGCCCAGGTGCACCGCACGTTCGGCATCCCTGCCGGGGACATCGGCGAGGAGGCGTTCGGCGAGTTCGACGCTGAGCGGGTTGGTCGAGGACAGCACGCCCACCCCGGGCATGCGTCTCACGGTGCGGGAGACGGCCTCGGTGACAGCGGGGTGTGCGTATCCCAGCACCGCGGCACCCCATCCCGCGGAGAGGTCGATGAGCTCTCGCCCGGACGGTGCCGTCATCGTCGCGCCTGCGGCGCGGTCGACCTCGAGCGGGAAGAACCGCAGATGCTCCGAGCAGGCGACGGCGGCGGAATCGCGTGTGTACAGATCCGGGTGGGGGAATCCGGCACCGGTCAGGGCGTTGCGGCTCGTCATTCCAGCTCCTCCTGCGTGAGGCGGGCGCCGATGCGCTCCGCCAGCGCCGGGCGGGCGAGGACGATGACGAGGCCGATGAGGCACCATGCCCCGGCCATCCACGGGAACCAGGTGTAGGGCGCCTCCTGGCCGATCACCTGCACCACGTACACGAACACGAGGTAGACGAGACCGAGCACGGGGAAGACGAGCTCCCAGTACGGGATGCGGCGGCCGGAGTTGAGCACGAATCGGATCACCCCCACGGACGTCATCCCGTACGCCACCACCATGCAGAGCGTGGCGATGGTCGCATACCAGTAGTAGACGTCCACGGATGTGGCCCCCAGCACGCCGGTGCCGCAGGCGAGCACGACGGTGGTGACGACGACGAAGAGAACGGCGGGTCCCGGGACGCCCGTGCGGGGGTGGGTGCGCGCGAAGGCCTTGGGCCCGAACCCGTCGCGGGCGAGCGCGAAGAGCAGTCGCGATGCCGCCGCGGTGGAGGACAGCAGCGAGGCGAACGCCACGAGGAAGGCGATGACGGAGATGAGCACCGCGAACCACGAGCCGATGTACGTGGACGAGAGCGCAGTGAGCGTGGAGGAGGCGCCGGCGAAGGCCGCGACGCCGGCCTCGTCCGTGCCGAAGCCGATGGTCTGGGCGAACATGACGAACGTGTAGAGGATCCCGGCGAGGACCACCGCGCCCAGGAGTGCGCGGGGGATGGTCCGCTTGGGCTCACGCGCGTCCTCGGAGAGGGAGGTGCCCGATTCGAATCCCGCCCAGGAGAGGAAGCCGAACACGGAGGCCGTCATGATCGCGGAGACCGGCGCGTCGCCCGGGAGCAGGGTGGAGAGGTCGACTCCCGTGGACACCGGGGCGGAGCCCGAGGCGACGCGGACGATGATGACCACGCCCAGGACCACCATCGCGAGCACGCCCACCAGCCCGATCGCCAGCAGCGTCCGCGCCGTCACCGTGGACTCGCGCAGGTTGAGCCACAGGACGAACACCGCGACGACGAGGGGGATGAGGACCCAGAGGGAGTCGGCGAACGGGAGGCCCAGCTCCGCCGCCATCGCCTGGAAGAACACCGCACAGGCACCGGCGATGCACGCGGCGAAGAAGAGGTAGGTGCCCAGGAGCGCGAACCCTCCGAAGAATCCCGCCCGAGGTCCCATGGTGGTGCCGGAGAGCGCGTAGACGGAGCCCGCATGGGTGACGAAGCCGGTGAGCCGGATGAAGGCGTAGGCCACGAACATCGTGCCGAGGAAGGAGACGAGAAAGGTGAAGGGCACGGACGTGCCGGTGAGGTCCGCAACGCCGATCCCGTTGAGGCTCATCGCCATGACGGGACCCATGAAGCCCACGGAGATCGCGGCGACCTCCGGCGTGCGGAGCCTGCCGCGGGAGGCGGGGGACGTCTGCGCGGAGGGGGACGACTGCGCGGCTGCGGCG
>NZ_JALAHB010000001.1 GCF_022712115.1 Brevibacterium sp. | reverse complement strand
TTTCCCGACTGGCGAACGAGAAACTACTCTAGACCTTCACACGCTGCCTGCGCAAATCACTGACTCGTGACTCACACCACACCCACCCGAAACCCGGACAGGCCTGGCAACGCATTCAGTATCCACAAACAATTCCCCTACTGCCCGCAATTGGTTACGAGAAACCGCATCCGAATGTGGCTGTCCATTCCGGACTGACCATTCAGATCGTTTCCCGCGCTTTTCTGCTGGGCAACGAGAGATAAATTTACACACTCATGGTCGCGCTGCGCAAACGCGGAGACCGTGATGCCCAACACCTCGTCGATGCGGTGCTCCGATGCAGACCGGCTACGAGCCGGCCGCGGCCTCCAGCGCCGCTCTCAGCCGCCGCCGCGGAATCTCGAGCCCGTCTGCCGCCTCCCGAATGTCAGGCTCCGCGAGACCGACCTCACGCGCAGTATCCGCCCAACGCGCCACCGCCCGGTCCACTTCCATGATGACTTCCGCTGCTCTGTGCGGTGCCAGCCCGCAGTACTCCGCGAACTGGACCACAGCCTCGGCTTCGTCGTTCCCTCCGGTTGCGCCCATCACCGCCGTCTGCCGGTCGGAATCTGGATCCGGATCCGGGTTGACATCGAACACCGGGGACAGACGCCAGCCGGCGTCCGTTCGCAGGAAACCATGATTGCGGAGGTGGTCATCCGTATTGTGGATCGCAGCGGAGAAGACGACCCGTCGGAACATCTGTGCGGCATCCGCGCGCCAATCGGCACTGTGCTCTTCGATCGCACTCACCACATCCAGATAGTCCGAGTACTCTCCGTCTCGCCGCTCGGCCGCGGTCATTGCGCTCATGTAGCCGATGCGGGCGCCACGCTCCGCACGGTCGAAGCGGTCAAGGAGGAGCACCGGCCTGGACTCGATGCGTATGAGACGGGACCGAGGCACCGGTATCCCTGCATCCCCTGCGAGACGCAGTGCCACCTGCTCCCACTCGATCACAGGGCGGTCCTCCGCCGGCCTCGTGAACTTCGCGAGGAGGAGACGTCCATCGTCACCCGTCACCGCAGCCTTGGGCCGTGCGCCTCCCAGCGATCCCGTGCCGGCCTCCAGCAGCTCCTGGATCGCACGTCCGTCCCCGGCCACCGCGCGGTCTGCCGCTCGCTGCACGCGCGGCAGGCTGAGGACGGGAGGAACCCGGACATGGGCCGCGACGAACTCGGAGCTCTCACCGCGCGTGAACCGCAGAGCGCCCTGACGCGTCTCGTCACTCACCCCCAGGAGGAAGTCCACGTCCGAGAGATCGCGGCGGGCCTGGCCACGCTCCTGTGCCTCCCGCCGGAACTGCTTCTCCACGAGTGTGCGTCCCCACCGATCAGGCGAGCAGTCCTGAAAGGCGCCCGGCAGCCCCTCCACGGACGCCGGGCCGGCGATCAGGGGCAGCCGGGGGTCTATGGCGTAGGCATCCGTGCGGCGCAGATAGTCGGTGGCGTACGAGAAGGTGGTGGTCACTCGTCTGCGCGCGACGTGGAAGAAGGCCATGCCCGCCCGCACCGGAGCCCCGCCGAGCTCCACGAAGACGCTCGCCGACTCCGTCACCGGCGCACTCGCTTGGGGAGAGCCGACTGGGCCCGGAGCCGGCCGAGCTCCGTGCCCATGGGATCGAAGGCCTCCACGACGTGTTCGAGCTGTCCAACAGCGTCAGCGACGGCCAGAACCGCGCCGAAGGACACCGAGGGGTCGCCCTTCTCCACCTTCCGGAGCGTGGAACGCGAGATCCCGGCACGCGTAGCCACGTCCTCAGCCCGCATCCCCATCATGCGTCGCCAGGTCTGCAGGTGCTCACCGGCTTCCGCCGCGCGTCGCTGCACCGCAAAACGAACCATCGCTCACTCCTCAGTGTTGCTGACGCACACACTCTACGAGGCAAGGGTTGCGCTGGCAACAGTTATGAATCGGCGGAAGATGCTGCGCCGCCGAATGCCTCCAGCGCGCCTCCGTCCAGCCGGAATGTGCTCCACT
The DNA here is from genome assembly GCF_022712115.1 of Brevibacterium sp. Taxonomy (GTDB): domain Bacteria; phylum Actinomycetota; class Actinomycetes; order Actinomycetales; family Brevibacteriaceae; genus Brevibacterium; species Brevibacterium salitolerans. The sequence continues at coordinate 881 of NZ_JALAHB010000001.1, read as the reverse complement.
CCGACATCGGATGAGCACCCAGGGACCGATAGAACTCGATCGCCGCGGAGTTCCAGTTCAGAACCTGCCATTCGACACGGCGCCACCCCCGTGCCACTGCCACCGCGGCCAGGGACTGGAGCAGCGCTCCTCCTCGTCCTGTGCCGCGGCACGCCGGACGGACGTAGAGGTCCTCGAGGTGTATCCCGTTCACGCCTTCCCAGGTGGAGAAGGTGAGATACCAGAGCGCGAACCCGTCGAGCCGAAACGAAGTGCCACCGGCCTCCGCAGCCTCAGCGACGTGCGCGAATATGGTGGAGCGAGGGCCGAACAACGCATCCCGGAGTCCGCTCTCCGTGAGCTTCACGGCGTCAGGCTCCTTCTCGAACTCGGCGAGATCGACGATCATGCCGAGGATCTCCGGGACATCCGCCTCGACAGCCTCCCGAATGCGCCCACGGCCCGTAGAACCTCCCGCGCGTGTCCGCTCTTCCTCACGCGGCGACGATGATTCGCTTCCCATGCGACACAGCATACGCATCTGCGCAGGCCGGCTGTCGTGCGTCGCTGCATGAAAGGCCCCACACGCCATAGGGAAGTACCGACCGCGCGGAACAGCGGAAACACCCAGACCCACTGGAGTGCTGCGGGAGCCCGGCGCAGGCGTGTTCGGGTGGTGTGGGTTCGGGCCGGCTGGGTTGAACAGCCCAGCCGGCCAGAACACACACCTGCAGCCCCACCCGGCGGGTCAACACAAAGCGCCCGTGAATGAGGGGAGGCCCCCACACCACACACCCCCACAAACAGGGGGGCATGCAGCATGAGGGCCTCAACCCAACCAACGAATATTGCGGCAGTGACTTACTCTCCCACACCCACAAAAGTGCAGTACCATCAGCGCT
>NZ_JALAHB010000102.1 GCF_022712115.1 Brevibacterium sp. | reverse complement strand
CCTCACCGCCGTGGCGGAGCCCGGCACCGTCGTGACGGACGCGGACACGGCCCGGATCATCGAACGGGACCGGACCTTCGAGTTCAGCGGCCGCCGCGACATCTCGCTGCAGGGCCTGGGCGAGGTGGGCGTGGTGGAGATGCACCGCCTCTCCGCCGGCACCATCGCCACCGAGGACATCATCGACTGAGACGCTCCGGCCGCGGCGCTGCCGGCGGGTTGCCGCGGGCACCGTGACCGGCACCCGCAGCTGTGCCGCTCAGTCCGTGGTGCCTGCCCTGCGCACGGTGAAGCGGGGCTTCTCGCGCAGGCTCTGCCCCACCACGCAGTAGCGCTCGGTGGAGGCGGCGAGGCGTTCGAGCTTCGCATCGTCGGCATCGCAGTCCACCTCCGCGACGACCTCGATCGGTCCCACGCCCACCGGTACGGAGGAGTCCATCCCGAGGGTGCCGCGGGCGTCGAAGGAGCTCCGCGCGCTCAGGCGGGCGCTGCGGATCTCGAGGTTCATGGCGGTCGCGACGCTGCGGAGGGTCACGCCTGCGCAGCCGAGCAGCGCCTCCATGAGCATGTCGCCGGAGCAGGCGTCCGCCCCGTCACCGCCGGTCGCGGAGTGCAGTCCCGCGCGGGTGGGGCCGGACCAGGTGTCGACGGTCGCGGTGATGCCGTCGTCGCGCCAGTCTCCCTCCGCGGCGATGGGAGTGTGGGCGGAGTCCGGGTCCTGGGTGTAGCGCTCGCGGAGCGGGGCCTGCAGTGCGCGGAGTTCTGTGCGATCCATGGTCCGGATTCTCCCATGCGCAGGCCGGCGGCGGTGCCGCAGATGTCATGAACGCGTCATGGTGTCGTGATGACGTGATGTTATAGTGTAGCCATGCGTACGACCCTGGACATCGACCCGGTGGTGCTGAGTGCCGCACGGGCGAAAGCGGCTGCGGAGCGGATCTCACTGGGGCGGGCGCTGTCGGACATCGCGCTGGCCGCTTTGGCTCCGCGATCGGTATCGTCACAGCCGGATTCCGCCTTCCCCGTGCTGGCTGGGAATCCGGCGCACAGAGTGACAGATGAACTGGTTGCGGACTTCCGTGATGACGACTGATCCTTCACGGCCCGCGCTGCTCGATGTCAACGTCCTGCTCGCTCTGAGCTGGGACCAGCACGTCCATCATGCCGCCGCGCACGCGCAATTCGGGAAGCTGATCGGCTGGCGGACCAGTCCGGTGACCGAGGCCGGCCTGGTCCGCCTGTTGCTCACCGAAGCGGTTGTGGGCAGGAAGGTGACAGGGCAGGAGGCGCTTGGGCAGCTGAAGGCGCTGCGAGGCGTCCCCGGGTGGGGGTGGCTCGAAGACGACCAGTCCCTTGCGGTGCCCATCGTGGACCTTCGCGTTCTCATGGGGCGCCGACAGGTCACGGATCTTCAGCTGGTGAATACTGCTGCCGCGCACGGTGCTGTGCTCGCCACATTCGACGCTGGTCTCCGTGATTCCCTTGCACCTGCGGATCGGCAGTGGGTGGAGGTCTGGTGAGACGCTTGCGTCGGATGGGCTGAGCGCGGTCACGAGACGCACAGCTGCGCAGGACCGCTCAGCTGCGTGCGGTCTGGCGCTGCCGGACTTCCTCGGAGACAGGTGCTCCGTCGCAGTCCAGGCCGGCGGCGATCAGTTCGCGGTAGTGGTCGATCTTGCCCTCCAGCGCGGCCTCGGCTGCATCGAGCGCCCTGCGCCGCTCCGCCAGCATCACCCGGGTCTCCTCCAGCAGGGCGATGCGGCGGCCGTGGCTCGCGGCACCTTCCGCGAGCAGCGCCACGAAATCCTTCATCGCCGCCGTGGGCATGCCGTGCCCCGGAGCGTGGTGAGAAGCAGGACGAGGTCGCGCTCACGGGGGCTGTAGGTGCGGCGCCGGGTGGGGTCCCGGTTCACCGGCGGGAGGATGCCCTCCTTCTCGTACCAGCGCAGGGTGTCCGGGCTGAGCTCCGAGAGCTCCGCCATCTCTGTGATGCCCATGCCGGTCGTCTCCGCCGTCACCGCTTCTCCCATGGGCGAAGGCTAGCTCCTGGAGCGGACTCCAGGGCAAGACACGGCCGGAGTCCCGTCCGGGCCCGGGGGAGGTGGGCATCGACGTGACGACGGCGGGCATCGGCCTCATCGCCGCCTTCTGGGTCTCCGGAGTGATGCCGCAGGCGCCGGGCTTCATCCCCGGACTCGAGGTCTCCGGCATCGTGCGGGAGCTCGGTGAGGGGGTCACCGGGCTCGCACTCCGCGTCCGGGAGGGCTGACGCCTGCGCGGCACCCGAGGCGCGCCCCTGCGCCGTGCCGGTGCGACACGCGCAGGTGGCAGGATGGTGGGTGCCGTCTCCCTTCTCGCAGGATTCGGCGCTCCGACCGCCGAGTCCCGAAGGGTGCCACGTGACCGCCTCCTCTGCTCATCCGCGCACGCGCTGGGCCGCCGTCGTCCTGCTGCTGGTGGTCGGCATCGCCGCAGCCATGCAGTTCGCCAAGGTCGCGACGGTCTTCGTGCCGGTCTCGCAGGCCTACGGCGCGGCCGGCACTGCGGGTGCCATGCTCATCTCCGCTCCCGCCGTGGTGGGACTGGCGCTGGGCCTCACGGCGAGCGTGCTGGTCTCCCGGCTGGGGTTCCGCCGCGTGGTCCTGGGCTGCCTCGCGCTGGGGGCGGTGCTCTCCCTCACCCAGGCGCTGCTTCCGCCGCTGCCGCTCTTCCTCGCCGCCCGTGCGCTCGAGGGCGAGGCTCATCTGGGTCTCGAGATCTCCTGACCCGTCCTCCTCATCCAGCTCAGCGCACCGCGCCGTGTCTCGCTGGAGATGAGCATCTGGGGCTCCTT
>NZ_JALAHB010000101.1 GCF_022712115.1 Brevibacterium sp. | reverse complement strand
GTCCTGGGCGGGCTCCGCCGGCTCCGGTGCCAGCAGCGGGATCGTGCGGAAGGCCACCCCCGCCTCGGCCGCCGCCTGCTCGCCCGCAGCAGAGACCGCCGGATGCGCCACGACCTGCCGGGCGCCGGAGTCCTCGAGCAGGTAGGCGAGCTCCCGCACCGTGGACAGCGGATTGGCGGCGACGACCACGAGGCCGGCGGCATCGGCGCCCAGGAACTCCACGAGGAACTCCGGCGTGGTGGGGGCGATGAGGACCATCCGCTCGCCGGGAGCCAGGCCCGCGCTGCGGTTGCGATCGCGCGCTGCGCCCACCTCCCGCAGCAGGCGCGACCAGGTCACCTCCACGCGGGACTCGCCCGGGGGAGTGCGGAGCGCGACGGCGTCCGGTCGTGCGGCCGCCCAGGGCACCACCATGGAGGTGAGGGAGGGCGCGGGGGATGTCGATGCCATGATGCTCCTTCGAATCACGGTGGGCCACGTCGGAATGCACTGAACGAACGCTTGGCAAGCGCTTGAATTCGAGACGCTCCTCAACTATAGATAGAGGTGTCCCCGCTCACAAGGACGTGGGCGGCAGCGAGAAGGAGGGGCATGGACGTCACTGGCAGAACGGCCGTCGTCACGGGAGCCGCAGGGGGGATCGGTGCCGCGCTCGCCTCGGCGCTCACGGCCCGAGGGGCCTCGGTCCTGCTCGCGGACATCGATCCGCAGGTCGCGGAGACCGCCGCCGCACTCGGCCAGCACCACTGGACCGGGGACGTCGCGAGCGCCCAGGGCGTCGACGGCCTGCTGTCCGCCGCCCGTGAGGCGCTGGGCGACATCGACCTCTACTTCGCCAACGCGGGCATCACCGGCGCCAGGGGGATCGGCGGGGAGGCGGACTGGGACCGCATCCTCGACGTCAACCTCCGCGCCCACATCCGCGCCGCCGAACGCCTCGTCCCGGAGTGGACGCGCCGCGGCGGGGGATACTTCGTCGCGACGGCCTCGGCCGCCGGCCTCCTCACACAGATCGGGGCCGCCGGCTACTCCGTGACCAAGCACGCCGCACTCGCCTTCGCGGAATGGCTCTCCGTCACGTACGGCGACGAGGGCGTGCGCGTCTCCGTGCTCGCCCCCATGGGCGTGAACACCAAGATCCTCTGGGGCGACGGGACGCAGGAGAAGACGGGGGAGGAACGGGTCTCCCAGCAGGCCGTCGCGGAGGCGGGCACCGTGCTGGAGCCCGCGGACGTGGCGGAGACCGTCATGGCCGCCGTCGAGTCCGAGACGTTCCTGATCCTGCCCCACCCGGAGGTGCTCGACATGTACCGCATGAAGGGCTCCGACTACGACCGATGGCTCAGGGGGATGCGCAGGTACCAGGCGAAGCTGCGCGGCTGAACACCCGATCCGACAGCACACCACGCACGGCCGGGGAGAACGCCGGCACGCACGAGAAGAACTCAGGGAAGAGGGATCACCCATGCTCGAGACGACTGAGCGCGGACGCGAATACCAGGAGCGCCTGCAGGCGTTCATGGACGAACTGGTCTACCCGGCGGAGGCCGTGTACGAGGAGCAGATGGCCGCGGCGCCCACGCCGCACTTCCAGCCCCAGATCCTCGAGGACCTCAAGGCCGAGGCGAAGTCCCGCGGTCTCTGGAACCTGTTCCACCCGCACAAGGAATGGGGTCCGGGGCTCACGAACCTCGAGTACGCCCCGCTGGCGGAGATCATGGGACGCTCCGGCAGCCTGGCCCCGGAGGCCACGAACTGCAATGCCCCGGACACCGGCAACATGGAGGTCCTCACGCTCTTCGGGACGGAGGAGCACAAGGAGAAGTGGCTGAAGCCGCTGCTGAATGGGGAGATCCGCTCCGGCTTCGCGATGACGGAGCCGGCCGTGGCCTCCTCGGACGCGACGAACATCGAGATGACGATGAAGCGCGAGGGCGACGAGTACATCCTCGACGGCCGCAAGTGGTTCACCTCCAACGCGATGCACCCCAACTGCAAGGTGCTCATCGTCATGGGCAAGACGGACCCCAACGAGGCCACGCACCGGCAGCAGTCCATGATGGTCGTCCCCATCGACGCCCCCGGGGTGACGGTGGAGCGCAACCTCCAGGTCTTCGGCTACCACGACCGCGAGGGACACGCCGAGGTGTCCTTCGACCAGGTGCGCGTGCCGGCCAAGGACGTCCTCAAGGGCGAGGGAGAGGGCTTCGCGATCAGCCAGGCGCGCCTGGGGCCCGGCCGCATCCACCACTGCATGCGCTCGATCGGCGTCGCAGAGCGCGCGCTGGAGATGATGGTCAAGCGCGCGGAGTCCCGCGTGACCTTCGGGCAGAAGCTCTCCGAGCGCGCCAACATCCAGGACTGGATCGCGGAGTCGCGCATCGAGATCGACCAGGCCCGCCTGCTCACCATGCACGCGGCGGACATGATGGACAAGCACGGCAACAAGGTCGCGAAGAACGTCATCGCCCAGATCAAGGTCGTCGCACCCAACATGGCGCTCAAGGTCGTCGACCGCGCCATCCAGGTCCACGGCGGCGGCGGCGTCACCCAGGACTTCCGCCTGGCGGAGTCCTGGGCGCACCTGCGCACGCTGCGTCTGGCGGACGGCCCGGACGAGGTGCACAAGCGCGCCATCGCCCGCAACGAACTGAAGAAGTACAGGAAGGACACCGCACGATGAGTGAGAACATCCGCACCGCGATCGTCACCGGAGGGGCGCGCGGGATCGGCGCGGCCATCGCCGAACGCCTCGCGGCCGACGGCCGCCAGGTCGCCGTCATCGACCTCCGCGAGGAGGACACGGCCGAGGTCGTCGAGCGCATCCGCGCGGCCGGGGGCAAGGCCCTGGGCGTGGGCGCCAACATCGCGGACGAGGACCAGGCGAAGGCCGCGGTGGACCGCGTCGCCGCGGAGCTGGGCGCGCCCACGATCCTCGTGAACAACGCCGGCATCATCCGCGACAACATGCTGTTCAAGATGACGAAGGACGACTTCGAGTCCGTCCTCGGCGTGCACCTCACGGGCAACTTCTTCATGACGCGGGCCGTGCAGTCCCACATGGTCGAGGCCAAGTTCGGCCGCATCGTCTCCCTCTCGTCCACCTCCGCCCTGGGCAACCGCGGGCAGACCAACTACTCGGCGGCGAAGGCCGGCATCCAGGGGATGACGAAGACCTACGCGATCGAACTGGGCAAGTTCGGCGTCACCGCCAATGCGATCGCCCCGGGCTTCATCGAGACGGAGATGACGAAGTCCACCGCCGAGCGCGTGGGCGTGCCCTTCGAGGACTTCGTCAAGGGCGCGGTCTCCCAGATCCCCGTGGCGCGCTCCGGCAAGCCCGAGGACATCGCGCACACCGCCTCCTTCCTCACCAGCGAGGGAGCGGGCTTCGTCTCCGGTCAGGTCATCTACGTGGCCGGCGGACCCAAGGCCTGAGCTCGCCGAGCCGGCAGATGAGGAGAATGACATGACCGAAGCAGTCATCGTATCCACCGCACGCACGCCCATCGGCAAGGCGTACCGCGGCGCATTCAACAACACCCAGTCGCAGGAGCTCGCCGGGCACGCCATCCGCCACGCGGTCGAGCGCTCCGGCGTGGACCCGGCGGAGATCGAGGACGTCGTCTTCGGCTCCGCGGTCCAGCAGGGCGCGCAGGGCGGCAACATCGCCCGCCAGGCCGCGCTGCGTGCGGGCCTGCCCACCTCCGTGGCGGGCATGTCCGTGGACCGGCAGTGCGCCTCGGGCCTCATGGCGATCGCCACGGCGGCCAAGCAGATCGTCCACGACGGGATGAAGGTCGCCGTGGGCGGCGGCGTGGAGTCGATCTCGCTGGTGCAGAACGACAAGCAGAACACCTTCCGCGCCAAGGACCCGTGGCTGGAGGAGAACGTCCCGGGCCTGTACCTGCCCATGCTCCACACGGCGGAGATCGTGGCCGAGCGCTACGGCGTGAGCCGTGAGGCGCAGGACGAGTACTCGCTCGAGTCCCAGCGCCGCACCGCCGCCGCACAGGAGGCAGGACGCTTCGACGCGGAGATCGTGCCGCTGACCACGACCAAGATCGTCGTGGACAAGGCGACCGGCGAGACGCATGAGGAGCAGGTCACGCTGGAGAAGGACGAGGGCAACCGCCCCTCGACCACGCTGGAGAACCTGGCGGGGCTGAACCCCGTGCTGGCGCCCGGCGTCGCCTCGGCGAACCCCAGCATCACCGCAGGCAATGCCTCGCAGCTCTCCGATGGTGCCTCCGCCTCCGTGCTCATGAGTGCGGAGGAGGCCTCCAAGCGGGGTCTGCAGCCCTTGGGCATCTACAAGGGCATCGCGGTGGCCGGCAACGAGCCGGACGAGATGGGCATCGGCCCGGTCTTCGCCGTTCCGCGCCTGCTCGAGCGCCACGGGCTCACGGTGGACGACATCGGCCTCTGGGAGCTCAACGAGGCCTTCGCCGTGCAAGCGCTCTACTGCCGCGACCGGCTGGGCATCGACCCGGAGAAGTACAACGTGGACGGCGGCGGCATCTCCGTGGGCCACCCCTACGGCATGACGGGAGCCCGCCTCGTGGGCCACGCCCTGCTCGAGGGCAAGCGCCGCGGCGTCAAGCACGTCGTCGTGACGATGTGCGTGGGCGGCGGCATGGGAGCGGCCGGCCTCTTCGAGGTCGTCTGAGAACTCAGAACACGCGCACCTGCCGGTGCGCGCACGTGTGCGGCACCGGGACCCGTTCCCGGTGCCGCACACTGGGCCCGGGGGCGTGAAGGGGCGCCCCGCGGGATCGCCGCGGGTCAGTGCCGATCCGCGAGACGGTGTCAGCGCTGACACCGGGAGGGAGACACTCATGAGCTGGTTCGATGATCGTCCGTGGCTGAAGACCCTGGGCTGCACGGAGCCGGACGCCGTGGAGGAGTCCACGACGCTGCGCGACCTCGCGGCGACGGTCGCGGCGAACGGGGACGTCCGCGCCTACGCCTACTACGGACACGACGTGACCTATGCGGAGCTGGACCGGCAGTCCACAGCCTTCGCAGCCTATCTGCACGAGCAGGGGATCCGCCCCGGCGACTCCGTGGGCATCTACTTGCAGAACAGCCCGCACTTCCTCATCAGCACCTACGGCATCTGGAAGGCCGGGGCGGTGGTCGTCCCGCTCAACCCCATGTACCGCGACGAGCTCGCGCACGTGTTCGCGGATGCGGACGTCAAGGGCCTCGTGGTCTCGAAGGCGCTCTACCTCATGCGGGTGAAGGAGTACACGGAGAACGTGCCCACCGTGGTCCTCGTCGATGACCTGGACTGGGCGGAGAACGGCCCCGAGGCCGTGTTCGGCGCCTTCCGCGATCTGCCGGACGTGCCGCTGCCGGACTTCCGGACCGTCATGGAGGAGCGGCTGGACACGGACTTCACCCCCGTGGAGCCCGCACCCTCGGATCCTGCGCTGATCGGCTACACCTCCGGCACCTCGGGCAGGTCCAAGGGCGCGCTGCTCACGCACGCGACGCTGTCCTCGAACTCCCGCATGGCGACGCGGAACTCCCAGCTGGAACCGGGCACGGGCGTCGTCTCGCTGGCGCCCCTCTTCCACATCACGGGCTTCAACTGTCAGCTGGTGGCGGGCGTGGCGAGTGGCAGCACGCTCATCCTCAACCACCGGTTCGACCCGGGCTCCTTCCTGGACCTGCTCAGGGCGGAGAAGCCGCAGTTCATGGCGGGGCCGGCGACCGTCTACACGGCGATGATGGCCCACCCCACGTTCGGGGCGGACGCGTTCGAGTCATTCACCTCCATCATGTCCGGCGGCGCCCCGCTGCCGGAGGGCCTCGTCAAGCGGTTCGAGGAGAAGACCGGGCAGTACATCGGCCAGGGCTACGGGCTCACGGAGACCTGCGCCCAGTGCGTGACGGTGCCGCGGGGCCTGCGTGCTCCCGTGGACCCGGAGTCCGGGAACCTCTCGACCGGTCTGCCGCAGGCGGATGCGATGGTGCGCGTCCTCGACGACGCCGGTGAGCCCGTGGGGCCGGGCGAGGTGGGCGAGATCTGCGTCTCCGGGCCCATGATCGCCGCGGAGTACATCAACAATCCGACGGCCACGGCAGACTCGCTGCCCAGGGGAGAGCTGCGCACCGGTGACGTGGGGTACATGAATGAGGACGGCTGGGTCTTCATCGTGGACCGCAAGAAGGACATGATCAACGCCTCGGGGTTCAAGGTCTGGCCGCGTGAGGTCGAGGACGTCCTCTACACGCATCCCGCCGTGCAGGAGGGTGCCGTGGTGGGAGTCCCGGACGCGTACCGCGGTGAGACGGTGGTGGCGTATGTGACGCTGCAGCCGGGCGCGGAGGCGACGCAGGAGGACATCATCGCCCACTGCCGCGAGCACCTGGCCAGCTACAAGGCACCGGCGGAGGTGACCATCCTCGAGGAGCTGCCCAAGACCAGCTCCGGCAAGATCCTGCGGCGCACGCTGCGCGACGAGGCGGCGAAGGCGAAGGAGGCGCAGCAGTGACGGCAGGCCCGGACCGCGGTCAGGACGCAGGCCCGGACGGCGAGCGGGGGCTGCGCGCGGAGTGGGAGCGGGCCGCTGGCGAGCTCGCCTCGCTGCGGACGCTCTGGCCGGATTCCGTCCCCCGGACCCCGGCGGAGCTGGCCGCAGGTCCCGGTCTCGCCGAGACCGTGCTGCACTGGGCGCGGGAGCGTCCGGACGCCGTCGCGCTCAGCTACTACGGCTGGGAGGCGACGTGGGCGGAGCTCGCCGCGCAGGCCTCGGCGACGGCGGGCTGGCTGGCCGCGCACGGTGTGGCCGCCGGCGACCGCGTGGCGGTGTACATGGGCAACTGTCCGCAGTTCGTCCATGCCTTCTTGGGCATCGCGTGGCTGGGCGGCGTCTACGTGCCGAGCAACCCCATGTACCGGGTCGAGGAGCTGCGGCACCAGCTCGAGGACTCCGGCGCCGTGCACCTCTTCGCCCATCCCCACTCCCGGGACGTGGTCGAGGCCGCGCTGGAGCAGGTGGGGCATTCCGTGCAGGTCACGTGGACGGATCCCGCGGCGGTGTTCGCCGCTCCCGGAGCTCCTGCGCCCGAGGCCGGCCTGCCCATGGAGGTGCCCGCGCCGGAGGCCGCCGGTGACTGGGAGCGAGTGCTGGCGGCCGCGCCCGTGGATCCCGTGCCGGTGGATCCCGACCGGCTGGCGGCCCTGAACTACACGGGCGGGACCACCGGACGGCCCAAGGGCTGCGAGCACACGATCGGGCACATGGCCTACACGGCGGCCTCGGCACTGGCCGGCTCCGGCACCGCCCGCGTGGGCGAGCGGCGCGACGTCACCCTGGGGTTCCTCGCGATGTTCTGGATCGCCGGGCAGAACCTCAGCATTCTGCTGCCGATCTACAGCGGCGGCGAGGTCGCGATCCTCAACCGCTGGCACCCGCGGGTGGCGCTGGAGACGGTGGAGCGGCGC
>NZ_JALAHB010000100.1 GCF_022712115.1 Brevibacterium sp. | reverse complement strand
CTCGCGGACCGTGCGCATCCTGCGGACGTGGGCCTGCCGGAGGCCGGTGCGGAATACGTGCAGACCGCGCCCCGGCTGCGTCTGCGCCGCGCGCATCCGGTGCTCGAGGTCGTGGGCGAGACGGACCAGCCGGCCCCGGCGGACCGCACGGACCACACGGTCCGGGCGGGGGTCGCCGAGGCCGCAGCCGAGACGGTCCGCCCTGTCGCCGCGGCGAACCCGTATCGTGAGACGACCCCCTTCCCCGAGGCCGAGGTGGTCGCGCTCCCCATGGCGGTGGGTGAGACCACGGTCCTCACCGAGGCGGGCAGCGGGAGCGCCCCCGGCAGCTCCTCCGCAGCACCGCACGCGCCGGTCCTCACCGTCGTCGCCTCCACACGTTCCCAACCGATGGATCCAGCCATGAACCACACGCCCCGCACCGCTCCCCGACGCATCGCCGCGGCGGCCGAGCGCATGCCCCGTGCACTGCCGGCGGACGTCCGCGCCCGGCTGGACCAGTCGTACGCCTCGTCCCCGCGCCGCAGCGGTGGGACCGCGCCGCAGGGTGCGGGAGGCGCCGGCACCTCCGGCGGCGCGGCCGGTCCTGCCGCTGGGCGGACCGGCCAGGCACCGCGTCCGGGCCGGATCGCAGAGGTATCCGCCGCGGATCGCCGCCGCATCCGGGGCCTCCGGCGGATCCTTCCCTACTGCGGCCTGGGGTTCCTGCTCCTGGCCGCCGCGACCGTGGTCATGCTGGGCTTCACCGTCTTCGGCTCCCTGCCCTGGGGAGCTCCGGCCGTGACCGCTGCGCTCGCCGCCGCCACCCTCGTCCTGCTGCGTTCGCTCAACCGCGAGATCACCGCTCTGCGGAAGGGCATCGAGAGGGAGGAGAAGCTGCTCGCGGACCGTGCTCGCGGCGCCGCCACCGAGGTTGCGGGCCGTGCACGTGAGGCCGCAGGCCGCGCAGCCCGGCACGTGTCGGAGCGCTCCGCCGCCGGCCGGAAGCCGCAGTCGCGGGAGGTGCTCGACCTCGACGAGGGCGCGCCGCGCCAGGCGCAGGCCGCTGCCGACCGCTCCGCGCCGGGCTCCGACGAGTCCGACCCGATCACCGCGGAGATCCCGGCCGTCTCCGCAGCGCCTCGGCACAGGGCGGCCGAGCAGGCGGCGCCGGTGCGTGAGCCTGCCCGCTCCATCGTGGAGCGTTCGGCATCCGCCCCCTCGCTGTCGCTGGGCTTCACAGCCTCCTCCGGAGAGAAGGCCGGTGGAACGGCGTCCGGCTCTGCGGAGGCTCCGGCTGAGGGCGTCTCCGGCTCCGCACACACAGCTGCGACCGAACCCGCCTCCGGCGGCTCCGCTGCGGGGGCCTCGGCCCAGGCCGATCGCAGCGCCGCAGGTGCTCCCGGCCCGGAGACCGAGAGCGGTGAGACCGCGGACGGAGCCGCTGCGGCCTCGGGCGCTGACGCAGTGAGCACACGGAAGGCGGGCGCGGAGTCCGCCGGCACTGCGGCAGCCGAACGCGAGGCCGGAGCTCAGGACACCACCGGCCGGACGGCTGCGGCCGCGGACGCCTCGGAAGACGCCTCCGCAGACTCCGAGGCGGCAGCCCCGGCCCCGGCGGTCCCGGACACGGCGAGTCTGCCCCGCAGCAGTGCCGCCGGGGACGCTCTGGCGCGCCGGCTGCGCTCCGGCGGCTGGACGCCGTCCGCCGTACCGGCTCCCACCTACGTGGACGCGCCGGTGGCGGAGCGGCAGGAGCCGCAGCCCGTCGTCGCGGACGCCTCCTCGTACGCCCTCGCACCCACCAGCCGGGAGTCGCTGGCGGCACAGTTCGCGGACGAGCTGGGGTTCCGGCCGCCGCTCGAGGACGCCGCCCGTGAGGGCGATGCCGCCGATCCCGGCCCGCTGAGCCACGGCAAGAACGCGACCCGCAGGAAGAACGCCGGCGGCGCTCCGGCGGCTCCGGCGGAGGAGCAGGACACGGCGCACCTGGGCGACATCCTCGCCCGCCGCCGCGCCTGAACCGTTCTCCCGGAGCCGCTCTCCCCGGGAGCGCGTTCCACGTCCGCACCGGCGGCAGACCGTCCTGCGAACGGTGAGGGCGCGGGCCCCTTCTCCCGCCGCTCACGCCCCTGTTCGCGGCTCTCCGGGCCGATGGAGCCGAGGCATCCGGTCCGGGACGCAGATGCGCGAAGCGCCGAGCGGGTCTCACCCGCTCGGCGTTTCGCATCCCTGCGCAGAATGCCGCGAGGCCCCGGGACGTGTCACACGTCTCGGGGCCTCGCGGTTCGCAGTGCGGGGCTGCGCCTGGCTCAGCGTCTCATCGTGCGTTGGCGCGGGGGAGCGCCACGTACTTGAGCTCCAGGTACTCGTCGATGCCGGTCGAGCCGCCCTCGCGGCCCAGCCCGGACTGCTTGACGCCTCCGAACGGCGCGGCCGGGTTGGAGACCAGGCCGGTGTTGAGGCCCACCATGCCGGACTCGATCCGCTCCGCAAGTGCCAGCGCCCTGTCGATGTCCTTGCAGTACAGGTAGGAGGCGAGACCGTACTCGGTGCCGTTGGCGAGTTCGATCGCCTCGTCATCCGTGTCGAAGACGACGATCGGCGCGACGGGACCGAAGATCTCCTCGACGCGCAGCGTCGCGTTCTCCGGCACATCGGTGAGGACGGTGGGGGCGAAGAAGTAGCCGTCGCCCTCGATCTTCTTGCCTCCGGTGAGGACGGTCGCGCCGGCCTCCACCGCCTGGTCGACGAGCTCAGCGACCTTGTCGAGCTGGTCCTGGTCCACGAGCGGACCCACCTGCGTGCCCTCGGCGAGGCCGTCGCCCACCTTCATGGAGCCGATCCGCTCCGCGAGCTTGCGGGAGAACTCCTCCGCAACGCCCCTCTGCACGTAGAGGCGGTTGGCGGCGGTGCACGCCTCACCGTTGTTGCGCATCTTCGCAAGGACTGCGCCCTCGACGGCGTCGTCCACGTCCGCATCGTCCATGACCAGGAACGGCGCGTTCCCGCCCAGCTCCATCGACGTCTTCATGACCGTCTCCGCGGCCTGCTTCATGAGGTTGACGCCCACCTCGGTGGAGCCGGTGAAGGAGATCTTCCGGGCGATGCCCGATTCCATCCACGGCGTCACCACGCGGCGTGCGGAGGACGAGGTGACGACGTTGACCACGCCGTCCGGCAGCCCGGCCTCACGGAGGACGTCCACGAGCATGAACGAGGTGAGAGGGGTGAGCTGCGCGGGCTTGAGGACGACGGTGCAGCCGGCCGCCAGCGCGGGGCCGATCTTGCGCGTGCCCATCGCCAGCGGGAAGTTCCACGGCGTGATGAGGATGCAGGGGCCCACCGGCTCCCGGCTGATCATGAGGCGGTTCTTCCCGTCCGTGGACTGCGTGAAGTCGCCGTGCACGCGGACGGCCTCCTCGGAGAACCAGCGGAAGAACTCGGCACCGTAGGCGACCTCGCCCTTGGACTCCGCGAACGGCTTGCCCATCTCCGCCGTCATGATCGCAGCGATGTCGTCCGCCCGCTCGTGGAGCAGCTCGAAGGCCCGGCGGAGGATCTCCGCGCGTTCGCGGGGAGCGGTGGCGGCCCAGTCCGCCTGGGCGGCGCCGGCGGCGGCGATCGCCTCGAGCGCATCGTTCTCGGAGCCGTCCGCGATGGTGGTGATGACCGCGCCCGTGGCGGGATTGCGGACTTCCAGGGTGCGTCCGCCCTCGGCATCACGCCACTGTCCGTTGATGAAAACCCCGGTGTTCAGCTTCTCGATGATGGGGGTGAGGTCCACGTCTTCTCCTCTTTCGTCGGCGACGACTTCATGTGCGAAAAGGAATCATCGCCGACCCGGTGCTCTGGGGGCCTCCGGACCGGCTGGTGTGCAGTCTAGTCATGTGCGGGCGGCCGGTGTGCGCTGTCTCATATCCCCGCCCGCCGGGGAGGGCGCGCGAGGGGTCCGACGACGTATCGTGGCGTCATGGGCGAGCACATCGACATCGAGGTCCATCGGCTCTACGACGACAGGCACGGAAAGACCGGATTCCGGGTTCTCGTGGACCGGCTCTGGCCGCGCGGGGTGCGCAAGGACGACCTCGCCTTCGACGAATGGGACAAGGACGCCGCTCCCTCGAACGAGCTGCGCAAGCGCTTCCACTCCGGCGCGCTGAGCTTCGCGGAGTTCCGGGAGGCCTATCGTGCGGAGCTCGAGGAATCCGGTGCGGGGGAGGCGCTGCTGCAGCGCTTCCGGAACTCGCGCAAGCACTCGCTCGTGCTCCTGTACGGTGCCAAGGACGAGACGCACAACCACGCCCGGGTGCTCGCGGAGCATCTGCAGGAGCAGGAGCAGTCACATGGCAGGCAGTGAGAAGACGGACGGTCGTGCGCAGGGCGCCGGAGCGCGGGCCGAGGCCCAGGCCGGTGCGGACGCCCGGCACACCGGCGAGGCGGGACAGGAGATGCTGGACATCGGCGCGGAGGAGGTCGCCGGGGCGCTCGGCTTCGCCGAGGCCATCGCGGCCATCCGCGACGCGGTGGCGGGCTTCGACCCGGAGGAGGACGTGCCGCGCACCATCGTGGAGCTCAGCGGCGGGGAGATGATCCTCATGCCCTCCGAGCTGGGGGACTACGCCGCGGTCAAGGTCGTCACACGCACGCCCGGCAACTCCGCACGCGGACTGCCCACCATCCAGGGCAGCGTGCTCCTCACCGATCGCACCACCCACACCCAGCTGGCCCGGATCGACGGAGCTGCGGCGACCAACCTGCGGACGCCCGCGCTCTCGCTGGCCGGCGTCTCCGGCTTCGTCCCCGCCCGCTTCCCGGACGGGGTGCGTCTCTGCGTCATCGGCGCCGGGGCGCAGGCGCTGCCGCATGTGCGGGCGGCTCAGGCGGTGGCACCCGTGCGCAGCGTGGTGTTCGGTGTGCGCACCGCAGGACGGGCGCAGGAGCTCACCCGGACGCTCACGGAGGGGGGCGTGCCCGCGACCGAGGCCGTACTGGGGGAGGACCTCGATGCCGCCCTGGCAGACGTCGACCTCATCATCACCGCCACCTCGGCCTCGGAGCCGCTCTTCGCGGACTCCGCCGTGCGCGCGGACGCGCTCGTGGTGGCGATGGGCTCGCACTCACCCTCCGAACGCGAGCTGCCCGGTGCCCTGCTGGGACGCAGCCACGTGATCGTGGAGACCTTCGCCAACGCCCGGCGCGAGGCCGGCGACGTCATCCTCGCCATCGAGGAGGGGCATCTGGGCTGGGAGCAGGTGCACACCCTGCGCGAGGTCGTCACGGAGGGAGAGGCGGCCCTGAGCGACGACCGCCCCGTCGTGTTCAAGACCTCCGGCATGTCCTGGGAGGACGTGGCCGTGGCCGGCGCGATCTACGAGGCCGTCGTGCAGAGCGGCGGCGCGGCGGGTGCGGGTGCGGGCGGCGGAGCAGACCCGGCCGGCCGTGCGGGAACGGGAGCAGAGGACGCGGGCGCGGGCTCGGCCGATGAAGCAGGCGCGGCCGGTGAAGCAGGCGCGGGGCGAGAGGACGTGGAGCAGTGAGAAGCGAGAAGGAAGCCGTGGCCGGCAGCGCGGGTGCGGGCGGTGAGACGGCGGAGACGCCCGGCGGCGGCTCTGTGGAGGTGGTGGGCAACCCTGCGGAGGCGGCCGGCGGCCCTGCGCGGGAGGCCTCGGAACGCACGGAGCCCTCGACGGGGAGGGCGGCCTCGGCGG
>NZ_JALAHB010000099.1 GCF_022712115.1 Brevibacterium sp. | reverse complement strand
CCCGCCCCTCCGCCTAGAATGGGCGGGTGCTCTCGAGACTCAGCGATGCCCTCACCCTGCCCCAGTTCGCCGCCGTCCGCGAGGCCGTCGCGGACGCCTCCTCACCGGGCGGCACCGTCTCGCTGGTGCGAGGGCTGTGGCCTGCGCTGACGGCAGCCACGGCACGCAGCGGCCCGGTGCTCGCCATCACGGCCACCACCCGTGAGGCCGAGGATCTCGCCCGCGCCCTGGGCGACTATCTGCCGGCGGACGCCGTCGCGGTCTTCCCCTCCTGGGAGACGCTGCCGCACGAGCGGCTCTCGCCGCGTTCGGACACCGTGGGCGCCCGCCTCACGGTGCTGCGCCGGATCACGCATCCGGAAGGGGAGGCCACCCCTCTGCAGGTCGTCATCGCGCCGGTGCGGGCCGCACTGCAGCCCCTGGTGAAGGGCCTCGGCGAACTCGAACCGCTCACCCTGGCCGCCGGTGACAGAGCTGACCTCACGGCACTCGCGGAGCGTCTGTCCGCACTCGCGTACTCGCGTGTGGACATGGTCTCCCGGCGCGGCGAGTACGCGGTGCGCGGCGGCATCATCGACGTCTTCCCGCCCACGGCGGAGTCCGCGCTGCGCATCGAGTTCTTCGACGACGAGGTCGAGGAGATCCGCCGCTTCTCCGTGGCGGACCAGCGCTCGCAGCCGGCGGAGCCGGGGGAGACGGTCACGCTCTGGGCGCCGCCGTGCCGGGAGGTCCTGCTCACCCCCGCCGTGCGTCAGCGTGCTGCAGAGCTCGCGAAGACGGTGCCCGCTGCTGCGGACATGCTCACGAAGATCGCCGACGGCACCGCGGTGGAGGGCATGGAGTCCCTCGCCCCGGTGCTGGCGGACGGCATGGAGCCGCTCGTGGCGGTGCTGCCGGCCGGGACCCGGGTGCTCGCGATCGAACCGGAGCGCATCGCCGCCCGGGCCGAGGACCTCGTGCGCACTTCGGAGGAGTTCCTCGCCGCGGCCTGGGAATCCGCCTCGGACGGGGCTCAGGCACCCGTGGACCTCTCCGCCGCCAGCTTCCGGACCCTCGAGCAGACACGCGAAGCCGCGCAGGTCCTCTCACTGCCCTGGTGGGAGATCGGGGGCTTCGCCGCCGACGAGGAGCTCGCGGCCCCCGGCGAGGAGGTCTACACGGTTCCCGCGCGTGAGCCGCGCGGCTACGCCGGTGACGTGGAGGCGATCCTCGCGGACGTGCGCGCACTCGTCCACGACCAGTGGTCCGTGGTGGTCCTCACCGAGGGGCACGGGCCCGGCCAGCGCCTCGTCGAGGTGTTCGCGGAGGCGGATGTGCCCGCCGCGTTCGTCGAGGAGCCGGACTTCGCGGCCGCCGCGCGGGTGGAGGTGGCGACGGCCGCCGGATTCGGCGGGTTCGTCGTCGACGACCTCAGGCTCGCCGTCCTCACGGAGGCGGATGTGCTGGGCAGGGCGTCCGCGGCCTCCACCCGTGACATGCGGAAGCTGCCGGCACGGCGCAGGCGCAACCAGGTGGACCCCCTCAACCTGGCGCCGGGGGACTACGTGGTGCACGAGCAGCACGGCGTGGGCCGGTTCGTGGAGATGATCCAGCGCACCGCCGGACGGGGGAAGGACGCGCACACCCGCGAGTACCTCGTCATCGAATACGCGCCGTCCAAGCGCGGGCAGCCCGGAGACCGCCTGTTCGTCCCCTCCGACTCGCTCGACCAGGTCACCCGCTACGTGGGAGGGGAGAGCCCCGGCCTCAACAAGATGGGCGGGGCGGACTGGGCGAAGACGAAGTCCCGTGCGCGCAAGGCTGTCAAGGAGATCGCAGGCGAACTCGTCCGTCTCTACTCCGCCCGCCAGGCCACCTCGGGCTACGCCTACGGCCCGGACACCCCCTGGCAGCGGGAGCTCGAGGACGCCTTCCACTACGTGGAGACCCCGGACCAGCTCACCACCATCGACGAGGTGAAGGCGGACATGCGCAAGTCCGTGCCCATGGATCGCCTCATCTGCGGCGACGTGGGCTACGGCAAGACCGAGGTGGCCGTCCGCGCCGCCTTCAAGGCGATCCAGGAGGGCAAGCAGGTGGCCGTCCTGGTGCCCACCACACTGCTCGTCCAGCAGCACTTCGAGACCTTCTCCGAACGCTACGCCGGCTTCCCCGTGACGCTGGCCTCCCTCTCGCGCTTCCAGTCCAAGAAGGAGTCCGACCGGGTGGTGGAGGGCCTCGCCGCCGGGACCATCGACCTGGTGATCGGCACGCACCGGCTGCTGTCCGGTTCCGTGAAGTTCAAGGACCTGGGACTCGTCATCATCGACGAGGAGCAGCGGTTCGGCGTGGAGCACAAGGAGACGCTCAAGGCGATGCGCGCGGACGTGGACGTCCTCGCGATGTCCGCCACCCCCATCCCGCGCACGCTGGAGATGGCCGTCACCGGCATCCGCGAGATGTCCACGCTGGCCACTCCGCCGGAGGAGCGCCATCCCGTCCTCACCTACGTGGGCCGCTACGAGGACCGGCAGGTGGCCGCCGCGATCCGGCGCGAGCTCATGCGCGAGGGCCAGGTGTTCTACATCCACAACAAGGTCCAGGACATCGAACGGGTCGCGGGCCACATCGCGGAGCTCGTGCCGGAGGCCCGGATCGGGATCGCCCACGGCAAGATGGGCGAACAGCGCCTCGAACAGGTGATCGTGGACTTCTGGGAGCGGAAGTACGACGTCCTCGTCTGCACCACCATCGTGGAGACGGGCATCGACATCGCCAACGCCAACACGCTCATCATCGACCGGGCGGACCGGTTCGGCCTCTCCCAGCTGCACCAGCTGCGCGGCCGGGTGGGGCGCGGCCGCGAACGCGCCTACGCCTACTTCCTGTTCCCCGGCGACGGCACGCTCACGGAGACGGCGCACGACAGGCTCAAGACCCTCGCCGAGCATTCGGAGCTGGGCGCGGGCATGCAGGTGGCGATGAAGGACCTGGAGATCCGCGGGGCCGGCAACCTGCTGGGCGGCCAGCAGTCCGGTCACATCGAGGGCGTGGGATTCGACCTCTACATCCGCCTCGTGGGCGAGGCCGTAGCCAACTTCCGGGGGGAGGACACCCACGAGGAGCCAGAGATGCGGATCGAGCTGCCGGTGGACGCACACATCCCCACGGACTACGTGGAGCACGAACGGCTGCGGCTGGAGGCCTACCGCAAGCTCGCCGCGGCGTCCGGGGAGGAGCAGATCCAGGAGGTGCTGGCCGAGCTCGCGGACCGCTACGGCCCGCCGCCGGCCTCCGTGGGCGTGCTCGCGGACGTCGCCCGGCTGCGGATCCGGGCGCGGGCCTCGGGCATCACCGACATCGTGATGCAGGGCAACTTCATCCGCTTCGGTCCCGTCGAGGACCTGCCGGACTCGCAGATCGCCCGGCTCAGGCGCATGTACCCCAAGTCGCTCATCAAGCCCGCCGTGCGCTCCCTGCTGGTACCCAAGCCGGTGGCCGGCAACGGCTTCGACCGGCGGGAGGTCGTCGACTCGGACATCCTCACCTGGGCGCGGTCCTTCCTCGATGCGATCCTCCCGGAGCCGGAGATCGTGCAGGGCACCGAGGTCCCGGCCACGACCGCCGGATCTGCGGGTGGTGCCGGCGCTGCGGGCACAACCGGGTCCGCGCGCGGGAACCGCTGATGGATCCGCGGGACACGCGCGAGCCGTGGCCCCGTCCGGACACGGACGGGATGAGCCTCACCGGGATCATGGCGTTCGTCCGGGCCCGCTGTCCGTGGGCCTCAGCGCACACGCACGCCACGCTCGCGCGGTATCTCGTGGAGGAGTCGGCGGAGCTCCTGGCCGCGGAGGAGCAGCTGTACGCGGAGGGGCAGCTCCGCGAACCGGGTGCCGAGGCCGGCCCCGGGCAGGCCCAGCGCGTCGACGCGGTGGAGGGCGAGATCGCCGATCTCCTCTACCAGGTGCTGTTCCACTCCGCGCTGCTGGACGATCACGGCGGACGCGCGCCCGGTGAGACCTTCGAACGGGTGGAGCGGAGACTCGCGGCCAAGCTGGTGCGCAGGCACCCGCACGTCTTCGAGTCCGCGCATCCCGTACCGCTCGACCGGGTGCAGGCGGCCTACAGTGCTGTCAAGGCAGAGGAGAAGCGGACGGGGGCCTCGGCCCCGGAACCGCCCCGCGCCGCGGGAGAGCGGGCCGTCGGGCTGATGCGGCGGGCGCTCGGGGCGGCCGAGCACAAGCTCCTCGGCACACCTGAGACGGACCACGGACCGGACCGCACCACCCGCACCGCAGAGGAGGACGGATGACGACGACACCGGGCACACGGACGCCGGACGCGCACGCACGGGAGGAGGCCGCGCCGGTGGGGGCCGGCACCCACCTCGCCCCGCGCATACCCGTGCAGGGGACCTTCAACTTCCGCGACCTGGGCGGGTACCGCACCGCCGACGGCGGGCGCATCGCCGCAGGCCGCCTCTTCCGGGCGGACGGCCTCGGCAGGCTCGACGCCAGCTCCCACTCGCTCATGGCCGAACTCGGGATCCGCAGCGTCGTGGACCTGCGGGAGGAGCGCGAGGTCGCACGCATTCCGGATGTCCTGGGGAGCGAGGCGTTCTCGTACGCACACGTCCCCCTCCTCGGCAATCGCTTCATGCCGCTGGACCCGCAGAGCCCGCGGCGGCTCACCCTCTCCGAGCATTCCCTGCCCGGCCTCTACCGGGCCATGATCGACACGGCGGGCGCGGCGTTCGTGGACGTCGTCAGCCGGCTCGCGGCGCATGAGGAGGGAGC
This sequence comes from Brevibacterium sp., assembly GCF_022712115.1. Taxonomy (GTDB): domain Bacteria; phylum Actinomycetota; class Actinomycetes; order Actinomycetales; family Brevibacteriaceae; genus Brevibacterium; species Brevibacterium salitolerans. Next base: position 10,793 of record NZ_JALAHB010000099.1, on the reverse strand, counting down.
CGTCGTGTTCCACTGCTCCGCAGGCAAGGACCGCACCGGCATGATCGCGGCCTTCGTCCTCACCCTGGCCGGTGTGCCGCGTGACGACGTCATCGCCGACTACGCGCTCACCGAGCGGTACCTGGGCGAGGACTTCCTCCGCGCGCTGGGACGCAACGTCGCCAGCGCGGGAGTCTCCGAGACCGGGATCAGCGCCACGGCGGCCCGGCCCGAGTGGATGGCGGACGTCCTCGATCGGCTCGACCGCGAGTTCGACGGGGTCGAGGGATATCTGGCCCATCACGGCCTGGGGGAGGACGTCACCGGCCGGCTGCGTCGGACGCTCGTGAGCCGGGAGGACTGAGCCGCTCCGGCCGGGCAGCCGGCGCAGGGGCACCGGCGGTCCGATGCGAGGCGGCCCCGTCCTGATGTGAGGCGGTCCCGGCGTGCGCGATCCGGCGCAGCAGGATCAGCCAGACGAGTAGTGCGAGCACGAGGCCGCCCGTGTAGGTCAGCAGGCCGGCGGGATGGGTCGTGGCGGTCTGCTGGATGAACCTGTCCGGGAGGAGCGCTGCGAAGGCGAAGGCGATGAGCGTGCCCGCGTAGCTGCCGATCATGTTGCCCGCATGGCCGCGCCGGTCGCCCCGCCGTATCCGCCACACGCCCAGTGACACCGTGCAGAGCGTGAACACCGCGAGCACGTGGAAGAACGAAACGCCGTGGTCGTAGATGAAGAGGCCGGAGACGCAGGTGGCGTACATGAGCGCGACCCACGAACGGCCGAGCAGGCGATGGAAGCGGTCCCGGCGGCGCCGGAGCATGTTCACGGGCCCGAGCAGGAGCACCGCGAGAGCGGCGGAGGCGTGGGAGACGATGAGCACGGTCTGGAGTCCCATACCTCCATCAGATAGTGTCGCTACCCGAGCCTGCAACGTGGACAGCAGCGGGGAGGATCCCTATCCAACCTCCTGGCGGCAGCCGTCACCGGCTCGGCCCCGCAGGCGGACAGTCCGGCGGGCGGGCAGCGAGGGCCCGCGGCGGGAGACGCGAGGAGGCAGGATGAAGCTCAGCGAACTCGCCGCGGCGGCGGACACCACCACCGCAAGCGTGAAGTTCTACATCCGGGAGGGGCTCCTGCCGCCGGGCGAGAAGCGGAACCAGACCACGGCGGTCTACGGCCGGCCCCACCTCGAGCGCCTCGAACTCATCCTGGGCCTGCGCCGGCACATCGGCTCCTCACTGGAGACGATTCGCGCGCTCACGGAGGTCATCGACGATCCGGAGGCCGGAGACCTGGCGGTGATGGAGGCGGCGCAGACGCTCGCCGTCGGAGAGCGCAGGCCTCCGGAGGGGCGCGCCGAGGCCTCGGGCGGGGGAGACGGTCGCGAGGCCCTCCGGGACGTCATGGAGACGCAGGGGTGGCCCGATGCCGCGAGTGCGGCCCGTGCCGCCGTGGAGGAGAGGATCGCGCGGTCCGCGGCGGTGGGCATCGAGTGGCGGACGGACACGCTCCGCACGATCGCGGACGCGGTCGGACGGATCGGCACGCTCGGCCTGGACATGACGGGTTCGCGAGACCGGACCGCCCTCGGGGTCGCGGTGGGCACGTACGAGCTCTCGCGGCTCGTGGTGGACATGCTGCGGCTGGCGCAGACCTCGGAGAGCATCAGCCGGCTCTCCGGCGGACGGCCTACCGGGCCGGAGTGAGGCGGGGAGGGCTGGAGGCCGCTCGTGCACTAGGGTTGTGGGCGTCCGCATGCCCACGCGGCTGTTGACGCATTCTTGAAGCCGGAGAGCACGCGCAGAGCGTGCGCGCGCCGCTGTGCGTGTGATGACAGAAGGAGAGCTCGTGGCAGAGATCATCGCCGCTAACGCACGGGAGATCCTCGACTCCCGTGGAAACCCCACCGTCGAGGTCGAGGTGCTCCTCGAAGACGGCGCCACGGCACGCGCGGGCGTGCCGTCCGGTGCCTCGACCGGTGAGTTCGAGGCCGTCGAGAACCGTGACGGCGATCCGGAGCGGTACCTGGGCAAGGGCGTGCTGGGTGCCGTCGAGTCCGTGGTCGACGAGATCAACGAGGCGATCGCCGGCATCGACGCGGACGAGCAGCGCATCGTCGACGACGTCCTCATCGACCTGGACGGCACGGAGAACAAGTCCCGGCTGGGTGCGAACGCGATCCTCGGCGTCTCCCTTGCGGTGGCGCGTGCGGCCGCGACGTCCGCGGACCTGCTGCTCTTCCGGTACCTGGGCGGCCCCAACAGCCACCTCATGCCGGTGCCCATGATGAACATCCTCAACGGCGGCTCCCATGCGGACTCCAACGTGGACATCCAGGAGTTCATGATCGCGCCCATCGGGGCGGCCTCCTTCAGCGAGGCACTGCAGTGGGGCGCGGAGGTCTACCACTCCCTGAAGAAGGTGCTGGCGGAGCGCGGGCTCTCGACCGGCCTCGGCGACGAGGGCGGCTTCGCCCCCAACCTGGAGTCCAATGCCGAGGCGCTGGATCTCATCCTCACCGCCATCGAGGCAGCGGGACGCATCCCCGGCAAGGAGATCGCGCTCGCCCTCGACGTCGCCTCCTCCGAGTTCCACTCCGAGGCCGGCTACAGCTTCGAGGGGCAGACCCGCACCGCCGAGCAGATGACGGACTACTACGCGGACCTCGTCGCGAAGTACCCGCTGGTCTCCATCGAGGATCCGCTCGACGAGAACGACTGGGACGGCTGGGTCACCCTCACGGAGCGGCTGGGGGACAAGGTGCAGATCGTGGGCGACGACCTCTTCGTCACGAACCCGGATCGTCTGCGCCGCGGCATCGAGTCCGGTGCCGCGAACTCGCTGCTCGTGAAGGTCAACCAGATCGGCACGCTCACGGAGACGTTCGAGGCGGTGCGCCTGGCACAGTCCAATGGCTACACGGCGATGATCTCGCACCGCTCCGGTGAGACCGAGGACACCACGATCGCCGACCTCTCCGTGGCTCTGAACGCCGGCCAGATCAAGACCGGTGCGCCCGCCCGCTCGGAGCGCGTGGCGAAGTACAACCAGCTCCTGCGCATCGAGGACTGGCTGGGCGATGCCGCGCGGTACGCGGGCCGTTCCGCGTTCCCCCGCTTCCAGGGCTGACACGCCGGGACCTTCGGAATCCGGGCGGAGTCTCGTCCCGGGGTGAGGGCCGGCGGGCGGACACGCCGGGACCTTCGGAATCCGGGCGGAGCGACAGGGGGCGCGGCACACTGGAGTGTGCCGCGCCCCTTCCCCCGTTCCGCGGCCCGAGGTGACGGATGAGCAGACGCAGCGACAAGAGCCGGCCGGAACGCGGTCCCGGACGCAGCGGTTCCGGAGCGCGCCGCAGCTCCGCCCGCGGGTGGAGCCCGGGTTCGTCGATCCTCGATCCGGACGCCGCCGACGCCACCGCTGCAGGCCGCCGCTTCACCTACCGCTCCGCGGTCATCCTCGGAGCGGTCCTCCTCGTCGCCGCGGGGCTGCTTAAGCCCATCGGCACGGGCCTGTCGCAGATGCAGCAGGTCGCCGCGCTGGAGGCGGACATCGAGTCGACGCAGGGCGAGGTGGAGCACCTGCGGGCGGAGCGGGAGAAGCTCGACGACCCCGCCCACATCGAACGCCTGGCCCGCGAGAGGATGGGCTATGTGCGCGAAGGGGAGAATGCCTATATCGTCGTCGGCGGCGGCGCGGACGGGAACGCATCGTCCACCTCGCAGGCAGGGGCGTCCAGTGAGGCGCGCGCACGCCCCTGGTACATCGAACTCGTCGACTCCCTGCGCGCGGTCGGCTACGCATACGAGGAGGACCGGTGATCACCCCCTGCACCGACGCTGACCGCGAGCGCATCCGCGAGCAACTGGGCCGGATGCCGCGGGGTGTGGTGGGAGTCGCGGCCCGCGCCGCCGGCACCGGCGAGCCCCTCGTGGTCGCGACCGCGCCCCGGCTCGAGGACGGCACGCCGTTCCCCACCACCTACTACCTCACGCACCCGGAGATCGTCGCCGAATGCTCCCGGATGGAGGCCAACGGCGTGATGGCGGAGTTCACCGAGAGGCTCGCCGCGGATGCGGACCTCCGCGCAGCCTATGCCGAGGCCCACCGCGCCTATCTCGCCGACCGCTCCCGGGTGGGCGCGGAGGCCGGTCTGGCCGAGGTGACGGAGATCGAGGACTTCTCCGCGGGCGGCATGCCCACCCGGGTGAAGTGCCTCCACGCGCTGGTGGGCCACAGCCTCGCCGCCGGTCCGGGCACCAACCCGGTGGGTGATGAGGCGCTCGCGCGCATGAGCGGGGTGCCGCTCACGGAGGCCTTCGCCGCGCATCTCGCATCGGCAGGTGCATCGGGGAACGCGGGCACGGAGGACTCCGCCGTCACACCGGGGGCCGACCGCCCTGCGGGCACGGTCCGCACCGCCGCCTTCGACTGCGGCACCAACTCCCTGCGTCTGCTGGTGGCGGACGTCGCTCCCGACGGCACGCTCACGGAGCTGGCCCGCGAGATGCGTGTGGTGCGCCTGGGTCAGGGCGTGGACGCCACCGGCGAGTTCGCCCCGGAGGCCCTCGAACGCACCTTCGCCGTGTGCGAGGAGTACGCGGAGATCGTCGCGGGCCTGCGCCCGGACCGGCAGCGGTTCGTGGCGACCTCGGCCAGCCGCGACGTGAGCAATCGGGACGTGTTCGCCGCCGGCGTCCGGGAGCGGCTCGGCATCGCGCCGGAGGTCATCGAGGGCGTGGAGGAGGCCGCGCTGTCGTTCCGCGGAGCCACCGCGGGTCTCGACGCGACCGGCCCTCATCTCGTCATGGACCTCGGCGGAGGTTCGACGGAGCTGGTGCTGGGCTCCGGCGAGGTCGCCGGAGCCCACTCCATGAACATCGGGTGCGTGCGCCTCTTCGAGCGCTGGGTGCGCAGCGACCCGCCGGCGGAGGCGGAGCTCGGCTCGCTGCGCGCGGACGTGGACCAGGCATTCGCGGAGGCGTCCGCGCACGTCGACGTCTCCGCCGCGCGCACCCTCGTGGGAGTGGCCGGCACCATCACCACGCTCGCGGCGGCTGCGCTGGAGCTCGACGAGTACGACCGCGAGGCGATCCACGGGAGCGCTCTCACCCGGACGCAGATCGTGGAGACGGCGGACCGCCTCAGCGCGATGACCGCGGACGAGCGCCGGGCGCTGCCGTACATGCATCCCGGTCGTGCGGACGTGATCGCCGCGGGCGCGCAGGTGTTCTCCCGGCTGGTGGAGCTCATCGACGACGCGGTCTCCGGCGGCGGGGGCACCCTGGAGATCCGGGTGAGCGAGTCCGACATCCTCGACGGGATCGCGCTGGGCCTGGCCTCGCCCGAGGCCGCGGGCACATCCGCGGATCCTGCCGCCTCCGCGAGCTGACCGTCGCCATGGAGCCACGAGGGCACCGGCGCGAGCGGCGCAGGCGTCTGCGCACGCGGATCCTCCGCATCGCCGCGGTCGTCGCCGCCCTCGGAATGATCGCCGTCTACGTGTTCGGCGGTGCCGCGGGCGCGGCACCCGCCCAGGCGGCCCCGGACGACGTGCCGGAGCCCGGCCCCGGGCAGTGGTTCCTTGAGGACTACGGCATCCCGGAGATGTGGGAGACCACCCAGGGCGAGGGCGTCACGGTCGCGGTCATCGACTCCGGGGTGAAGGACGACCACGAGAACCTCACCGGCAGGGTCACCGCCTCCAAGGACTTCTCCGGTTCCGGTCACGACGGCACCGTGCCCGTGGGGCCGGACGAGATCATCCACCACGGGACGGCCGTGGCCGGGGTGATCGCCGGCAACGGCACGGGCGCGGGACCGGTGGGCGTCGCGCCGCAGTCGAAGATCGCGGCGGCCTCCGTCTGGCTGGGTGCCGGCGGCCCTTCGGACGCGGAGTCCACCCGCACGCAGGCCCAGCAGGCGCTGGACTGGGCGATCGACTCCGGCGCCTCCGTCGTCAACATGTCCCTGGGCTGGAACGACCCCGCCTGGCCCGAATCCTGGGACGAGACCTTCGCCCGGGCCTATGCGGAGGACGTCGTCGTCATCGCCTGCGTGGGGAACCGCTCGCAGGGAGCCACGCAGGCGTGGTCCCCCGCGACCGTCCCGGGTGTGGTGGGGGTAGGCGGTCTCGCCCGCTCCGGCGAGGTGCGCCAGTCCTCCTCGGCGCCGGGCACCGCGGTGGACCTCATGGGACCGGCCGAGGGCATCCCCGTCCCGTTCTACGACGGCGGCTACGGCACGGCGGACGGCTGTTCGTTCGCGGCACCCGTCGTCTCCGGGGTCGTGGCGTTGCTGCGCTCCGCGCACCCGGAGATGAGCGCGGACGAGGTGGTCGCCGCGCTGGAGCAGACCGCCGGTGCGGTGAAGGGCCACGACGGCCGGAGCACCGCGGACGCCCCGGACCCGGAGGTGGGCTGGGGGAGGATCGACCCCCCGGCGGCACTGAACTGGGAACCGTCCGGTGAGACGGCCTCGGCCGCGGACGAGCTGGCGGACTGGGTGCGCATGCACAGGAGGGCGGCCGACGACGAGGCACAGGCGGGCGAGGAGACCGCCTCCCCGGACTCGGGCGGGGGACCGGGCGCGTCCGAGGACGCGGAGCAGGCGCCCGTCGCCGTGGGCGGGACCGTGCCGCCCGCCCGGCTGGGGCCTGTGGTGCTGGTGGCCGGCGGGCTCGTCTCCCTGGGCCTTCTCATCGCGGCCGGTGTGGGTCTCCTGCGGATCCGGCGGAGGTCCCGGGACGGCTAGTGAAAGTTTTCACAAGGGCCTAGGATGAGGGCATGGCTCTCATTCGAAACAACGCTCTGCGTCCTCGCATCCTCATCGTCGGCGGCGGCTACCTGGGCCTCGTGGTGGCCCAGAACCTCCTCAGCGACCTGGGTCGGGGTGAGGCCACGGTCACCGTGGTGGACCCCAACCCGTACATGACCTACCAGCCGTTCCTGCCGGAGGTCGCCGGCGGCAACATCGAGGCGCGTCACGCCGTCGTGCCGCTGCGCCGCAACCTCCGCGGTGCGGAGGTCATCACCGGCTCCGTGGCCTCGATCAACCACGAGAAGAAGTTCGTCGTCATCGAGCAGGACGGCGACGAGCCCTTCGAGCTCGACTACGACCAGATCGTCCTCGCAGCGGGCTCCGTGCCGCGCACGCTGCCGATCCCCGGGCTGGCCGAGGAGGCCATCGGCCTCAAGCGGATCGAGGAGGCCGTGGCTCTGCGCGACCACGTGCTGGGCCGCATCGCCGAGGCCTCGCTCATGGAGGACGACGCCGAGCGCCGCAAGGCCCTGACCTACGTGTTCGTGGGCGGCGGCTTCGCCGGCATCGAGTCGCTCGCTGAGCTCGAGGACCTCGCGCGCGCCGCCGTGGCCCAGTACGACACGCTCACGGAGGCCGACCTCCGCTTCGTCCTCGTCGAGGCGATGGGCCGGGTCATGCCGGAGGTGGGCGAGGCCCAGGCCCGCTGGGTGGTGGACCACCTGCGCGAGCGCGGCATCGACGTCTACCTCGAGACCTTCCTCCAGGACTGCACGGACAAGCACATCAAGCTGTCCAACGGCGAGGAGTTCGACGCGGACACCATAGTCTGGAACGCCGGCGTCAAGGCCAACCCGGTCCTGGTCGACTCCGATCTCCCGCTCGACGAGCGCGGCCGGGTGACGGTGCGTGCGGATCTGCGCGTGGAGAGCGAAGAGGGCGTCGTCGAGGGCGCCTGGGCCGCCGGCGACAACGCGGCGGTCCCGGATCTCTCCGGCGAAGGACCCGGCGGCTTCTGCGTCCCCAACGCGCAGCACGCCGTCCGCCAGGCTCCGGTGCTCGCGAAGAACCTGCTCGCCGCCATGCGCGGGGAGTCCGAATTCACCCAGTACTTCCACAAGTCGCTGGGTGCGGTCGCGGGCATGGGCCTGTACAAGGGCGTGAGCCAGATGGGCAGCTTCGAGGCCCGCGGCGTGCTCGCCTGGCTCATGCACCGCGGCTACCACGGCTACGCGATCCCCACGCTGGACCGCAAGGTGCGCGTGTTCGCGAACTGGGGCCTCAACCTGGTCCTGGGCCGCGACGTCACCCCGCTCAAGGATCTCGACGTCCCGCGCAAGGCCTTCGTGGAGGCCGCGCACTCCAAGCCCGCTCCCAAGAAGGAGCCCGCCAAGGCGTGAGCGTTCCACTGAGGTGCACGTGCAGAGGCGCGTGCACCGATGTGGGAGAGCTGAGGCGCGCGTGCCGGTGACGGCGCGATGAGCAGAGGGCCCTGGACCGCAGACATGCGGGACGGGGCCCTCCGCTCGTTCCCGGGCGCGGGACGCTGTGTGAAGCGGGGCGCTGTGTGAGGCAGGACGCCCTGTGGGGCGGGGCGCGGCGGGAGGCCTCGGCGCAGGCGGCGGGAGGCGTGTGCGCATCGCCGCGTTCGCCCCCGAACTGAGGTCACCCTTACCATGGAGGTGAGAGAGCCGCCGGCGGTGCCGCCCGGCAGCCGGGCGGCGAGTGGACTCGCACTCCGGTCGACGCGCCGGGGGAGTGGGAGGTGAGATGGACCCGAGCTCCTGGAACATGCCCTTCGCGGTGGTGTGGCTCATCATGTACGGCATCGTGCTGGTGCGTGCCGGCGGCACCTATGCGCTGGGGCGCCTGGCACGGGGCGGCCTCTCGCGGTCCCGGAGGGTGCGGCGGATGCTGGAGTCCCAGCGCTACGCCGCGGCCGAGGCCAGGGTGGGCCGCTGGGGCGCGCCTGTCGTGGCGCTGAGCTTCCTCACGGTGGGCTTCCAGACGGTGGCCAATCTGGCGGCCGGCACCGTGCGGATGCCGTTCCTCCGCTACCTGCCCGCGCTGGCACTGGGCGGCGCCGCCTGGGCGACGGTCTACTCGCTGGTGGGCTTCGCCGGGTTCGCGGCGGTGCTCTACGCCTATGAACGCGCACCCGCCGCCACGGTGGGCGTGGCGGCGGCAGCGGCCGCAGCCGTGGTGCTGATCCTGCTGATCCCTTCGCGCCGGGGTGAGGAGAAGGCGGAGCGGCGGCCCGAGGGCGCTGAGGCGAGCGGCGGCACCACACGCTAGGCTGAGCCTGCCCCCTATAGCCCAATCGGCAGAGGCAGTCGACTTAAAATCGATTCAGTGTGAGTTCGAATCTCACTGGGGGGACATGGAGCAGGGTCCTCGCCTGCATGAACGTGAGGCGAGGGGTGCGGTCGGCGTCCGAGGGCCCGCCATTGTGTGACGTGCCGTCCTTGTGCCTCAGGACTTCACGAGCCTGCGGATCGCGTCCGCGGCCTCCGTGACCTTCTCATCCGCAGAGCCTGCGCGTGCGGCGTCCACGACGCAGTGTGCGAGGTGATCCTCCAGGAGCGCCAGGGCCACGTTCTCCAGGCCGGAGGTCGTCGCGCTGACCTGGGTGAGGATGTCGATGCAGTACTTGTCCTCGTCGATCATGCGTGCCAGGCCGCGCACCTGTCCTTCGATGCGCTTGAGGCGAGCCTGCAGCCGTGCCTTGTCCCCGGAGTAGCCGTGCGTGTGGCCCTGCTCCTCGCAGGAGTCTGCGCCGTCCGTGTGCGCCGCTGCAGTACTCGTCGCGTCCGTGTCTGTGCTCATGCGGTGATCCTCTCATCCCCAGCTCCCGCGCGCTCCTCTTCCCCTCTGGCCGCATGGGAACGGGTGCGTGCATGCCTGTAGTCGAAATAATACCCCTAGGGGGTAATGGCTGCCAGGGTGTCCGCGGCCTCGGGCGAGGTGAGCGGCGTCACGGCGGGGGCGGTGCGTGCGGACTAGGATCGTCCCGGACCGCCCGGCCTCACCGGGTGGTGAGGAGGGAGACGGCATGACGGAGGCGGACGCACGCAGGACCCTGGTGGTGGCAGGCGGCGGTGCCGCGGGCAGGGCGGCCGCAGCGGCGCTCGTCGCGGCTCTCGGCCCTCACGATCCGCAGGAGGTGAGCTCGGCGGTCCCGCGGCCGGAGGACGAGCGCCCCTGGCGCGTTCTGCATCTCACCGGGCCGGAGGGGGAGGCCGTCGACCGGACGATGGTCGACAAGGCCGTCATGACCGGACGGCTGACCCCGGAGAAGGCGGCAGCCCTCCGCCCTCCGCTCGCAGGTGCCGAGACCTCCGCCGCCCGCCTGGTGCGCGTGGACATCGCGGGGACACCGGCGGACCAATCCGGCTCAGGCCCGTGCCCGGCACCGCGAGAGCGCCCCGGCAGCGCGGTGCGTGCGGACACGGCACCGCTGCTGCGCCTCACCCTCGAGAGCGGCGCGGAACTGGAGGCCGCCGCTCTCATCGTCGCGACCGGTTCCGCCCCGCATCAGCTCGAGGTGCCGGGCGCCGGAGCGTGGCGGTCCGCCGGCCGTCTCAGCTCGCTGCACACCGTCGAGGACGCCGTGCGGATCCGCGCCCTCGTCGCCGGTGCCCAGCGCCGGGACAGCTCCCCTGCGAACCGTCCGCTCCGCGTCGTGGTCTCCGGCACCGGTCTCGTGGGGGCCGAGGCCGCGAGCCTGCTGCGCGAGGCCGGCTGCGCGGTGACCCTCGTCGCCCGCTCCGTCCTGCCGGCCGCCCGGTCCCTGGGAGAGCCCGTCGCCCGTCGCCTGGCCTCTCTGCACTCTGCGGCGGTCGACGCCCGCTGGGGCGTGAGGATCACGGAGCTGGGGTCCGTGCCGACTGCGGCCGGCGGCCCCGGTGCGGTCCTCCTCTCCGACGGCACGCAGGTGGCGGCCGACCTCGTCGTCGCGGCGCACGGCTCCGTGCCCGCCCCGCCCGCCGGGCTGCGTGCGGGGGACTCCGCAGAGGCCATGGGCGCGGACGGCCCGGCAGTGCCCGGGTGGGGG
>NZ_JALAHB010000098.1 GCF_022712115.1 Brevibacterium sp. | reverse complement strand
GCCTGACGGCCCGGGGAGAGGCCGGGGAGAGAGCAGGCCCCGCCCCGGGCCGTCAGGCCCCGTCGTGGAGGGTGACCGCGTAGCCGTCCGGATCCTCGAAGGTGAAGGACACCCCGAACGGACCCGGCTCCGGCGCACGCAGGATGGGGATGCCCGCCTCCACGAGCGCATCGTGGAGCTCCTGCGCCGAGTCGCAGTGCATCCACAGCGCCACGCCTGCTCCCGGGCGCGGGCTCACCTGATCCAGGTCCACACCAGGCAGCGGCTCCCGCACCGCGAAGGGGATGGGGCTGGTGGTGAACACCACCGCGCCGGGAGGTGCGGCGGGCGCGCGGCGCAGGCCCAGCCGCGTCTCGTAGAACTCCGCTGCGCGCTCGAGGTCGCGCACCTGGAGTGCGATGAAGTCCGGTCCGGAGACAGCCATGAGGGCATCCTTTCGATCACTGTGATGTCAGTGTTCTGACATAGAAACCGTATGTCAGAATGCTTACATGAAGCAACACGGCGGGAAGGACCGGTACCGCGATGAGGCCGCCGGCGGTGAAGCCCACGGCGGTGAGCACCTGCACGACGGTGGGGGCGTCCGGGACGGCCACGCAACCGTCCCGGACGGCACGGCACCGGTCGAATCACTGATCGGCTACCTGCTGAAGCAGACGCAGACCGCGCTGCGCGCCCGGATGGACGAGGCACTGCGTCCGCTCGAACTCACCACGCCGCAGTACTCGTGCCTGGAAGCCCTCAACAGCAGGCCCGGAGCCTCCACCTCGGAGATCGCCCGGGCGGTGTTCGTCACCCGGCAGACGATGAACACCCTCCTGCGCGGCCTCCAGGAACGCGGCCTCGTGGAGCGCATCCCCCACTCCTCGGGCGGACGCGCCCTCCCCCTCCGTCTCACAGAGGAGGGCACGCGGCTGCTCGCACGGGCCTCGGCGGAGGCCCGTGCCGTGGAACGCACCATGACGAACGCGCTCCGGCCCGCCCAGCGGGAAGCGCTCGAGGCGGCGCTGCGGGCCTGCACGGAGGCACTGAGCCGCCGCGCGGACCCGCCGGGCGCCGACCGCTAGGCTGGCCCGCATGGATGAGGCCACACTCGCGCAGCTGCTCGACCCCACCGTGCTCACACTGCTGGACGGCATCGAGTACTCGCCGTCCCAGGAGCTCGCACTGGCCACCCGCCTGCGCAAGGACGGGATGAGCCCGGAGCTGGCCCGCGAACTGCTCGCGCAGGCGCAGCTGCGGCAGGAGGCCGAGGCCAAGTTCGGGCCGTTCGCGGAGCGCATGCTCTTCACCCGCGACGGGCTCGCGCAGGCCACCCGCCTCTCCGTCGCCGCGCACCACGCGCGGCGCCTGCTCGCCGCGGAGCCGGGGACGATCGGTGATCTGGGGTGCGGCCTCGGCGGGGACTCCATGGCGATCGCCGGCCTGGGCGGCACGGTCCGTGCAGTGGACGCCGATCCGGTCACGGCCGCTCTGGCCGCCTACAACCTGCGGTCGCTCGACACCGTGACGGTCGAGCAGGGCCTGGCCGAGGAGCAGGACCTCTCCGCCCTCGACGTGCTCTGGCTGGACCCCGCACGCCGCACCGGCGACGGCCGCACCAGCGCCGCTCGCCGTCTCACCGACCCCGAATCCTTCTCCCCCACCCTCACCTGGGCGTTCTCGACGGCCGCACACGTGGAGGGGGTGGGCATCAAGCTGGGACCGGCGCTCGACCACGCACTCATCCCGGACGGCTGGGAGGCGCAGTGGGTCTCGGAATCCGGCGACGTGGTGGAGGTCGCCCTCTTCCACGGCAGCGTCCGGCAGCGCCCGGGCAGGAACGCCCTCGTCCTGGGTGCCGGCTCCGCCCTGCAGATCCACGAGTCGCAGCTGCCGGAGGACGACGAGGAGCGGATCGGCGAACTGGGGACCTACCTGTTCGAGCCCGACGGCGCGATCGTCCGCTCCGGCCTCGTCACCGCGCTCTGCGAACCGCTGGGCATGCGCCGGGTCAGCGAGAAGATCGCCTACCTCACCGGGGACACGCTGCCCACGGGCTCTGCGGCGAACGCCGTGCGGGCCTACGAGATCGCCGAGGTGCTTCCCGCCGGGATCAAGCAGCTGCGCCGTGCGCTCGTGGAGCGCGGGATCGGCCGCGTGGTCATCAAGAAGCGCGGGGCTGACATCGTGCCGGACCAGGTGCGACGCCAGCTCAAGCTCCCGGACGGGGAGGCCGCGACCCTCGTCTTCACCCGGCTGGGCGAGGACCACGTCGTCCTCCTCACCCAGCCCGTGGACCTCAGCGTCCCCGCCGAGGTGTGAGGTCGATCGGACTCGACGGGCGGCCGCACCGCACACAGAAGGGACTCCCCATGTCAGCAGACTCCTCCTCCACCGAGGGCCGTTCTCTCACTGATGCGCGCTCTCGCGCTGAGACCCGCGAGACCGTGCTCGTCACCGTCGACGAGCTCGCGCGGCTGCTCGGAATCAAAGCTTCCTCCGGCGGGACAGGCACCGAGGCCGCGAATGATGCGCCCGTCATCCTCGACGTCCGCTGGAACCTCATGCGTCCGGACGGCCGGGAGGAGTTCGAAGCCGGTCACATCCCGGGGGCGCGCTACGTCTCCCTCGACGAGGAGCTCGCCGACCACTCCTCGCAGGATCCCACCCGCGGCCGGCACCCCCTGCCCAGCGCCGAGGCCTTCGAGGCGACGGCGAACGCCTGGGGTGTGCGTTCGGCCCGGCCCGCCGTTCCAGGTGCGGCCGGCGATGCAGGCGAGCCGGCCTCGGCGGGCACTCCCGTGGTGGTGTACGACGACGCCGGCGGTCAGGCCGCTGCCCGTGCCTGGTGGCTGCTGCGCTGGGCCGGGCATACGAACGTCCGCGTGTTCGACGGCGGCTGGCCCGCGTGGCGCGACGCCGGCTTCCCGGTGGAGACGGGGCCGGGTGCGGGGCCCGCTGAAGACGGAACCGGGATGGGCGCGGGCGGTCAGGCGAGTGCCGGCGGCCAGGTCACGGGAGGCGCCGACGGTGAGAGCAGCGCGACCGGGACCACCGGCGCGAATCCAGCCGGGCGGACTCGCACGTTCACCGTGCACCCCGGCTCCATGCCGGTGCTGACGGCGGACGAGGCCGCGGCCCTCGCGCACGATCCCTCCGGCGTGCTCCTGGACGCGCGGGCACCGGAACGCTATGAGGGCCTGGCCGAACCGATGGATCCCGTCGCCGGGCACATCCCGGGCGCACGGAATGCCCCGGCCGGCCGGAACTCCGAGAACGGGCACCTGCGCAGCGCTGCGGACCTCCGTGCGCACTACCGCGCGCTGGGTGTGCCGGTGGACGCCGAGGCGGACGGCACCTCGGCGGTGGGCGCCTACTGCGGCTCCGGAGTCTCCGCCAGCCACACCGTGCTCGCGCTCGCCAGTCTGGGCGTGGAGGCCGCGCTGTTCCCCGGCAGCTGGTCGGCCTGGTCGAACGATCCTGCCCGCCCCGTCGCCACCGGCCCCGAGGCCTGAGCTCCGCGCGCAGCAGGACGCTGGGCGCTCTCCTCCGCCCCCACCACTTCCTCTTCGCAAGTTACGTCTGCGTAGCAGCCGCCCACCACGGCCGCTACGCAGACGTAACTTGTTTGGGTGAGGCCCTGGGTGTGCGGCAAGGGCAAGTGCCGGACCCGGGCCAGGAGGTGGGCGGGTGCGCGCGCCTACTGCCTGAGGGCGGACTTGGCCTCGGCAGGCGCACCGGCTCCGCCGGAGGCAATGGCCTCGGCTCCGGCGGCGTGAGCACGTCCAGAGCTGGTGATCCCCTCTGCGGAGGTCCTCTTCCGTTCGATCCGCGGGGCCTCGATCCCCGGCTCCCGGAGGAGGAAGGTGAGGAACAGCCCCACCAGGTAGATCGCCGCAAGCACCCAGACCACCGGGGCCACACCCATGAGCGGTACGAGGCCGGCGATCGCCGGTCCCACGAAGTTGGAGAGTCCCGCACCCAGGTTCAGCACGGCCACGGCCGCCGCCTTGTTCTGCGGCGCCAGCAGCGGCACCACTGCCGAGAGCGGCACGTACATGCCGAGCGCGAGCCCGTACACGATCCCGAGGACGAGGACGACCGGGTAGTTCGCCCCCAGACCCTGCGGCACGTAGTAGAAGCCGAGCACCGTGATCGCCGTGGCGAACCCGCCGCCCCAGGCGATGACGTTGAGCCTCCCGCACAGGTCCGAGGCATACCCGGAGATCACATTGGCGAGCACGTTGGCGAACAGCATCGTGCCCCAGATGGAGGACCACTGCGCCTGCGAGAAGCCGACGGTCCCCACCATGTACACGCCCAGGAAGACCGCGAAGGAGTAGTAGGACATCGTGTTGATGATCCGCAGCAGACCGCCCAGTGCGACCTTGGGCCGCTCCGCCATGATCGTGACGCTGGTGACCAGTCCCCGCACCGTCTGCTCCCGTGACATCCGGGACGCCCCCGGCCGCGAGCGGATCAGCACCGCGACCATGAGCGTGGCGAGCGCGACGAAGACCAGTGAGGACCAGAGGGTGCCCAGCGCTCCCCACGGCTCCACCACGATCGCGACGAAGTAGCCGCTGATGACGCCCAGCCCCATCGCGTTGAAGAACCAGTACCAGCCCACGGCCTTGCCCATCACCCGGTCCGGGGTCTCCATCGTCACCCAGACGAGGAAGCCGTACGCGAAGAACGGGTAGCCGACGGCCCGGACGGAGTAGGCCAGGATCATCACGGGGTAGTTCCCGGGCATGACGCCCAGCAGCAGGAACACCACCTCGAAGACGATCCAGATGATCCCGCCCGCCAGCATGACCCGCCGAGGCCCCCACGACTCCGCGAGGGCTCCCGCCAGCCAGGCAGCGACGGCCACCACGATGCCGTAGGTGGTGAAGAGCAGGGCCACTCGGCCGCCGCCAAATCCCAGCTCCGTGAGGTGGTTCGAGAGGAAGCTCAGCTCGATCCCGTCGCCCACCATGAACAGCATGAGCGCGAGGAAGCCCCAGGCCAGTGTGCGCGAGATCCCCTGCCGGTCGAGCAGCCGCGCGAAGGCGGACCCTCCTGCGGACGAGGACGCTGGGTCAGGATGGTGGAACGGTCCGGGGCCCTGAGGAGAAGCGAGTTCCTGAGGCGAGCCGGATACGTGGGGCGAGGCCGGACCCTGTGGAACGCCTTCTGGGGACATGGGGCCTCCTGGTGCAGTGCCTGACCGGTCTGCGGCCGCCCCTCATGACGGACCGCTTCCCGCACTGAAACACAGGTGACTCGCGCCTCTGGCGCCCGATGTCATCGTCCGCCTCCGCATGACACACGACGTCAAGCGAGGTCACGCAGGGCCTCTCAGGCTCCCCGCTGCTCCGGTCCCGTCCACGCCGCTTCCCCCTTGCACGCCTCTTCCACTGCGCGTCTCCCCTCCACGCCTCCGCACCCTCGGCTGCACCTCATCTACAAGTTACGTCTGCGTAGCGGCCGTGGTGGGCGGCTGCTACGCAGACGTAACT
>NZ_JALAHB010000097.1 GCF_022712115.1 Brevibacterium sp. | reverse complement strand
CCCGGGCCTGCGCCCGGCAGCCGGAGTGAGCGCCTACCCCTGCCGGCATCGGCTCAGTTCGCGAAGCCGAAGATGCCGGTCATGGCACGACCCAGCGTGAGCTGGTGGACCTCGTGGGTGCCCTCGTAGGTGAGGACGGTCTCGAGGTTGACCGCGTGGCGCAGCGGCGAGTACTCGCTCGTGATGCCGGAACCGCCGAACAGGGCGCGCAGATCGCGGCACACGTTCATGGCGGTGTCCACGTTCACCATCTTGCCGAGGGAGATCTGCTCCGGACGGACGCCTGCGGAGGAGTCCTTGAGCCGGCCGATGTGGGCGGCGGTGAGGGTGATGGAGGAGTACTGGCCGAATGCCTTCGCGAGCTTCTGCTGCGAGATCTGGAAGGAGGACAGCGGACGGTCGAACTGGATGCGCGTGTCCGTGTATCGCAGCGCCTCCTCCAGCGCGTCGCGCGCCGCACCGGTCACGCCGAACACGATCCCGAACCGGGCCTCGGAGAGCGCGGAGAGCGGGCCCTTGAGACCGGAGGCCTTGGGCAGCATCGCGGATTCCGGCAGGCGCACGTTGTCGAGCACGATCTCACCGGTGATGGAGGCGCGCAGGGAGATCTTGCGCTTGACCTCGGGCACCTCGACCCCGGGGGTGTCGGTGGGGACGACGAAGCCGCGCACGAGACCCTTCTCGCCGGTCTTCTCATTCACCTCGTCCGTCTTGGCCCAGACGACCATGACGTCGGAGACCGGGGAGTTGGTGATCCACATCTTGGCGCCGTTGAGGATCCAGTCGGAGCCGTCGCGGGTCGCCCGGGTCTTCATGCCGGCGGGGTCGGAGCCCACGTCCGGCTCGGTGAGGCCGAAGCAGCCGATCGCCCTGCCCGCGGCCATGCGCGGCAGCCACTCCTCCTTCTGCTCCTCGGAGCCCCAGTGGTGGATCGAGAACATCGCGAGCGAGCCCTGCACGCTCACCAGTGAGCGCAGGCCGGAGTCGACGGCCTCGAGCTCGCGGCAGGCCAGTCCGTACTGGGTGGCGGTGGAGCCCGCGCAGCCGTAGCCGGCGAGGTGCATGCCGAGCACGCCCAGCTCGCCCAGACCCTCTGCGAGCTCGCGCGCGGGGATCGTCCCCTCGAGGTACCAGTCGCCGATCTGCTCGCGGACGTTCTCGTCCAGCCAGCCGCGGACCACGCCGGCCCAGTCGAGATCGTCCTGGTCGAAGATCTGGTCGACTGCGAGGATCTCGTCCGGTGCGAGTGTCCGGCCCTTGCTCTGCGTCACTGCGCTCTCCCTCCGCGGCGCGCCGGCGCCGCTGCTTCATCTGCGTGCGAGGCTGCGGCGGGCACGCCCCGCGCAGCCGGTGTCACGGCACCGCCTCCCATCACGGTTTCCCAAGGATGGGATGACATGATCGTGCACTGTGACTGTACGAGTGATCAGTGTAATCGGAGCCACAGGGTCGGTGGGCACCCAGGCCCGCGATGTGGTGCGGCTCCACAGAGGACGCTTCCGGATCGAGGGTCTCGCCGGGGGCGCGAATCTCCGGGAGCTCGCGGCCCAGGCCGTGGAGCTGGGGGCGCGCGCCGTGGGGCTCGCGGTCCCGCCGCAGGCGGACACCACCGCCGAGGCGATGGCCGCCGTCCGCTCCGCGCTCGCCGAGGAGGCGCGCAGGCAGGGGCTGCCGGACCTCGTCGAGGACATCGAGCTCGGCGAGGACGCCGCGGCCCGGATCGCCGCCCGGCCCGCGGACGCGGTGCTCAACGCGGTCACGGGAGCGGCCGGACTCGACGCCACGCTGGCGGCGCTGACCGTCGGCACGGACGTGGCGCTCGCGAACAAGGAGTCACTCATCGTCGGCGGGCAGGTGGTGCTAGATGCCGCTGCCGCCACCGGTGCCCGGCTCCTCCCCGTGGACAGCGAGCACTCCGCGATCTGGCAGGCGCTGCGGGCGGGCCGGCGGGCCGAGGTCGCCAAGCTCGTGATCACGGCCTCGGGCGGGCCCTTCCGGGGCTTCAGCCGCGCCCAGCTGGAGGCCGTCACCCCGGAGCAGGCGCTCGCCCACCCCACCTGGGACATGGGCCGCGTCATCACCACCAACTCCGCGAGCCTCGTGAACAAGGGCCTCGAGGTGATCGAGGCCCATCTGCTGTTCGGGGTGCCGATGGAGGACATCGAGGTCGTCGTCCACCCGCAGAGCCAGGTGCACTCGATGGTGCAGTTCACCGACGGCTCCACCCTGGCCCAGGTCTCGCCGCCGGACATGCGCCTGCCCATCGCCTACGCCCTGGGAGCCGTGCATCCGGACCGCGCCGCCGGCGGGGAGCACGCGGATCGTCGGGACAGCGCTGCCGGCCGGGATGACACCGCCGGCCCGGAGCGGATCGCCTCCGGCGCGGCGGCCAACGACTGGACGCGGGCCGCACAGTGGACCTTCGAGCCGGTCGATCACGAGGCGTTCCCCGCGCTGGGCCTCGCGATCGAGGCCGGACGTGAGGGCGGGACGCACCCGGCGGTCTTCAACGCCGCCAACGAGGTCCTCGTGGATGCCTTCCACGACCGCAGGATCGCCTTCACCGGGATCGCGGACGGGATCGCCGCCGCGCTGGAGGCGCACCGTCCGGAGCAGGCTCGCCTCACCCGTGACGCCGTCCTCGCCGCTGACGCCTGGGCGCGGGACTTCGCCGCCGCCTGGGTGGATGCACAGGTCTCCGCGACAGAGCAGACCTCCGCGACCGGGCAGCCCGCCGCACCGGCCGGGAGCGCTCCCGCATGACCGCCCTGCTCTACGTCCTCGGCATCGTCCTCTTCCTGGCCGGCATCTCCGTCTCCATCGCACTGCACGAGCTGGGCCACCTCGTCCCGGCCAAGCGGTTCGGCGTGAAGGTGACGAAGTACATGGTGGGGTTCGGCCCCACTCTCTTCTCCCGGGTGCGGGGCGAGACCGAGTACGGGATCAAGGCGCTGCCGCTGGGCGGGTTCATCTCCATGCCCGGCATGTATCCGCCGGCCGAGGCGCTGGACCGGCCTCCGCGCAGGCCCCGGCTGTTCGCGCACACCCTCGAGGACGCGCGCGAGTTCGCCAATGAGGAGCTGGCGCCCGGGGAGGAGGGCCGCAGCTTCTATGCGCTGAGCGTGCCCAAGCGCCTCGTGGTGATGTTCGGCGGCCCGTGCGTGAACCTGGTCCTCGGCATCCTCCTCTTCGCGATCAGCCTCATGGGGATCGGCGCACCCGTGCCCAGCACCACGGTGCAGACGGTGGTCGAGTGCGCCGTGCCGGCCTCGGTCGCGCAGGAGCGTCCGGAGGCGGAGCGGAACACGTGCGCGCCCGAGGACCCGCTCACCCCCGCCTGGGAGCTCGGCATCCAGCCGGGCGACCGGGTGGTCTCCGTCGACGGGGTGCCGGCGGACGACTGGGACACGCTCTCGGACACCATCCGGCAGCGTGCCGGGTCCACGGTCCCAGTGGTGCTGGACCGGGGCGGTGAGACCCTGAGCCTGGACGTGCCCATCATGCTCACGGAGCGCCCGGTGCAGGACGAGGGCGGCGAGCCCGTCCTGGACGCGGACGGGAACCCGCGCACAGAGCCGGCCGGCTTCCTGGGGATCGGCCCCACCCAGGAGTACCAGCGGCAGAACCCGGCGCAGTTCGCCCAGCGGACCTGGGACGCCGTCGGCATGACCTTCCATGCGCTGCTCACGCTGCCGGCCAAGCTCACGGAGCTGGCCGAGGTGGCCTTCACGGACAAGGCGCGCGCGGACGACAGCCCGGTGGGCCTCGTGGGCGTGGGCCGGATCGCCGGCGAGATCGTCTCCACGGAGTCGGTCGAGACCGCCTCGGGCACCGTCATCGACGTGGAGGTGGTCGACAAGGTGCAGTCGGGGCTGGGCCTCCTGGCCTCGCTCAACCTGTTCCTCTTCGCCTTCAACATGGTGCCGCTGCTGCCCCTGGACGGCGGACACATCGCGGTCGCGCTCTACGAGGGCGCACGGCGGCGGATCAACCGCAGGCGCGGACGCGGGCCCACCGGGCCCTTCGACACCGCGAAGCTCCTGCCGCTCACCTATGTGGTGGTCGGGGCGTTCCTGTGCATGACGGTGCTGCTGCTCTACGTGGACATCGTCAAGCCGATCCGGCTCTTCGGCTGACGGCGCAGCCGCCCGCGGCGTCCGCGGTTCCACGGGCCGGCGGGCCGGCGGGCGCGGGCTGAGCGCGGCCTGCAGGCTCCTCGGGAGTGCTCATAGGCCCGCCGGAGTAGCATGGACCACGGTGCCGGTCCCTGTGCCGGTGCCTCACCGCTCATCCAGGCGTCGAAGGGAAACCGATCAGTGACAGCCGTGAACCTGGGCATGCCCGCCGCGCCGCCGCCGGTCCTCGCCCCCAGGCGCAGGACCCGGCAGATCCGTGTGGGCCGCGTGGGCGTGGGATCGGATCATCCCGTGTCCGTCCAGTCCATGACGACGACGAAGACGACGGACATCAACGGCACGCTCCAGCAGATCGCCGAACTCACGGCGGCGGGCTGCGACATCGTGCGCGTCGCGTGTCCCTCCGCGGACGACGCCGCGGCGCTGCCGGCGATCGCGCAGAAGGCGCAGATCCCCGTCATCGCGGACATCCACTTCCAGCCCAAGTACGTCTACGCCGCGATCGAGGCCGGCTGTGCCGCCGTGCGCGTGAACCCGGGCAACATCCGGAAGTTCGACGACCAGGTGGGGCAGATCGCCAAGGAGGCGGAGGCCGCCGGCGTCTCTCTCCGGATCGGCGTGAACGCCGGTTCCCTCGACAAGCGCCTGCTGGAGAAGTACGGCAAGGCCACCCCGGAGGCGCTCGCGGAATCCGCGATGTGGGAGGCGTCCCTCTTCGAGGAGCACGGCTTCTACGACTTCAAGATCTCCGTCAAGCACCACGATCCGGTCGTCATGGTCCGTGCCTACGAGCTCCTCGCGGAGAAGGGGGACTGGCCGCTGCACCTGGGTGTGACGGAGGCCGGTCCCGCCTTCCAGGGCACCATCAAGTCCGCCACCGCCTTCGGCGCGCTGCTGAGCGAGGGGATCGGCGACACCATCCGCGTCTCGCTCTCCGCGCCTCCCGTGGAGGAGGTGAAGGTGGGCAGCCAGATCCTCGAGTCACTCAACCTCCGCCCGCGCAAGCTGGAGATCGTCTCCTGCCCGTCCTGCGGGCGTGCGCAGGTGGACGTGTACACGCTCGCGGAGAAGGTGACCTCGGGCCTCGAAGGGCTCGAGGTGCCGCTCCGGGTGGCCGTCATGGGCTGCGTGGTCAACGGGCCGGGCGAGGCGCGCGAGGCAGACCTGGGCGTGGCCAGCGGCAACGGCAAGGGGCAGATCTTCGTCAAGGGCGAGGTCATCAAGACGGTGCCGGAGGCGCGCATCGTGGAGACGCTCATCGAGGAGGCCATGCGGATCGCGGACGAGGACGGCCTCCCCTCCGGCGAGGCCGAGGTCGTCGTCAGCTGAGGTGATGTGAGACTCGCGCCCCTGCGCCGGGGCCACACCGAGTGGCTGTCACAGTCGCTGCTGCGTGCGCCCGCCCACCACGCCTTCCTCATCACGCTGCTGCGCAACCACGGCAGTGCCGACATCCAGACGCACGCCGGCACCCTCTACGGCGTGTTCGACGGCCGCAGGCCGGTGGCCGCGTACTGGGTGGGCGGGACGATCGTGGCGATGGGCGCAACGCCTGCGACCAACGCCGTCGTGGCGGAGATGCTGAATGCCCGGGGCCGCTGGAACTCCTCCCTCATCGGGGAGGCCGGGTGGGTCATGGACCTGGCCGCGCGTCTGCGCTGGGGGACGCCGCGGGGCGTGCGCCCGGAGCAGCCGCTGCTGGTGTGCGAGGGCCGGCCGCAGGTGCCCCCGCACCCGGAGGTGCGGACGGCACACCTCGCAGACCTCGAAGCCGTCTTCGCGGCGGCTGTGGAGATGTTCACGGAGGAGGTGGGCTTCTCACCGGTGGAGCAGGGCTCCAGCGGGTACCTGGCACGGGTGCGCGGGCTCATCGACAACCGCTCCACCCTCATCCTCACCTCCGGCACGGGCCCGGACGGCGGGCAGCTGCGGGACTGGCCCGCGGCCGGACTGCGCGAACAGGTGGTGTTCAAAGCGGATCTGGGCGTGAGCTCGCCGTACGCGGTGCAGATCCAGGGGGTCTGGACGCACCCGGACTTCCGGGGGAGGGGCATTGCCAGCTCCGCGATGGTGGCGGTCTCCTCGCATGTCCTCACCCATGTGGCGCCCGTGGTGAGCCTGTACGCCAACGCGTTCAACGCTCCGGCCCTGCGCGTCTACGAGAAGGCCGGTTACGTGCAGCGCGGCACCTTCGCCACCGTCATGTACTGAGCTGCGGCGCCCCGGCCTCCTCCCGCGAGCGGGCTGCGTCGGAGGCCCCGGTCCTCAGCCGGGCGCGGATCTGCCCAGGCGCCAGTAGCCGCAGAAGGTCACGTTCGCGCGGGGGACCTCGCGCTCACCCACGAGATGGCGGCGGGTGCCTGTGGCGAGAGCGGACTCGCCCACTGCGAACGCGCAGATGCTCGGCGACAGCGGCAGTTCCCGCAGCACGGGGAGCGCGCGGGTGCCGGGAGCGTCACCGGGACCGCGGATCAGCCAGTGGACGGTCATGCCCGGGGGCGCCTCGACCTCCTGTGCGTCTGCAGGGTCGAAGAGCTCGATGAGCGCATGCCCGTGCGCATCGCGGGGCATGTCGCGGAGGACGCCCAGGACGGCGGGCATCCCGCTCTCGTCCGTCACGAGGAGATGCTGCTCTGCGGGCACCTGCCTCCAGCCGCAGCCCTGGTCGATGAGCGCGACCTGTGCGCCGGGCTCGACCGAGGCGGCCCACGGACCTGCGATCCCCTCGGTGCCGTGGATGAGGAAGTCCACGTCCAGCTCGCCGGTCTCGCCGTCGTATCCGCGGACGGTGTAGTTGCGGATCACGGGGCGGGTCCCCCGGGGCAGCGCGGCATACCGCAGCAGTCCGCCGAACCCGAACCGCTGCGGGAGCGCGTCGAGCCGATCCTCCGCGCGGACGGGGATCGCGAGACGGAACCACTGGTCGAAGCCCTGGTACCCGAACCGGTGCAGATCGCCGCCGGCGAAGGTCACTCGGGTCATGTGCGGCGTCACCCTCCGGGTGCGTGCGACACGCGTGTGCATGAGGCCTGAATCCGCATGGCTGACAGTGATGCCGGGCATGACATGCGCTCCGTTCGGTGCGGGAGGGTCTCGTCCGTCCGCCGCCGGCGGTGGCGCTCGTGGTGAGTTGCGGGCGGCGGGCCAGTGAGTGAGGTATGCCTTACCAAAGGTAGAGAGGGTGGGCGCGGAAGTCAACGGGCTGAGGATTCGTCTGCCGTGGTGCACCCCCGTGTCCCCGTCGCTGTTAGCGTGGGAGCATGCTGGATGCCGGTTCGCTGCCCATGGAGGATCCGCGTGTGCGCATCCGTCCGCTCCGTGTCGAGGATGCCGCGGCCTTCGCGGAAGGTGCTGCGGACGGAGCGGTGCGGGAGTTCGCGCACCTGCCGGAGCCCGAGTACACCGAGGCCTCCGCTCGGGAGATGATCGTCGGGGCCGCCGCGGACGGCCTCGCCCGGGGAGACCTCGCGGTGCTGGCCATCGCGGATCCGGCCACGGACGCCTTCGCCGGCAGCATCGTCGTCTTCGACGTGCAGGGGCAGTGCGCCGAGGTGGGCTTCTGGCTGCACCCCGCCCACAGGGGCAGGGGACTCACGGGGGCCGCGCTCGCCCTCGCCGCCCGGTTCGCCGCGCAGAGCGGTCTGCACGAGCTCCGTGCGCGGACGGCACCGGCGAATGCGGCCTCGCGCCGCGCCCTCGCGTCCGCGGGTTTCGAGGAGACGGGCACGGAGACGGGCGTCACCCCGGCCGGGGAGACCGCGGAGCTCGTCGGCCTCGTGCTCCCCGTCTACTCCCTGCCGGAGCTGCCTCTGCGCACGGAGCGGCTCTCCCTGCGCCTCCACGTGCCCGGTGACGAGGACTGGCTGCACCGGGTCTACTCCGGTGCGGAGACCGCGCGCTTCCTCCTCGAGGATCCCTGGACGCGGGAGGAGGCCGGGGTGCGGGTGCGGGACCGGCTCACGCGGACCGGACTGCACACCGCGAGCGGCGGGTTCGCGCTGGTCATCGAGCATGCCGGTGAGCCGGTGGGCGATCTCGCGCTGTGGCTCACGGACAGGCGGCGCCGGATCGCGGAGATCGGGTGGGTGCTCGACCCGGCCCACAGCGGTCACGGATACGCCGCCGAGGCCGTCTCGGCGGTCCTGCGGCTCGCCTTCGGGGAACTGGACCTGCACCGTGTGGCCGCGCAGATGGACGCACGGAACACCGCCTCGGCGCGGCTCGCCGAGCGCGTGGGGATGCGGCGGGAGGCCCACCTGCGGCAGGACTGGTGGAGCAAGGGCGAATGGACCGACACGGTGGTGTACGGCATGCTCCCGGGAGACCTGCCTCCTGCCTGAGGCGACGGCAGCCCTGCCGGGCGGGCCGCCTCGGGCCCGGTGCTTCCTCGGATCCGCATGCGCGAGGAGGTCAGTGCGAGTCGCGGCCGCGGAGGCGGTCCATCTCGCGGCGGTCCTTCTTGGTGGGACGGCCTGCGCCCTTGTCCCGGCGCGGCACCGGTGCGCGCAGTGCGGGATCGGGCGGAGGGGTCAGGTCCTCGTAGCACTGCTGTGCGATGGGCGCGGCGGCGCGCGTGGGCAGCATGGCCCGCACCCGCAGGATCCTCTCGCCTCCGGGCGTGCGGACGCGGATGGTCTGGCCGATCGTGATCTTCTGCGCCGGCTTGACCCGCTGCCCCTCGATGTGGGCGTGACCGCCCTTGCACGCGGCCGTCGCGGCCGAGCGCGTGCGGAACATGCGCACGGCCCACAGCCATACATCCGTGCGCATCGTGGAATCGGGGGAGAAGTCTGGCTCCGGCATGCGCCGATGCTATCGGAGTGCCGGAGCGCGGGCTGGGTGAAGCCACGGCTGGAGCACTCAGGTGCAATATAATATATAATTCTTGGATGGGTGTGGCAGGGTGTGCCGGGCGGAGAGCATGACTTAACGCTCGTTCGAGGCCAGGCGCTACACTCTGAGGAAACGCACATCAGTCATGTCCAGGTGCCGGAGTGCGCTCCGGTCGCCCAATGAGAGGGAAGGCGCGCGTGAACACGTCCTCCAAGAACAAGAAGAAGTCGGGTGGCTTCGACTTCCAGCCCTTCGTCAAGCCCGCGCTGATCGCCGGCGGGGCGATCGTCGTGCTCGCGATCCTCGTGGGGGTCGCGATCTGGCTGCGGACGCTCGAGCCGGTCGAGGCCTTCATCCGGAAGTATCCCGGCCAGTCGGAGGCGAACGCCGTCGAGACCGGCCTCCCGGCATGGCTGGGCTGGCAGCACTTCCTCAACGCCTTCTTCATGCTTCTCATCATCCGCACCGGCATCCTGGTGCGGACCACGCAGCGTCCCCAGGGCCACTGGACCCGCAACAACAAGGGCCTCATCAAGACCAAGGGCGCGCCCAAGAAGATCTCGATGAACCTGTGGATCCACTTCGTCTTCGACGCGCTCTGGGTCCTCAACGGCATCGTCTTCTACATCCTGCTCTTCTCCACCGGGCAGTGGCGCCGGATCGTCCCGGCGGACTGGGACATCTTCCCCCATGCGGTGTCCTCCGCCCTGCAGTACGCCTCGATGAACTGGCCCGCGGAGATGGGGTGGACCAACTACAACGGCCTCCAGGTCCTCTCGTACTTCCTCGTCGTGTTCGTCGCCGCGCCCCTGTCCCTCCTCACCGGTCTGCGCATGTCCAACATCTGGCCGGAGGACGCGAAGATCAACAAGTTCTACCCCGCCCCGGTGGCGCGCGCCATCCACTTCCCGACCATGGTCTTCTTCCTCGCCTTCATCGCGGTGCACGTCACCCTGGTGTTCGTGGGCTCCGTGGTGGCCGGGCACGGCCTGGGCGGCAACCTCCAGCACATGTATGCGGCCTCGGACGACAACCAGCTGCTGGGCTTCATCATGTTCGCGGTCTCCATCGTGGTGATGGTCGCGGGCTGGTTCCTGGCGCGTCCCGTGTTCCTCACACCGCTCGCCAACATGTTCGGCAAGGTCAGCCGCTGATCCCACTCGCCTCACCCAGCCGGCGGAGGGGAGAGGGGGGCCGGAACGCCAAGACCGAGCAGCCCCCCAAAACCCCAAAAAGAGGGGCAAGCGCCAGCGGGGTGGGG
>NZ_JALAHB010000096.1 GCF_022712115.1 Brevibacterium sp. | reverse complement strand
GGCCGGGGCGGTCGGAGGGCCGCCGCCGGGGCCGGGATCCGGCCGGGCGACGGTCACGCCTGACGGCGGGGCGCCGCCACGGCCAGAGCACACAGTAGACGGTGGCGGCTCCGCAGTCATCCCGCGTTCGGGGCGCGGACGCGCAGTGTCACGGTGACCTTCCTCTCGATGTCCGTCCCCGTTGATAGGTTTGCAGTGGAGCGGCGGCCGCGCCGGCGCGGCGACACCGCTCCCGGCCGGCCGCAGCCCCGCGCCGGCGCGGGCGGTTCCCACGGAGAGGTGGCGATGATCTCATGACGACGCTGGCGGAGAGGGCCGAGGCCCTGGCCCGGTCCGCACATGCGGGGCAGACGGACAAGGTGGGCGCGGACTACATCGGCCATCCCGGCCGGGTGGCGGCGAGGACGGCGCTCATCGCGCCGGAGGCCATCCGCGAGGAGGCGGTCGCGGCGGCGTGGCTCCACGACACGGTCGAGGACACCGAGGTGAGTCTGCGGGCGCTGCGGGAGCAGGGCTTCCCGGAGTCCGTGGTGGATGCCGTGGACAGGCTCAGCAGGCGACCGGGCGTGACGCCGGAGGAATACTTCGCGCGGCTGCGCGGGAGCGCGGTCGCGCGGATCGTCAAGGTCGCGGACCTCATCGACAACACCACGCCGGAACGGGCAGCGCAGCTGGACGCGCCCACGCGTGAGCGCCTGCAGGAGAAGTACACCCGTTCGTGGCAGCTGATCCTCGGCGAGGTGTAAGGGCCGGCCCTCACACGGCCACGCGGCAGCAGCCCAGAAACCGCGCGGCGTCGTGGAGCAGGCACCGCTTATTGACGGGATCATCGCTCGGGAGGCGCGGGAAATCAGCGCGGAGAGCGCAGCAGGTGATGTTTCACCCAGTGACGCCCCCGGCAGGTTGCCGTGGCCCTTATCCTTTTCGTCATGAGCACTGACCTGACCTCCGCGCTGGAGCGGCTGTCGGAGCTGGAGGACCCGGCGGTGCGCGCGGCCAATGAGAAGCGCGGCGACGACCACGGGGTGAATCTCAGCCGGCTGCGCGCTCTGGCGAAGTCGATCCGGAAGGACCACGCGCTCGCCGTCCGGCTGTGGGACGCCGGTGACACCGCGGCACAGCTGCTCGCCCTCCTCGTCTGCACCCCGCGGAAGTACACGGTCGCGGATCTGGACTCGATGGTCCGTTCCACGCGTGCTCCCAAGGTGCACGACTGGTTCGTCAACTACGTGGCGAAGAAGTCCCCGCACGCTGAGGAGCTGCGGCAGAAGTGGCTCGCGGATGCCGATCAGCGAGTGGCCTCCGTGGGTTGGGCCCTCACGGCCCAGCGAGTGGTGAAGGACCCCGAGGGCCTCGACCTCGATGCGCTGCTCACGCGGATCGAAGGGGAGATGCGGGACGCGCCCGCAGACCTCCAGTGGTCGATGAATGAGACCCTCGCCCAGATCGGCATCCACCATCCCGCTCTGCGCGCGCGTGCGGTGCGGATCGGCGAGGATCTGCAGGTGCTCGCCGACTACCCCACCTCTCCCGGCTGTACCTCCCCGTTCGCCCCGGTCTGGATCGCGGAGATGGTGCGCAGGAGCGGAGAATGACGCTCGCAGGAGGGGAGAGGACCGCCGAGGCCGCGTGCGGGCTGGGAGTGCTCACCGACGGCGTGCACCGGCAGCGCGGGCGCGCGGGGCTTCTCTGCCGGAGCATCCGCTTCGGGGAGATCAGTCTCATGGGCGCGCGCGGCACAGCGGTGGAGCTGGTCGGGAGGCCGGAGGCGCAGCAGGCTGAGATGTTCGAGCTCGCCTTCCTGGGCAATGGGCTGATCAGCCACGACGGGTTCCGCGAGGGCACGCCGGTGCCGGCGCGCCTGCTCCTGGTGCCGCCCGAGGCCTCGGGCTCCGTGCGGCTGCTGGGCAGCTGGGAGCTCCTCGTCGTGGGGCTGCCGTGGGAGGCGATGGAGTCCTTCGTCCCGAATCTGCCCCGCCGGCCCGATCTCTTCACGGACACCGCGCTCCTCGAGGACTCCATGCATGCGTTCGCGCACGAGGTGCTGGCGGCGGAGAAGCCGGCCACGGCGATCGAGAGCTACGCGGTGGGGCAGCTGCTCGTGGAGATGGGCGGTGCCGTGCTGCTCAATCGTCTGGGCGGATTCCGCTCCGCGGGCAGTCCGCAGGCGGTGCTGCGGGACAGGGCGATGGCGATCATCGCGCAGCAGTGCACGGACGTGGAGCTCACTCCCGCGCTCGTGGCGGAGGAGGTGCAGTCCTCCCTGCGGCAGGTGCAGGCGGTGTTCGCAGAGGCCGGCACCACGGTGGCCGGGGAGATCCGCAGGCAGCGGGCGCGTACGGCCAGGGGTCTGCTGATCGACAGCCGGTTCGACGTGCTCAGCGTGGAGGCGATCGCGGAGCGCTCCGGGTTCGGCACCACCATGAGCATGCGGCGCGCTCTCAAGGACCATTACGGCACGAGCCCGCGGGAGCTGCGCAAGAACCGGTGAGCGTGCTCTGCGCGGTGCCCGTTCCTCGGCGGACGCGCTGCGCCCGTTCCCTGAGGATGCGCGGCATGCTCCGCGGGCGGTGACTGCGGCAAGCCGTGTTGTGAGGGGAGGCTGCCGGAGCAGATGTCCGAGGTGTCCGCTGACTGAGAAGATCACGTTCCGTGACGCTCAGAAGCAACAGTACGCGCAGGCTTGGATCGAGACGCGAAGAGTTCGACGGTGAGCCTTCTTCTCCCTCGGATCGCGGCTTAGATTCATCGTCGGATGGAGATCCCCGGTGAGTTCGCTGGGAGCATCTCCTCGCTCAGCGAACTGCTGTTCCGCACACCCATCACACTGAGGAGTCTTATGACTGACGCGCTCACCAACCAGGGCATCTCCCGCCGGTCCGTCGCCAAGGGCGCCGCCTGGTCCGTCCCCGTCCTCGCCGCCGCGGTCTCCGTGCCGATGGCCTCCGCCTCCACGGCGGAGAGCTACGACGTGGGCGTCTCCGCCAGCTGCGTCGGCAACTACGATCTCGACCAGCTGCGGTCGGGCCTCGGCGACACTGTGCGCTCCCTGCCGGGTGGAGTACTCCTCGCGCCTCTCATCACCCCGATCACGAACACGCTCGTCGACACCCTCAAGGGCCTCCTCTCCGGCCTCGGGTTCGAGGAGTTCGAGAGCCGCGGCTTCAACATCCAGGCCGTTGAGGGCACCGTCCCCGCCGGCACGCAGTTCACGCTCTCCGGCGGCGGGCTCATCAACATCAACCTGCTCGAGGACGCCCTCGGCGGCGCGGGTGCGAACGCCCTCGGCCTCGTCTCCATCAACGGCGACGACGCCGTCATCGAGCTCACCCGCGACCTCGCAGAGGGCGAGACCCAGCTCATCAGCCTCCGGGGCGATGCGGTGGACCTCTCCGTGGGCGGCACCGTCACCTTCGGCCTCGTGGGCAGCGACAACCCGTCCACCGCTCCGGGCCAGCCCAACACGTCCTCGCAGAACTTCGTCGTGGTCGAGACCAGCCTGGGCAACCTGAACCTGGTCAACGACCTCATGGACGCGGTCGAGGGCGTCCCCGGCATCGGCGCTGTCCTGAGCCTCATCACGACGCCGCTGCGCAACGCCCTCTCTGCGCTCACCGTCACTCTGCAGCTCTGCCCCGGCCAGGAGCCCCCGGCCGGCGCCTGAGCCCGGGACTGAGTCTCAGGTACTCTGCTCCCATGTCGATGAGCCCCGCCGAGTTCGCTGCTGCGTTCTCGGCGGGGCTCCTCGCATTCACGCTCATCGCTTCCGGCGCCTCCAAGGCGGGGCGCACCTCCGGCACACTCGCGTCGATGATGACGCTCCGGGTGCCGGAACCTCTGCAGCGCCGGTGGGTGGCCGGGCTGGTTCCGGTCTGGGAGATCGGCCTCGCGGCTGCGCTCCTCGTGGCTCCTGGGCCGTTCCGTGCACTCGCCGGTGGTGCGGCTGTCCTCACCATGCTGGTCTTCACCGTGCTGATCGCCGGTGTGCTGCGCCGGGGAGAGGAGGCGGACTGCGGGTGCTTCGGCCCGTTCGCAGCCACGGACCGGGTGACGGGCTGGACTCTGGCGCGCAACATCGTGCTCGTGCTCGCAGCGGTCCTCGCGACCGCAGGCACCTGGTCCGCTCCTGCGCTCCTGCAGGTCCTCGTCCGCAGCGACGCTCTCTCACTCGTCTCGCTCTGCCTGGGCTGGGTGCTGGTCGCCGTCCTCGTGCTGCTCCGCACCCGGACCGTGCTCCGGCGCGAGCTGCGCAGGGCACCTCGTGCCATGAGCGGCATGGGCGCACTGAGCCCGGCGGTCCACGCGCCGGGAACCACCGCCTCCGAGACCGGCGCGCGCGGCGCAGAACCCGGCGCTCGGGCTGTGGCCTCGGGCGGCCGTGTGGGCGGCTCC
Organism: Brevibacterium sp.; assembly: GCF_022712115.1. GTDB lineage: Bacteria > Actinomycetota > Actinomycetes > Actinomycetales > Brevibacteriaceae > Brevibacterium > Brevibacterium salitolerans. The sequence continues at coordinate 4,020 of NZ_JALAHB010000096.1, read as the reverse complement.
GGCGGCGATGGCGGTGCGGGCGGTGCGGCCTCGGGCGGTGAGGGTGCAGGCGGAGACGCGGCCGGCCTCGGCGAACCCGACGGCTGGGAGCCTCCGCCGCTGTCACCGGCCTCCATCGCCCTGGGGCTCGATCCGGCGCGACCCGGCGAGGTGCGCATGGGCGAGCAGATTCCCCGGTCGGAACTCGTGAGCGCCACCGGCATCACCCAGGAGCTGCCGGACCTCGGCGACGGCCGGCCCACGCTCCTCCTCTTCCTCAGCACCAGCTGCGGCAACTGCCATCCGGTGGCCGAGCGCGCCGCGGGATGGGCCGAGGAGCTGGCCCCACTGCAACTGCGCGTCGCCACCTCCTCCACGCCTCGGGAGATGGAGCGCATGTTCCCTGCGCTCCTGCCCTACACGCGCTACGGTGCCGCCTCCGCGCTGAGCCGGCTGGGCGTGCAGCGCAGCCCGGCGGCGGTGCTGCTGGGCGGGCGCGAACAGCCGGTGATCGCCTCGCCGCTGGCCTACGGCCTGCAGGAGATCGAGGGGCTGGTGGAGGCCGTCAGCGGCGCTCGTTGAGCGTGTTCCCCCGCTGTGTGCGGGTCTCCTGCCCGTCACGGTCGGTCGCTTCCACTCCCAGGCCCTCGGCTCGCACCGGGCGGACGAGGAGTGCCCAGGCAGGCGGATGCCGCAGGGAGACGACCCCCAGCACCCGCTCCACCGGCCCCGTCCCCAGTGTTAGTCCCCAGGCTGCGGCGAACAGCAGGCAGACGGCGAAGAACAGCAGCAGGACCAGCACGTGCGCGGCGGTCCCCGCCTGCTGCCAGAAGGCCATGCCGGGGAGCGCGTGGAGGAACCACGTGAGCAGCGGGACGTGCAGCACGTAGATCGTCAGCGGCATCCTGCCCACCAGCGTGAGCGGCGCGCAGAGCACCCGTGCCCCTCTGCGCAGACGCGCGGCACGGGAGTCCACGAGCAGTGCTGCGGCTCCGTAGACGGCCAGCGCACGCCCCAGGTCGTAGAGCATCTCCGGGTAGCCGCCCCGCACCATGCCGCCGGCGGCATCCTGTCGCCCCACCAGCACCCAGGCGATGACGGTGACGACCAGGCCTCCGGCCGTGAGCGCCGCGCAGCGGACGCCGCTGTTGCGCACGTGCCGTGACAGCACGATGCCCACCAGCAGGAACGGCAGCAGCCAGGTCACGTGGTAGGCCCGGCCGGTGAAGAGCCATTCGAGGACGTATGCCAGCGGATGCCCGGACACCTGCGGGTTCAGCAGAGCCGGATGACCGGCGAACAGTGCTCGCACGGCGTCCACCGCGGGCGGTGCGGCGGCGAAGACGAGCGCGGCGCTCACCAGGAGCCAGCGGGACCGGAGGAACAGGAACGGCAGCGCGGCGAGGAACGTCATGCCGAGGTAGGAGAGCACCACATCGACATGTGAGGTGGTCTGGGAGAGGGCGAGGCCCAGCAGGATCAGGGCCAGGCCGCGGAGCGCGTACTCGAGGCGGAACCTGGATCGCTCTGCACGGCCCATCGTCTGTGCGGTGAGCAGCGCGATGCTGGAGCCGGCGGTGAACATGAAGAGCGGCGTGGCGGCCCCGCTCAGAGCGGAGACGGCGGAGAGCAGCCCGTCCGGAAGCGCGCCCTCCACGAGGATCCGCGCATGCGCCCAGATCATCCCGATGATGGCGAGGCCGCGGATCACATCGATGGCGACGACGCGGGGTCGTGGTGCCGGCGTCCTGCGTCCGGCAGCGGCCGTGCTCATCCGTCCACACCTCCGAATCGGCCCAGCGGCCAGATGATGCTGAAGGCCTCGCCGGTCACGTCCTCCGTCCGCACCCAGCGGACGCAGTCTCCCGCAGGCTCCGCGGCGGCGCTGCGGCACTGCGTGATCCCGTCGGAGCTGTTGCCGCGGTGATCGCCGAGCATCAGCAGGCGGTCTTCGGGCACTGTCACGGGCGCGAAGCAGCGCTGCGAGCGCGCCTCTGTCTCACAGTCCATCCGGCCCGCCTCGAACGGCAGGTCGTCGAAGACATAGGGCTCGTCCAGTGGCTGACCGTCGACGAGCAGCCGGCCCTCCGCATCGCAGCACTCGACCGTCTGCCCCGGTGTGCCGATCACCCGCTTCACCAGCATGTGCTTGGTGCCGGGTCCGATGCCCAGCCAGTCACCCGCCACGCGCTTCACCAGCTGTTTCGCGGAGTGGGTGAGCGAGGCCTCGGGTGCGGGAGTGTTGGACGGCCAGAGGTCCTCCTGCGTGTGGAAGACGACGACGTCCCCGTTCTCCGGGGTGCCGTCCGCCCAGGGCGCGGCGTAGGCGAGCCGGTTCACCAGGATCCGGTCGCCCACCTGGAGCGTCTGCTCCATCGAGCCGGACGGGACCTGGAACTGCTTGACCAGGAACGCCTGCACGAGGCCCAGCACCAGCAGGGCCGCGGCCAGATGGGTGAGAGGGTGGCCGGCGATCCGCCGAGGCAGAGGGGGGCGCGGTGCGGTCGCACCGTGAGCCTGCGCATGAGTATCTTCCGACATGAGGACTTCAGTTTCTCATGAGCGCGGGGTGCGGCCGGCAGTTCAGGGGTGCTGCGCCTCTCCCTGCGGGGCGCTGCGCAACCGGCTCAGCGTGACAGCTCAGCTCCGCATTCCCCACGCAGCTCCTCCCCATACACAAGTTACGTCTGCGTAGCGGCCGTGGTGGGCGGCCGCTACGCAGACGTAACTTGTGTATGAGGGGGAAGTTCGCGCCTCAGGCGGCTGCGGCCTCGGCACCCGTCCGGGCCTCGGCCGCGGTCTTTCGCTTGTCGATGCTGCGGCAGAGGGTGGCGAAGAGCGCGCCCGAGACGTTGTGCCACACGGAGAAGACGGCACCGGGCAGGGCCGAGAGCGGATCCATGTACTGGGCGGCGAGCCCGGCGGCGAGCCCGGAGTTCTGCATGCCGACCTCGATCGCGGTGGTGCGGCGAGAGGGCACCGGCAGGCGGAAGAGTGCCGCCGCGCCGTAGCCGAGCGCCATGCCGGCCACGTTGTGCAGGATGACCGCCACGAGCACCAGAAGTCCGGCGGAGACGATCGTCTCCGCACTGCCGGAGACCACGATCGCGACGATGACGGAGATCGCGAGGACGGAGAGCCAGGGGAGGACCGGCAGCAGAGCCTCGGTGATCCTGGGCAGCAGCATGCGGATGACGATCCCGGCGAGCACCGGCAGCAGGACGACGTTGACGATGGTCAGGGCCATGGAGCCGCCGTCCAGCGGCATGTACTGGCCCGCGAGCCAGAGGGTGAGGAGCGGGGTCAGCAGCGGCGCCAGGAGGGTGGAGATGGAGGTCATCGTCACCGACAGCGCCACGTCCCCGCGCGCCAGGTAGCTCACGACGTTCGAGGCGGTGCCGCCGGGCGCGCAGCCCACCAGGATGACACCGGCGGCGATGAGCGGCGGCAGATCCAGCAGGGTGACGATGCCCAGCGCGACCAGCGGCATGATCACGTACTGGGCGACGACGCCCAACAGCACAGGCACGGGACGCTTGATGACAAGGCCGAAGTCGACGGGGCGGAGCGTGAGGCCCATCGTGAGCATGACGACGCCGAGCATCGGGTTCACCGCAGGCGCTGCCTGGGAGATCGTGTCCGAGAAGAAGAAGCCCGCGAGTCCGCCCGCGATGATGAGGAGGGGGAAGACGAGGACGGCGAAGTAGCCGCTCCTGTCCTCGGCCCTGGCCGCCGCGGTCGCGGCATCGTTCTCTGCGCCGTGCTGTGTGCTGCGGGCCGCAGTGCTGTCTTCCTGTGCGGGCGTGGGCATGGTTCCTCCGAGTGCGTGGGTGTGTGAGCGCGTCTGTGCGCCACGGTCACTGTACTCAGCAGGGAACAAGGCACTCTGCTGTTCCGAAATGCGGGCGAAGCTCGGACGGCCGAGTGAGCGGGCGCACGTGACGCCGGGATCCTCCAGCGGAATCCGCTCAGGCGGAGGGGCGGATCCGGAAGCGGTGGGGCGCCTCCGGGCCGGAGCGCGGAGGGGCGGAGTCCCGGGGG
>NZ_JALAHB010000095.1 GCF_022712115.1 Brevibacterium sp. | reverse complement strand
GTCCAGAGGCTCAGCAGCTCAGAAGCAGCGGCCCAGGACTCCCGCGTCCCGGACGTTCAGCGGCCGCGGCGACGAGGATCCACCTGACGGAGCCGGGGCCGCACGTCCAGCCAGTAGACCGCAGCGGCCACCAGACCGGCGATCGAGAGGAAGCCCAGACGCCCGCCGCCCAGCGGCGGCAGCGCCAGGAACGCCACGACCGCGGCGGCGACGAGGATGAGCGACCAGAACTTCTTCGACTTCCTGTCCGCGGCCCGGTACATCTCGTCCGTGTACAGCAGAGAGGAGATCAGCGATGCGACGGACAGCGCGAAGATGCCCACCACGATCGCGAGCATGAGGATTCCCTGAAGCGAGCCGAGCATCTGCATGCCCCCAGCCTACCCAGTCACCATCCGAACCCGCTGAGCCGGATGAGCGCGCACACCACCATCCCCAGCAGCACGCAGAGCAGCATGGGCACACGCAGCAGCCCCGCGGCCATGCCCGCACCCACTCCCAGCACGTGGCCGGCATCCGCGATCTCCTTGCCGTCGAACAGCCCGCCCGTCACCGCGACCGCGAGGATGAGGACCACGACGGCGCGATCCATCCAGATGCGCGCGGCAGAGGCCTCGGTGCCCTCGCCGCCGGCACGGGCGCGTGCCCCCAGCCGGACCCCCAGCAGGCGCATGAGATAGGTGACCCCGGCCAGCCCCGCAAGGGCGAGCAGGAAGGGTGTCGTCTCCATCAGGGCCGCCTTCCTTCCGCATCGGACGCATCGGACGCACCTGCGGCGCCGAGGACACCTGCAGCACCCGAGACGTCCTCTCCATCCCGGGAATCCACAGCACCGGACGAGCCTGCAGCGCCGGCGGTTCCCGAGGCCTCGGGAACCTCGTGCCACAGTCCGGCCTCCGCAGCATCCCCGGCAGCGGCCGCAGCAGCATCCACGGCCTCCGCACCTCTCCGCCTCCGCACGGCGAGGAAGCCGGCGGCGGGCAGCAGCGCGAGCAGCGCCGCGACGGAGCCCAGCCCCAGCGGCAGGGCCGGCGTGAGAGCGATCGCCAGAACCGCACCACCGGCCGCGGTCACACCCAGGAACGGCGAGCGGATGTCACCCACCACCAGGCAGAACAGCAGGACGGGCAGAGCGGTGTCCAGGCCCAGCACCTCGGCGTCGATGACGGAGCCCAGCAGCTGCCCCAGGGCCGCACCGCACACCCAGCAGACGAACAGCATGACGGCGGAGACGACGAAGCGATGCCAGCGCTCACGGTCCGTAGTACCCGCGCGGCCGAAGGCGGTGGTCTCGTCGTTCGCCAGATGCGCGGCGAGGAACGACCGCCAGCCCGACGGCGCGTACTGCCCGATGCTCAGCCCGAACGCGAAGTTCCGCGCGTTCACCAGCAGCCCGCCCAGCACCGCCAGCACGGGTGCGCCGCCGGCCGCGATCACTCCGACGAACGTCAGCTCCGCAGCCCCGCCGAGCGCGAGAGCCGCAAGGAGGAGCGTCTGCCAGAGCGGGAACCCCGCCGCCTGGCTGATGGCCCCGTAGGACAGCGCGACGAACAGGATCATGAGGTTCATGACTGCGGAATCGCGATACACGCGCAGGCGCGCACCTCTGCTGTCCGTTCGTTTGAGTGAACTCACGTTCTCTATAGTGGTCGATGCGGACGGGGCCGTCAAGGCATCGGGGACGGCCCCGTTCCATAGAATGAACAGCATGGAACCCGCGCCGCACACTCCGGACGACGAACCGGCCACCGCATGCAGAACCGCCGCCGGTGCGGAGGTCTCAGCGGAGCCCTCCCCTGTCCTTCAGCTCGCGACGGCCCTGCGGCGGGAACGGGAGCGGCTGGGACTCTCGCTCACGGAGACCGCGAAGCGCGCGGGCGTGGGCAAGTCCACGCTGTCCCAGCTGGAGAACGGCAACGGGAACCCCAGCATCGAGACGCTGTGGGCGCTCGCGACGGCGCTGAACGTGCAGCTCTCCCAGCTCATCGCACCCGCACGGGAACCGCTCTCCGTCATCCGCATGGGCGAGGGGACGACACTGCCGTCCTCCGCGGCGGAGTACTCCGCGACGCTGCTCTCTGCCTGCCCGCCCGGGGCGCGCAGGGACGTCTACCAGATCCGGATGGAGCCCGGCTCCCCGCGGGAGGCCCAGCCGCATCCGCCCGGCACCGTGGAGCACCTCATCGTGTGCGCCGGCAGCCTCACCCTCACCGCGGACGGCGAGACGGTGGAGCTGCACCCCGGCGACTACGCCCGCCATGCCGGCGACGTGCCGCACGTCTACTCGACCGCTGAGGCGGGGACCGTCATGCTCACCATCGTCGAATCACAGTAGGCCTCCGCAGGACGATGACGCCCGTTTCTCACCCAGACACCCAGTTGTTCCACGAGAAACGCGGGTGTCTGGGCGAGAAGCGGGTGCCGTCGCGGAGAGAATCAGGACTGATCACCCCTCGTCCTCCCTGTCCGGCTCCTCGACGACACGCAGGGCACCGGTCTCCGGTTCCACCTCCAGCGCGGGCAGGCGGGAGTTCGCCTCCTCGAGCGAGGCGCCGGCGGCCTGCAGGAGGTCCACGGCGAGCGGCCGGAACAGGAGGAGCATGGTGGTCTGCTCGAGGTCCGCACGCACTCCCGGTGCCGGCCGGAGGGTGCGGGCGGCGTCCGTGAAGACCTCCTCTGCCTGGGCCCGGTCACGGCCCTCCAGCAGTGCGAGCCGCAGCAGACGCGTACCCTCCGCGAGCCTGCCCGCCGCAGCGGCGAGGAGCGGGTCCACGTGCCCGTGCTCGGTGGCCGTCACCGCCCGGCGGAGGATCACGCGGATGAGCCGGAGGGCGCGGTCCGCGAACTCGCAGGCGCGGGCCAGGCGGGAGACCTCGGCCGCGTAGCGCCGCGAGTTCGCGTTGATGCGCGCGGTCTCCTCGGAGATCCGCAGCGATGCCCGCCAGGAGTCCACATAGCTCTGGGAGTCCCGAGCACGGGAGAGCGCTCTGCGCGCGGCCTGGGGGTCCTCGCGGCGGAGCGCGTCCTCGGTCTCGCTGAGCAGGCGCGCGATCTCATCGAGCAGCGCCGCCGCCTGGGACCGCGGCCGCTTGCGCGCGTCCGAGGGCATGATGAGCGCCAGGAGGATCGCGGTGGCCACGCCCACGGCGGCGTCCGCGGTGCGGCTGAACGTCCCGGTGGCGAGCTGCGCGGGGACGGTCACGACGAAGATCGACTGGATGCCGATCTGCGTGACGAAGATGGCGCCGGAGTTGAGGAACATTCCCGTGCAGACCGCGAGGAACAGGATGGTGCCCAGCTGCCAGATGCCGCCGCCGAAGAGGTGGACGAACAGATCGCCGAACAGCACGCCCAGCACCGCTCCGCAGCCGATCTCCGTCGCCCTGCGCAGCCGCCGGTCCTGCATGGGGCCGATCCCCACGACGGCCGCCACCGCGGCGAAGAACGGATAGGTGTGCCCGAGGACGAAGTAGCTGAACGAATACGCGGCCATCGCCGCGACGGTGAGCTGGAGGATCTGACCGAAGTTGTTGCGGATCCGCAGGCCGCCCATGCGCAGG
>NZ_JALAHB010000094.1 GCF_022712115.1 Brevibacterium sp. | reverse complement strand
CTGCCCCAGACCCGCTTCGTGCTGCGCAAGGCGCTGGCCGCCAAGCTCCCCGTCATCCTCGTGGTGAACAAGACGGACCGCGCGGACGCCCGCATCGACGCCGTGCTGGAGGACGCGCAGGACCTGCTCCTGGGACTGGCCTCCGACCTCTCCGAGGAGATCGACGACATCGACGTGGACGCGGTCCTCGACGTGCCCGTCGTGTTCGCCGCCGCCAAGGCCGGCCGCGCCTCCACCGTGCAGCCGGCGGACGGCGACGTCCCGGAGTCGGAGAACCTGGAGCCGCTGTTCAAGGCGATCCTCGACCACATCCCGGCTCCGGCCTACAACGCCGACGGCGTGCTGCAGGCACACGTCACGAACCTCGACGCCTCTCCCTTCCTGGGCCGTCTGGCGCTGCTGCGCATCTACGGCGGCACGCTGCGCAAGGGACAGACCGTGGGCTGGATGCGCGGCGACGGTGAGATCTCCTCCGTCAAGGTCTCGGAGCTGCTCGAGACCCAGGGACTCGAGCGGGTCCCGGCGACCGAGGCCTCGGCCGGTGACATCGTCGCGATCGCCGGCATCCCGGACATCATGATCGGCGACACGATCACGGACCTCGAGGACCCCCGGCCCATGCCGGCCATCACGGTCGACGCGCCCGCGATCTCCATGACCATCGGCATCAACACCTCGCCGCTGGCCGGACGGGAGAAGGGCACCAAGGTCACCGCCCGCCAGGTCAAGGACCGCCTCGATGCGGAGCTCGTGGGCAACGTCTCGCTCCGCGTCCTGCCCACCGAGCGTCCGGACGCCTGGGAGGTCCAGGGCCGCGGCGAGCTCGCGCTGGCCATCCTCGTCGAGCAGATGCGCCGCGAAGGCTTCGAGCTCACGGTGGGCAAGCCCCAGGTCGTCACCCGCGAGATCGACGGCAAGGTGCACGAGCCGCTCGAGCACACCACCATCGACGTCCCGGAGGAGCACCTGGGCGCCGTCACCCAGCTGATGGCCGCCCGCAAGGGCACGATGGAGTCGATGAGCAATCACGGCACCGGCTGGGTGCGCATGGAGTTCAAGGTTCCCGCGCGCGGCCTGATCGGCTTCCGCACCCGCTTCCTCACGGAGACCCGCGGCACCGGCATCTCGAACTCGATCTCCGCCGGCTACGCGCCGTGGGCGGGCAGCATCGAGTTCCGCACCAACGGCTCCCTGGTGGCCGACCGCGCCGGCACGGTCACGCCGTTCGCCATGATCAACCTGCAGGAGCGCGGCACGTTCTTCGTGGAGCCCACCTCGGAGGTCTACGAGGGCCAGGTCGTGGGTGAGAATTCCCGCAACGAGGACATGGACGTGAACATCACGAAGGAGAAGAAGCTCACGAACATGCGTTCGTCCACGGCCGATTCCTTCGAGAACCTCGTGCCGCCGCGCAAGCTCACCCTCGAGGAGAGCCTGGAGTTCGCCGGCCAGGACGAGTGCGTCGAGGTCACCCCCTCGATCGTCCGCATCCGCAAGGTCGAGCTCGACCAGAAGGAGCGCGCCAAGACGAGCGCGCGCCTGCGCCGTCAGAACGCCTGACATCCACGCGGCGGGGGAGGGCACGGCAGCACGTCCGTTCCCTCCCCTTCCGCGCACCACCGCCGAGCAGGAGATCGCAGCCCCCTTGTCGACACCCACAGTGCTGTTCGTCCACGCCCACCCGGATGACGAGTCGATCGCCACGGGCGGCACGCTCGCGCGCCTCGTGCGCGCCGGTGCCCGCGTCGTCCTCCTCACCGCCACCCGCGGCGAGGGCGGTGAGGTGATCGGCGAGGAGCTCGCACACCTCGAGGGGGAGCGTGAGGCGCTGGCCGCACATCGGGAGAACGAGCTGGCGGCGGCCATGCGGATCCTCGGCGTGCGCGACCACCGGTTCCTGGGCGACCCGGGAGACGGGGCCCCGGTGTTCCGCGGGGACCAGGGCGGTGACCTGCCGGCCCGTCGCTTCGAGGACTCCGGGATGGTGTGGGGGGCCGACGGCCATGCCCATGCACCGGACTCCATGCCGGACGCTGCGCTCTGCGCGGCCGATCTGGGCCTCGTCGCCATGTACGTGTGGGAGGTGATCGAGGACGTCCGTCCGGACCTCGTCATCACCTATGCCGCGGACGGCGGCTACGGCCACCCGGACCACCGGCGCGTGCACGAGGCCACCCTCGCCGCGCTGCTCACCCGGGTGCGGTCGGGCCATTCCGTCCCACAGCTGCTCACCATCGTCAACCCGGCCGAGGCGGTGGAGGAGCGCTTCGACTCCTCCGCGCCGGGCTTCTCGCTCACCGGCTTCGCCGCCGCGGAGAAGGCCTCGACCATCGCCGACGACGTGCCGGTGGCCGTGGTCGAGGACGTCGAAGAGGTCATCGGCCTCAAGGCGCAGGCGATGGCCGCGCACGCCACGCAGATCATGGTGGCCGGTGAGTTCTTCGCCCTGTCCAACGGCGTGGGTCAGCGGATCGACCGCCGGGAGCACTTCGCGCTCATGGACGTACGCGCGGACGGTGCTCCCGCTCTGGCACTGCCCGGGGCGCCGTTCTCCGATGTGCTGGACCTGCTTCCGGCCCCGGCACCCGGGCTCGGAGTCCCCATCCGCACGCGGGAGGGGCAGGGGGCCGCTGACAGGGCCGCGGACCGGGTGAGCTCCGCCGGAGCGCCTGCCGCCGCAGCCGCTCCGGCGTCCGGTGCCGGCGCCCCGGGTGACGGGACGGCCTCGGGCGCGGCCGGCGGGAGTTCCGCGGGCGTGGCCTCCTCAGGCAGGGCCGATGCGCGTGGGAACCCGGCGGACGAGAGCTGGAAGGCCACCCTCGGCGGCGTCCTCCACGGCCTCGTCATCGGCCTCGTGGTGGGGGTGCTGGGATCGTTCCAGCACCTCAACGCCTTCGTGTGGCACGTGGGTGAGGGCGGCGTGATCGTTCCGTGGGGCCTCGTGCTCGCGCTCGTCCTCGCGGTGGTCGGACTCTGGCACATGAGCGTGCTCTATCGCAGTACCATCGTCACCGTCATCACCGCGGCGGCCATCTCCGGCGTGGCGTATGCGCTCGCGCAGCCGTCCTTGTGGCCGGGAGCCGATCTCGTGGTGACCGGTTCGCTGCGGTCGCTCGTGTGGCTCTTCGCACCGATGATCGCCGGGGCCGTGTTCGTGTTCGCGACCCCGGGCCGGCGCGCGGGCCGCACAGGGGCGCAGCGGGGACCCGCAGACGCAGAGCAGGACAGCAGCACGGGACGGTAGGACCCATGACGGACAACGAGAACCACGACGATGTGAACGGCACGGGCGACTGCCCGGACGCCTTCGACGTGCTTCCGGCCTCCACCGGCGCGATCGAGTCCGAGGCCGACGACGGCACCCGGCACGCGGAGCCGAGCGGTGAGGACGGTGCGCTTCCGGACGTCCCGGCGGCGGACTCCGCGGGCGAGGCGGACTCCGGGGCTGCGGGCGAGGCGGACTCCGGGGGTGCGAGTGAGGCGGAGGCATCCGTGGAGCCGGAGTCGCCTGCTGAGCCCGAGGCCGAACCCGGTGGCGAGGCCGAAGGCGTGCCCGAGCCGGGCTCCGCACCCGAGGCCGAGGCGTCTGCACCCGAGGGTGAGGTGCCCGTGGACGAGGCGGGACCTGAAGGTGAGCCCGAGCCGGAGCCCGCGTCTGCTGTGCCGGAGGAGGCTCCCGCCGAGGCGGCATCGGCGGAGTCCGCCCTGAAGAGCGCCGAGCCCGAGGCTGCAGCCCCGGACACCTCGTCCGCACCATCCACGGCTGGGCACGAGCTCGAGACTCCCGCCGAGCCCGAGACTCCCTCCGAGCCCTCGGCGGCGGAGAACTCGGCTGCATCCTCGGCACCGGAGGGCGTGGCTGAGACGGCCGAGCCTGCAGAAGTGATCGCAGGCTCCGAACCCACTGGTCCTGAGGCTGAGCCAGGGACCGCAGTGCCTCAGCCTGAGCACGCGGTGGCGGAACCCATCCCCACCGTCTCGGAACCCGAGCCCGAGCCCGCAGATCCCGAGCCTGCACTCACAATGCCTGAGCCTGAGCCTGAGCCCGACGCCGCTTCCGCCTCGGCCTCCACGTCCGAGCACGCTCCGGCGTCGCACCGGCGCAGAGGACGCGCAGCAGCGCTCTCCGGCCTCGCCGCGGCCGTCGTGGCGGTGGGCGGCTATCTGGGTCTGGCGTACTGGCAGTCCGGGTCCCTCCCCGCCTCTGCGCAGGCCGCGGGAGTCGACCTCGGCGGCATGAGCGAGGACGAGGCGATCACCGCGCTGCAGACGGGGACGGAGGATCCCGCGGCGCAGGAGCTCACGGTGACCGCGGGTGAGACGGAGGCGACCCTCGATCCTGCTGCGGCCGGCCTCTCGGTGGACGCCGAGGCCACCGTGGACGCGGCGCTGGGCTTCTCCGCGGATCCGCGCGTGGTGTGGGACCGGCTGTTCGGCGACGACGAGCTCGATCTCGTCCTGGGCACCGAGGAGGAGAAGCTCGCCCCCGTGCTCTCCACGACCGCCGAGGACCTCTCCCGCGAACCGGTGGACGCCACGCTCACCGTGGACAGCGGCACGCCGGAGGTCACCGAGTCCGCAGACGGCCTCGTGGTCACCGCGGAGGATCTGCGCACCGCTCTCACCGAGCAGTGGCTGCGCACGGACGGCCCGCTGACGGTCGAGCCGGAGCGCACCGCACCTGCCGTTACGACCGAGGCCGCGGAGCGGGCACGTGCGGACATCGCGGAGCCCGCGCTCTCCGACGACGTGGTCATCGAGGCGGATGACGACGGCCGGACGCACAGCCTCACCGTCTCGCCGGAGGTGCTGGCCTCCACCCTCCGGTTCGAGCCCTCCGAGAGCGCGCTCGCGCCCGTCTTCGACGAGAAGGCACTCCGCACCGAGGTCTTCGACGCCAACCCGGGCGTGGGGAAGGAGCCGGCGGACGCCTCCTTCCGCGTGAACGGCGACTCGCTCACGGTGGTTCCGGCGCAGGCAGGCGTGGGCGCTGACCCGGAGGAGCTCGCGGACCAGGTGGGCGAGGCGATGGTCTCCGAGTCCCGCACCGGCGAGATCACCCTCACGGAGACGGAACCGGACTTCACGACTCAGGACGCGGAGAAGGCGGACGTCTCCCAGACCGTCGCGGAGTTCTCCACCCCGTACTCCTCCTCTCCCGCACGCGACACCAATCTCCGGGTCGCCACGGACAAGGTCCGCGGCACGGTGCTGCAGCCCGGCGAGCAGTTCTCCCTCAACGAGACGCTGGGCGAACGCACGGCGGCGGCCGGGTACAAGCCCGCGGGGGTGATCTCCGGCGGGCAGATGAAGGAGGACTTCGGCGGAGGCGTCTCCCAGGTCTCCACGACCCTGTTCAACGCGGCGTTCTTCGCAGGGTTCGACCTCGACGAGCACCAGGCGCACTCCCGCTACATCTCGCGCTACCCGGAGGGGCGGGAGACCACCCTGGACTGGACCTCGATCGACCTGAAGTTCACCAACACCACGGATGCCCCGGTTGTCCTCGACATGCACCTGGCCGGCGGCGAGGTCGTGGCGCGCGTGCTGGGGAGTGAGAAGGCGGACGTCGAGGCCTCGGCCTCGGACCGCTTCAACTTCACCTCGCCGAGCACGGTGACCGAGTCCGGTCCGAGCTGCACACCGCAGTCGCCGGGACAGGGCTGGTCGATCACGATCTACCGGACCATCAAGGATCCGAGCAGCGGCGCGGTCGTGTCGAAGGACGACTTCACCACCGTCTACCGTCCTGTGAACCGCGTGGTCTGCGAGGACTGAGCGCGGCTGCGGCGGCGGACGGACTGCGGCGGAGATCGCACCCGCGTGGTCTGCGAGGACTGAGCGCGCAGGCGGAACCGGCAGGACCGGCGGAGCCCGCGGTTCAGCGTGCGGCGTACCAGCTGCGCTGGCTCACGGTCGCGCCCAGGGACTCGAACAGGCCCAGGGATGCGGCGTTGTCCGCCTCCACGTCTGCGAGGTAGGAGCGCACGCCCCTGCCCGAGGCCGTGGCGAGGGCGGCACGGACGACCGCCCGCCCGGCGCCTCGGCGGCGGAGATCCGGACGGGTGATGAGGTTGGTCACGACCGCCCAGCGGTTGACCTCCGCCATGCGGCAGTGCGCCACCGGGGTGGTGGACCCGTCCGGGTGGTGGGCGAGTGCCGTGACGAACTGCACCTGCTCTCCGCCGCGCACCAGGGCGGCGTAGGCTTCCCGCCCGGGGGAGTCCGGGCCGTGGCCCAGTGCCGTGATGTACTGCTCCGAGGCGGTGTCCGAGACCTCGATGCTCAGGCCCGGGAGCGCGACATCCGCGGCGCGGGTGGCACCGGCCGCGGCCTCCCGCGTGGAACCCGTGAGCACGAGGGTGGCAGCGGACGGGGTGTAGCCGCGTTCGCGCAGCAGCGGTCCCAGCTCGCGGCACTCCTCGGCGAGGGTGCTCGAGGCGTCTGCGGAGTAGATCTGCACGACGGGAGGCTGCCCGCGTTCGGCGTACCAGGCCTCGCATGCGTCGAGCGCCTGCGCTGCGGGCATGCCGGGGGAGGCGATGGGCAGCGCGGAGTTCGCCCGCCGTGAGCCCGCCTCCGGGGAGCTGCGCAGCAGCCAGCCGGTCTGGACGAAGTCGTCCGATTCGCTGAGCTCCGCCCGGACGTTGTCCGCGTGGAGCCACGTGCTGCCCGCAGGCAGCCAGGCTCCCGCGGAGACGAGGCGAAGGCTCGAGGCGGAGAGGACCTGATGCGGGCGCCCGGTGCGCACGGGTGCGGGCGGCACCTCGTGCGCGAGCAGGATGTCCGCGCGGGGGATCACGGCGCTGCCGCGCTTCGTGGAGACCGTCACGGAGGAGGCATCCGCCGCCTCGACCGTGCCGAGCGCATCCGTGGCACCCTCTCCGGACCGGTACCGGATCACGACGCGCATGCCTTCGCGCAGTTCCATCACTACCTCAGCTTCCTCACGGGCGTCCTCCGCGGACGAGTGCACCGGACCACTCTACGGGGGAGGGCTCAGCGGATCCTCCTCCGGTAGACGAGGATCGCGATGCCGTAGGCGACGAGGAGCATTCCCGCGCACCAGGCGAGGGCGACCCAGATCCCCGCTCCCACCGGCTGTTGGGCGAACAGCGCCCTGATCGCGTCCACGACCGAGGTCACAGGCTGGTTCTCCGCGAACCACGCGATGGGTCCGGGCATCGAGGCGACGGGCACGAAGGCCGAGCTGACGAACGGGAGGAAGATCAGCGGGTAGCTGAATGCGCTTGCGCCGTCGACGGTCTTCGCTGACAGCCCCGCGATCACGGCGATCCATGTCAGAGCGAGGGCGAAGAGGATCAGGATTCCGGCCACCGCCAGCCACGCGCCCAGCGAGGCGCCCGTGCGGAAGCCCAGGGCGAAGGCCGTGCCGATGACCACCCCGAGGGAGACCACATTGGCCACGAGCGAGGTGAGCACGTGCGCCCAGAGCACGCTCGAGCGTGCGATCGGCATCGACTGGAAGCGCTCGAAGATGCCTCCCTGCATATCCAAGAACAGCCGGTATGCGGTGTATGCGATCCCGGACGCGACAGTGATGAGCAGGATCCCCGGAAGCAGGTAGCTGACGTACGCCTCGTCGGTTCCCGTGTCGATCGCACCGCCGAACACGAAGACGAAGATCAGCATCAGCGCGATCGGCATGATCGCGGTGGTGATGATGGTGTCCGGACTGCGGAGGATGTGGCGCAGCGACCGGCCGGTGAGCGCACCGGCGTCGCCGAGGACGTGGGCGGTCATCGGGGGCCTCCTTCAGTCCGTGCCGCGTCCTGCGGCACCGTTGCATCTTCCGGCGCCATGGCATCCTGAGCCCGTGGGGCCTCGGCGGCATCACCGCCGACGAGGGCGAGGAAGACCTCCTCGAGGGTCGGCTGCTTCTCCACGTACTCGACCGTCGCGGCGGGGAGGAGCCGCTTCAGCTCCGCGAGTGTGCCGTGCCGGATGATCGTGCCCTCGTGCAGGACCGCGATGCGGTCGGCGAGCTGTTCGGCCTCGTCGAGGTACTGCGTGGTCAGCAGTACTGTCGTGCCGCCTGCGGCGAGCGCTTTCACCGTCTGCCACACCTCGATGCGCGCCTGAGGGTCGAGCCCAGTGGTTGGCTCGTCGAGGAAGACGATCGGCGGATCGCCCACCAGGCTCATGGCGATGTCGAGCCGCCGCCGCATCCCGCCCGAGTACGTTCCGGCCCTGCGGCCGCCCGCGTCCGTGAGCGAGAAGCGGGCGAGCATCCTGTCCGCCACCGGGCCCGGATCCGGCAGGTGGCGCAGCCTCGCGACCAGCACGAGGTTCTCCCTGCCGGTCAGCACCTCGTCCACCGCCGCGAACTGTCCGGTCAGGCTGATCGACAGGCGCACGTCACCAGCCTGGGCTGCGACGTCGAAGCCGTTCACCGTGGCTGTGCCTCCGTCGGCCTTGAGCAGGGAGGACAGGATCCGCACCAGAGTCGTCTTCCCCGCGCCGTTGGAGCCGAGCAGTGCGACGATGCTGCCGGGCTCGACGTCGAGGTCGACGCCGCGCAGCACCTGCAGCTCCCGGTAGGACTTGGTGATGCCTGCGAGCCGGATCGCGGGCTCCGTGCGAGCCGGCTCCGTGGCCGTGGCGGTCATGACTCCTTCTCCTCACCGGTGCGGCGCTCGGCCCCGTCGATCGTCTGCCGGAGGCGCTCGCGCTCCTTGTCGATCCACTGCCTGCCCGCGTATGCCTGCGCGAATGCCTCGATGAACTCGACCGGATCGTCGCCGACGACCGCACGCAGCGGGGTCGCATCAGCGGCTGCCCGCTCCCACAGCTCCACGAAGTCGTCGAACATCGTGACGAGGGTGTCGGCGTCGGAGACGGGCCCATTCACCAGCAGGTAGCGCTGACCTGCCTTCGCGGCGCTCAGGTACGGTTCTGGCAGTGCCTTGATCCTTGCGACGCTCTGCCTGTACTGCTTCTTCTGCTCGAGCGATCCGGTGAGGTACTCGATCCATTTGGCGGCCATGTCAGGCCCCTTCCTTCTCGGTGTTCTCTGACAGGTCCGTCTGCTCCGATGAGCCTGTGTCTTCCGGCGAGCCCGTGTTTTCCAGTGGCCCCGTGCGGTCCGCTTTGTGTGCGGCATCCGGGCGGAGCTGCTCGATGCGCTCGGAGAGGAGGCCCCAGGTCCGCCAGAACTCGGTGAGGCGGTCGCGCCCCGTGGGGTTCAGCGAGTACACCTTGCGCGGCGGTCCCTTCTCCGAGGGGACCCTCTCCACGTCCACGAAGCCCCGCTGCTCGATCCGGACGAGCAGCGCGTACACGGTGCCTTCCGCGATCTCAGTGAAGCCCTGCTCTCGCAGCCATGCCGTGATCTCGTACCCGTACGCCGCCCTTTCGGCCAGGATCGCCAGGACGATGCCCTCGAGGGTGCCCTTGAGCATCTCCGTCATCTGACTTGCCACTGTGCGCCCCCTTTCTACTCGGTATCACTCAGTACCGCTACACAGTAACGCTGAGTACCGCTACTTGGCAACACTGAGTACCTGTGGGTTCCGCGAGCGCAGGGCGGACCAGGGAGTACCCTTGTGGGGAGTGGATCCGACCCCTTAGGAGAAGTGACCGTGACCTACGTCATCGCGCAGCCGTGTGTGGACCTCAAGGACAAGGCGTGCATTGACGAATGCCCTGTGGACTGCATCTACGAGGGCGAGCGTTCGCTCTACATCCACCCGGACGAATGCGTGGACTGCGGCGCCTGCGAGCCCGTCTGCCCGGTGGAGGCGATCTACTACGAGGACGACACCCCGGAGGAGTGGGCCGAGTACTACAAGGCGAACGTCGAGTTCTTCGACGACCTGGGCTCGCCCGGCGGGGCCGCGAAGCTGGGCAACATCGGCAAGGACCACCCCTTCATCGCTGCGCTTCCCCCGCAGAACCAGGACGCCTGAGCCCCGGCCGGGCCCACGAGCACCACAGAGGATGAGACATTGCGCGCTGAGCCGTACACCGCCGGATTCGGACTGGACCTCCCCGGGTACCCCTGGGACTCGCTGACCCCCTACCGGGAGACGGCCCAGCGCCATCCCGGCGGAGTCTGCGACCTCTCCATCGGCACGCCCGTCGATCCCACGCCGGCGGTGATCCGCGAGGCGCTGGCCGCCGCCGCGGACTGGCCGGGCTACCCCACGACCCAGGGCACGCCCGAGCTCCGCGAGGCCATCGCCGCCTTCTGCCGCGAGGTGTTCGGCGCACAGCTGGACCCCGCGCGTGAGGTCCTCCCGCTCGTGGGCTCCAAGGAGGCGGTCGCCTGGCTCCCCACCCTGCTGGGTCTGCGGCAGCGAGGGCTGGCCGTGGCACACCCGGCCGCGGCCTACCCCACGTACGCGATGGGTGCGGAGATCGCGGGCCTGCCCGCGCGCGTGGTGGACGCGGACGAGATCCTCTCAGGCGCCGACCTCTCCGGCGTGGGCCTCCTCTGGGTCAACTCGCCGGGCAACCCCACCGGGCGCGTGCTCACCACCCGGGAGCTCGCGCGGATCGTCGAGGCCGCGCGCGCCGCGGGTGTCGTCATCGCCTCGGACGAGTGCTACGCCACCCTGGGGTGGGAGGGCGCGGAGGTCGCCCCGAGCATCCTCGACCCCGCCGTGACGGGCGGCGACCACACCGGCCTGCTGTCCGTCTACTCGCTGTCCAAGCAGTCCAACCTCGCAGGCTACCGGGCGGCGTACCTCGCGGGGGATCCCGTGCTGGTGGAGAACCTGCTGACTGCGCGGAAGCACGCCGGCATGATCATGCCGGGGCCGGTCCAGGAGGCCATGATCGCCGCACTCGGCGATGCGGCGCACCGGAGTGCGCAGAAGGAGCTCTACCGCGCACGCCGTGCGGTGCTGCGGCCTGCGGTCGAGGCGTTCGGCCTCCGGATCGACCACTCCGAGGCGGGGCTCTACCTGTGGGGAACCCGCGGGGAGGACTGCTGGGAGACCATCGGCGCACTGGCCGAACTGGGCATCATCGCAGGTCCCGGAGCCTTCTACGGGGAGGCCGGCGCGCAGCACGTGCGCATCGCCCTGACCGCCTCCGACGCCGTGATCGCGGAGGCCGCGAGTCGTCTGCGCGGGGCATAATACACTACCGTGGTGTGATTTCGTGTGACCTCCACAGTCGAGTAGTCTTTCCCCGACTCTGAAACGATTCTGAATCCCCTCTCAGCGTGAGCTGAGTACCAAGACGAGAGGTGTCGTATGACCCAGGATGCAGTGCTGCGCACAGGCGGCAAGGACCTCGCACTGGAGTCCGTCGAGGCCACCGAAGGAAATTCGGGGCTGAGGATCAGCAAGCTCCTGGGGGAGACCGGCACGGTCACCTACGACCCGGGATTCGCGAACACCGCGTCGCTGAAGTCGGACATCACCTACATCGACGGCGACGCCGGCGTCCTGCGTTACCGCGGCTACGACATCGAGGAGCTCACGGAGAAGTCGACCTTCGTCGAGGTCGCCTACCTGCTCATCTACGGCGAGCTCCCCACCCCGGACCAGCTCGCGGCCTGGGACGCGCGGCTGCGCCGTCACACGCTGCTGCACGAGGACATGCGCCGGTTCTTCCAGGCGTTCCCCTACGACGCCCACCCCATGCCGATGGTCTCCGCGTCCATCGCGGCGATGTCCACGTTCTACCAGGACAGCCTCAGCGTCCACGATGAGGAGCAGATCGACCTCTCCACGGTCCGGCTGCTCGCCAAGATGCCCACGATCGCCGCCTTCGCACACCGCAAGGCGCAGGGTCTGCCCGTGGTGTTCCCGGACAACGACCTGGGCCTCGTGGAGAACTTCCTCCGCGTGAACTTCGGCTTCCCGTCCGAGCAGTACGAGATCGACCCGCTCGCGGCGAAGGCCCTCGACCAGCTCTTCATCCTGCACGCGGATCACGAGCAGAACTGCTCCACCTCCACCGTGCGCCTCGTGGGCTCCTCGCAGGCCAACCTGTACCAGTCCATCTCCGCCGGCATCAACGCTCTGGCCGGCCCGCTGCACGGCGGCGCGAACTCCGCGGTGCTGGAGATGCTCGAGGACATCAAGGCCTCCGACGACGGCGCCAAGTCCTTCATGGAGCGCGTGAAGAACAAGGAGGACGGCGTCCGGCTCATGGGCTTCGGGCACCGCGTCTACAAGAACTACGACCCGCGCGCGGCGATCATCAAGAAGACCGCGGACGAGGTGCTGGAGAAGCTCGGCGGCAACGACGAACTGCTGGACCTCGCCAAGAGCATCGAGGAGATCGCGCTGGCCGACGACTACTTCGTCGAGCGCAAGCTCTCTCCGAACGTGGACTTCTACACCGGCCTCATCTACAAGGCCCTGGGCTTCCCCACGAACATGTTCACGGTCCTCTTCGCCGTGGGCCGCCTGCCGGGCTGGATCGCCCAGTGGCGCGAGATGATCACGGATCCGGAGACCAAGATCGGCCGTCCCCGCCAGATCTACACCGGCTCCGGGCTGCGTCAGTACACCCAGCTGCACGAGCGCTGAGCCGCGCACACGCAGAGAAGCGCCCCGCTCCCGGAACCGAACCGGGAGCGGGGCGCTTTCGCACGTCTGCGGTCTCTGTGTGTGGAGCCCGGTCGCCTCATACGCCCACCATGCATGGCAGGGGTGAGGGGCCGGAGGGAGTGACCGGCCGACGGCCTCAGCCTCCCTCGCGGCCGTAGGTGAGCCTGCGCAGCAGCATCTCTGCGGGTCCGCGGGTACTACGGTCCTCGAACATCGCCGCGAGGACGCAGGAGAGGAGCCACACCGCTGCGGCCAGCGTGAATGCACTGGCGGTGGTGATCCTCTCCCCGAGGCCGAGGCCCCAGGCGGTGAGCACGGGCGCGAAGACGAGCGACTGGAACAGGTAGAAGCTCAGCGAGCGCTTGCCCACCGCGGCGATGGCACGCGCGGGCCGGGCGATGAGCAGGGGGTGCTCGTGGAGCGCGCGCCGGCCGAGGCGGAGTGCGAGGAGCCCGAACAGGGCCGCATAGCCCAGCCCTCCCGCCACCCCGGTGACGGAGTGGAGACCGATGAGCATCCACTCCGAGGTCTCGGGCAGGTGCAGGACGCCGGCGAATGCCAGCGCCTGGGGCAGGCCGCCCAGCACGCCCACCGTGATGCCCGTCCAGGCGATCCGCACGAGGCGTCCCCGGTGGGCGGCCGGGTCGTCGAGCAGTCCGTGACGGGCGGCGAGCCAGCCGAGGACCATCGCGAGCGGAACCGCGAGCATGAGCACCGTCCCCGGCGTGCTCAGCGCCCACATGCCGAGGCGGGATGCTGCGGCGAGAAGGTAGTTCGGCTGGCCCGCGGTCATGTCCGTGAGCGGGCTGCCGGTGCCGCCGGTCTCCATCCCCGCCGCGATCTCGGCGGTGACCTCCGCGGGCAGCAGGGTGAGCAGGAATCCGGAGACCAGGCCGAGCAGTGCGCCCAGCGCCAGCAGGCTGCCGAAGATCCAGGCGACGATCCGCAGGGTGCGATCCGTCCGGGAGAAGAACAGCCCGCCCACCACGAGCCCGGCGAGACCGTAGGCGCCCAGGATGTCCCCGTGGAAGAGGAGGAGCGCGTGGAGGGCGCCGAAGGCGATCATCCACCAGTGACGGCGCCGGAGCATGCGTCTCACGGCGTCCGCGGGCACACCGCGCGCAGCGCGGGAGACGGAGAACTGGACCATGCCGTAGCCGAACAGGAACGCGAACAGCGGGTAGACGCGGCCGTCCACGAGGGTGAGCGAGGCGGTGGCGAGGACGGTGTCGAGGGTGTCGCCGTCCGTGGGGTGCGCGGAGGACAGCCCCGTCGGATGCCCCCACAGGTGCCAGGAGACGTTCGCCACGGCGATGAGCAGGAGCATGAGGCCGCGCGCGAGGTCGGGGGCGAGGGCGCGTCCGGCACCGGCCTGTGCTGCGGACTCGGCCTGTGCCGTCGGGGCGGATTCGGCCGGAGCCGCCGGATCAGCCGGAGCGATCGAGGCCTCGGGGGCGATCGAGGCCTCGGGGGCGGCCGGGACCGGTGGCGGAGAGCTCGGCCGGGGCGGCGGCACACCCGGCCTCGGCGGCGGGTCCTGCGGCAGGGGCGGAACGGTCATGGGGCCTCCTGGGACGGCCGCGCCCGGTGCTGGAGGTCAGCACCGGGCGCGGGAGGTGAGGGCAGGCGCCCGGGGCGCCCGGCCGGTGTGTCAGTGCAGGTCCGGGTTGAGCTCGATGCCCTTCGCGGTGCGTGCGTGCGCCTCGACCGCACCGGTGGAGCCGTTGCGGCGCAGGAGGACGTTGTCCGCGCCGGAGAGCTCCGCGGCCTTCACCACGCGCCCGTCCTCGGACATGAGGGCCACCGGGGTGCCGGCGGTGACGTAGAGCCCGGCCTCCACGATGCAGTCGTCGCCCAGGGAGATGCCGATGCCGGAGTTCGCCCCCAGCAGCGTGCCGGAGCCCACCGTGATCTTCCGGGTGTTGCCGCCGGAGAGGGTGCCCATGATGGAGGCGCCGCCGCCGATGTCCGTGCCCTCGCCCACGACGACGCCCTGGGAGATGCGCCCCTCGACCATCGCCGAGCCGAGGGTGCCGGCGTTGAAGTTCACGAAGCCCTCGTGCATGACGACGGTGCCGGGGGCCAGGTGGGCGCCGAGGCGGACGCGGTCGGCATCGCCGATCCGCACGCCGGAGGGGATCACGAAGTCCGTCATGCGCGGGAACTTGTCCACGCCGAACACGGAGACGGTGCCCCGTGCGGCGAGCCGGGCGCGGGTGACCTCGAAGCCGTCCACCGCGCAGGCGCCCGCGGAGGTCCAGACGACGTTGTTGAG